>NZ_CP089096.1:1248207-1560259 GCF_021172165.1 Flavobacterium channae | reverse complement strand
ACATTGTGTAGGATTTTCTTTAGAAGCTTCCGGAAAATCGATTTTCATTTCAGCATTGGAAGGAACAATCACGGTTTCGCCTGGTAAATATTCAAAACTTGGATCTTCAAATAAATGCATTACTTTTTTACCGCGAAGCATGCTTGTTACTACTAAATCATTAAACTTTAAGGGAACTAAATCAGATTTTTGATAAGTTTCAAAAATGTTTAATTCACAATGGTCTAAGGAGAAAATAGTTCTGTTTTCCACTAAAGTTTTTAACGACTTTTCATGGGTTAATACAGGTGTAAAAAGTAAAGATTTGTTTGGCATTTTATGATAATCCTAAATTCTAAAACAAGATACAAAAAAAGCAACTACTAAGAGTTGCTTTTAACTTAATTTTTCAAAAACGAAATTAAGCCTTTGAAATAGGTTTTCTGATCGTCATAAAAAGCCATGTGACTTCCTTTTGAACAAAGCAAGAAAGAACCTTTTGGAAACAATGTGCTCATTTTTTCCATGAATTTTGGATCCATCGTATCATGAGTAGCACCAATTACTAATGTTGGGATTTTAATGTCTTTTAAATCATTAGTTCTGTCCCAATTTTCCAATTTTCCTGAAATACCAAATTCACTCGGACCTTGCATGGTTACATAAAGCGATTGGTTCATTTTTCCAAAAGAACGATTTACAGGTTCTGGCCAATCTTTTGCAGGAAAGCGAAGAATATGTTTTTCATAGAAATTAGGAAGTAATAATTCCATGTATTTTGGATTTGAAAAATCTTTTTCTGCTTCAATTTTTTCAATTTGTGCTAGTACGTCAGGATTCATTTGTTTGCCTAAAACTTCATCAGCATATTTACCATATTCAGGACAACTCGACATCATATTTGAAATAATCATTCCTTTCATGTTGTTTTGATATTTAATAGCATATTCCATCGCTAAAATGCCACCCCAAGAATGTCCTAACAAGTAGAAATTAGTGTTATCAAGTTTTAGTGCTTTACGAACTTGCTCAACTTCTTCAACATAGCGAGCTAAATCCCACATGGAAGTATCGTTTGGATTATCCGAATTTCCACATCCTAATTGGTCGTAGTAAATAAATTCGATGCCTTCTGCTGGCAAGAAGTTTTCAAAACATTCAAAATATTCGTGTGTTGCGCCAGGACCACCATTTAAAAGCAAAACTTTCACTTTTGGATTGTTACCAATACGCTTTGTCCATACATTAAAAGTGCCTTTTGGAGTTGTAATAGGAATAACTTTTACACCACCATTTTGAATACTATCTGCCGATTGTGCAAAATAGTCGTTTTGTGTTGCTACCGTTTCTTGTTTACAGCTTATGAATAAAGAAAGAGTAAAGAGAAGTAGCGAGATTTTGATTAGATTTTTCATAGTATGATATTTATTTACAATCAGAAAAAAGTTTCAGAACATTTTCAGCAATTTCATTTTCAGCAATTTCATTTTCAGTAATTAAATTATTATCTAATGTAATCATTTTATCACTAATTGATCTAAAACCTCTATAGTCTCCAGAAGTTCCTCCGTTAATGTTAGGTGTTAATTCAATTAAATTTTTCTTTCGATAAATAGAAACTTGTTTAGCATTTTCCATTTGCTTTTTTATAGAACTTCTTTTGGTAACTTTTTTGTAATTTTCATTTGCTGATTTTAAATCATATTTTTCATAATTTACTTTTTTGGATGAATCAAAATGTATATTAATTAATTTTTCAATTTCATCAATTTCAACATCAAGTGGTTTTACCGATACAAAATTTGATCGTACCCAAATTCCAGCGTCGGAAGAATTAAAAGTTTCTATTATATATTCATTTGGATATTGAGTAATATGAACTAAACTTTCATTTTTTTTAAACAACTTATTTAATAAATTTTGAATCAAAATATTCTTAAAAATTAGAAAATATATTCTCAAATATACCAAATTTCGTCCGAATTACCTACAAAATCTCTTCTACATGCTTCTTGATATTGGAAGCAATTTTTTGTGTTGGTAAATCATTATCATCATTACCAAAAGGATCTTCAATTTCTTCTGCAATAAGTTCTAAACTGGCCAATACATAAAAAATAAAAATTACTACAGGAATTACATAGTAACCTAAACTGAATACAAAACCAAAAGGCAATGTCATGACGAAGAAGAAAATGAATTTTTTAATAAACGAACTATACGAATACGGAATAGGTGTGTTTTTTATGCGTTCGCAAGCACCACAAATATCGGTGAATGATTGCAGTTCGCTATTTATAATATAAAACTGTTCGCCAGTAATTGTACCCGATTTGTAAAGTTCGTTTACTTTCTGAAACAATACTTTTGCAATTTGATTTGGGCGATGTTTATGATGATCCATTTCCAATTCTATTCCGTCAAAAAGCATTTGATTAATTTCTTCATTCATCAAATGTTTTGAAAGCACAGAAGAGTAAGTTGGAATGATTTTTTTAAAAAAGTATTTGTCATTTTCGTTAGATAAAAATGCTGAAAGTTTAATAGCTAAGTTACGACTGTTGTTTACTAGTGCACCCCATTGTTTTCTTCCTTCCCACCAGCGGTCATAAGCTGTGTTGGTTCGGTATGCCAATAATAACGACAATACAAAACCTACGGTAGTGTGCATTAGGGTTAGGTTTTTTACATAGCTTTTTTCTGAAAGTTTCCAATATTCAAGTTCTAAGTATGCTATTCCTCCAGAATAAAGCCCTATTAAAGCCATCATTGGAATTAATTGACGAAAGGTGTCCGATTTATGAAAACGAAATATGAATGTAATCCAGTCTTTTGGGTTGTATTGAACCATTATTTTAGGGTTTAGGGTTAAAGGAAATAGGTGATGGGTTAATCAATTACCAAATTTAACTTATATAATTCCAAATAGTTTTCTTTTTGCTGAGCTCAATAAAAGCTTCGCGAAGTTTTGCATGTTCTGGTTTTTCCATTGGTGCATCATTTTTTAAAAGTTTAATAGCATGATGTCGTGCTAGTTGTAAAATTTCTTTGTCTTTAACTAAATCTGCAATTTGAAGATTTAAAACGCCACTTTGTTGTTTTCCCATAATATCACCAGGACCTCTTAGTTTTAAATCGACTTCCGAAATTTCAAAACCATCATTTGTTCGTACCATCGTTTCCATACGGATTTTACTATCATTACTCAGTTTATGACCTGTCATTAAGATGCAATAACTTTGCTCGGCACCACGACCTACACGACCACGTAATTGGTGTAATTGCGATAATCCAAAACGCTCTGCACTTTCAATAACCATTACAGAAGCATTAGGAACATTAACCCCAACTTCAATAACGGTTGTAGCAATCATAATATTGGTTTTTCCTTCAGCAAAACGACGCATTTCTTCATCTTTATCGGCAGGTTTCATTTTGCCATGAACAATAGAAATAGCATATTGTGGTAATGGAAAATCTCTTGAAATACTTTCATAACCATCCATCAAATCTTTATAATCCATTTTTTCAGATTCTTGAATTAATGGATATACAATATACACTTGGCGACCTTTTGCAATTTCATCTTTTAAAAATTTCCAAACTTTCAATCGATTAGAATCATATCGATGAACGGTTTGAATAGGTTTTCTTCCAGGTGGTAATTCATCAATTACTGAAATATCTAAATCGCCATATAAACTCATGGCTAATGTTCGTGGAATAGGAGTAGCCGTCATTACAAGAACGTGAGGAGGAACATCATTTTTCTTCCAAAGTTTAGAACGTTGTTCCACACCAAATCGATGTTGTTCATCAATGATAGCCAAACCTAAATTATGAAATTGTACTTTATCTTCTAATAAAGCATGCGTTCCAATTAATATGTCTAAAGAACCATTTTCTAACTCTTCATGAATGATTTTTCTATCTGCAGTTTTAGTAGATCCTGTCAGTATTTTTATATTGATGTTTAATTCTTTTGCAAGCTCTGTAATACCATTAAAATGTTGATTGGCTAAGATTTCGGTTGGTGCCATTAAGCAGCTTTGAAAACCGTTATCTTTTGCTAAAAGCATGCACATTAAAGCAACTATTGTTTTTCCAGAACCAACATCGCCTTGCAATAATCGATTCATTTGCGCATTACTACCAAGGTCGTTTCGAATTTCTTTTAAAACGCGTTTTTGTGCATTGGTTAAATCAAAAGGCAAATGATTTTTATAGAAATTGTTGAAATTTTCGCCAACATTTTCAAAAGGCATTCCTTTAATTTTATGCTTGCGAATGAGGTTTTTTGTTATCAATTGTAATTGAATAAAAAACAATTCTTCAAACTTTAAACGAAATTGTGCTCTAGCTAATAAATCTTGACTTTTAGGAAAATGAATATTGAATAAAGCCGCATTTTTTGGAATAAGCTTTAATTCTTCCAAGAGATAATTAGGTAAGTTTTCAGAAAATAATGCTTGGGTTTCGACAAACAATTGTTGCATCATTTTATTGATGACTTTGTTTGAAATTCCTTTATTGGTTAATTTTTCTGTACTGGGATAAACAGGTTGCATAGCAGAACGAAGACTAGCTTTGTGCTCTTCTAACATTTCCATTTCAGGATGCGCCATATTGAAAGTAGCACCAAATTGCGATACTTTTCCAAAAATCACATACGGAATATTGATTTTCAAACTTTCTCGAATCCATTTTTGTCCTTGAAACCATACTAGTTCCATTTGACCCGTATCATCTACAAATGTTGCAACTAATCTCGATTTTCCTTTACCTTGTTCAACCGTTTTAATGTGAATAACTTTCCCTATAATTTGAACTTCTGAATTGCTGTTTTGCAGTTCGTTAATTTTGTAGTAACGGGTTCTGTCGATATATCTATTTGGGAATAAATTGAGTAAATCTACATATTTATGAATGCCCAACTCTTTGCGCAACAAATCGCCACGTTGAGGACCAACGCCTTTTAAATATTCTATGGGAGTTTCGAGTAGATTCATTATTTAGTTAACAGTGTTCAGTCACAGTATTCAGTTATCTATCGCAGTTATTTGTTATTTCTAATATAGAAGGATTTGAATAAAATTCATTTAGAAAAGCAATGTATTCTTCATTTTCTTTTATGAACTTTTTATAGGTTTTATTGTTATTTACTTTTTTGTTGATATTAATTTTAACTTTATTATTCTTAGGTTGTATTTTAACTATGACAGGTCTTGACATTGCACTTACCTCAATATAAATATTTTTTTCAACGGGAACAACTAAACAAAAAATTCCATCATAATCAGTAGTCACATAATATGGGGTTCCTTTGACTAATATATTTGCACCTGCAACTGGACCAAAATTATCTTCTATAATTCCTTTTATAAATCTAAAATTAATATCATTAGAATTTTGGGAATAACATAAGTTTATTCCTAAAAGTAGAATGATAATTATAGCTTTTTTCATTCTTAAGAATTCAAATTAAAATTTAAAACTTATATGACTTATGTGTTTTAACTTTCAAAATTAGATGATAATAAATCAAACTTTGAACTCTACTTGCGAAGATAAGATATTTTTTAAATTTTATTTAGGAATTAAATCGATATACCAAAATCCGTAATTAGGTTTATCACTATCTACATCGCAAGCTGTATTTGTTGTGGTCTTTGGTTTTTCGTATTTTCTATGCACTTTTTCACCTATCGAAAATTCGATTGGAAATTGAAAAATGGGACCATCAAAAGTAAAAGTATGAAATTCACCATTTTCACCACAAACATCTACATTATCTGGTAAATCTTCGATAAATTGTTTGTTAATTACTCGACCTACAAAACTTTCATCTAAAAATTCTGCATTTACACAAGTAACAATAGTTTTAAAACCTAAATCGATAAACTCATTTATTAATACATTTGTATCCTTTTTCCAAAGCGGAAAAACACCTTCAAAACCAATTTCTTTTAATTTATTTTCTCGGTATAAACGTAAATCTTCTAGAAAAATATCACCAAAAATAGAATGAGTGACGCCATTTTCTTTGAAAGAATTTAATGTTTTCTTCATTACGTCTTCATAAATTTCCATTGATGGCATTTCTGGAATCATCATTTTTGTTAATGGAAGTTGAAGGCTTTTTGCTTGTTGTTCTAATAATTCTACACGAACACCATGCATTGAAATTCTTTGATATTGCTCACTAACACTAGTTAAAAGTGACACAATTTCAAATTCATTATTTTTAAGAGTTTTGTAAAGTGCTAGAGCCGAATCTTTACCGCTGCTCCAATTAAAAAGGGCTTTGTTTTTCAACGAAATTTTATTTAACAACAAACTTAAGAAAAACTTATAAATTGATTTGTATTTTTGTTTAAAACAATAATATATATGCGCTATTTATTTTTATTTTTTTCCTTTGTTTTATTCGGTCAACAAACAAATAAAGTTGACTTTTTAGTTTGTAATGCCAAAGTAACTCCAAATACGCAATCGCGTTCTATATCCGGATATGTTTCTTATGAGTTTAAAGTTTGTAAAAGTATCGATACTATAAAAATTGATGCTATTAATATGGAATTTTCAGATGTTTTAATAAACGGGAAATCGGTTAAATTCAAGAACTCTGGAAAAACATTAGATTTATTTGAAGGATTTAAAAAAGGAAAAAATACAATAACTTTTAGTTATTCAGCAACTCCAAAACAAACACTTTATTTTACAGGGCAAGATGAAAATTTACAAATTTGGACACAAGGACAAGGACGCTATACAAGTCATTGGTTACCATGTTTTGATGATGTAAATGAAAAAGTGATTTTTAATATGTCGGTTGAGTTTAGAAATGATTTTGTAGTTATGTCGAATGGTACTTTTGTATCAAATCAATACAATTCTAAAGGGAATTTAATTACTTGGAATTATAAAATGCAAAAACCAATGTCTTCTTATCTCGTAATGTTGGCTATTGGTAATTTCGAAAAACAAACGACAACAACTAAATCTGGTACACCGTTAGAATTTTACTTAGATAAAAACGATGTTTCTAAATTTGAACCCACCTATCGCTATTCTAAAGAACTATTCGATTATTTGGAGCAAGAAATAGGAGTGAAGTATCCTTGGGGTATTTACCGACAAGTTCCGGTGCGTGATTTTTTATATGCAGGAATGGAGAATACGACTTCTACGATTTTTGCACAAGATTTTGTGGTTGATGAAATAGGGTTTAATGATAGAAATTATGTGAATGTTAACGCACATGAATTAGCCCATCAATGGTTTGGCGATTTGATTACGGCGCAATCGGGGAAACATCATTGGTTGCAGGAAGGTTTTGCTACGTATTATGCGTTATTGGCGGAACGTCATTTATTTGGAGATGATTATTTCTATGAGGAATTAAACGATTATGCTGAACAATTAAAACGTGCTTCTAAAACCGATACGATTCCTGTGATGAATGAAAAAGCGAGTTCGTTATCGTTTTACAAAAAAGGCGCTTGGGCATTACATGTGATGCGTGAAGACATTGGTGCAAAGAATTTCCAAAAAGCGGTTAAAAAATACTTAAAGAAATACCAATACAAAAACGTTAATACTAATGATTTCTTGAAAATTGTAAAAGAAGTTTCGGGTTATGATGTGGAAAATTTCAAAAAAGTTTGGTTAGAAAAGTCTGGATTTGAAATAGAAATTGCTCAAAAATATCTTTCTAAAAACAAATTCATTCAAGATTATTTTGCTTTAAAGAAAAGTAAAAAATCATTAGCTGAATTAACAGAAATTTTAAAATCAGATGCGTATTATCCAATCAAAAAATACATCGTATATCAAACGCGAAATATACCTTTTGAAGAGCGAAAAGTCATTTTAGAAACTGCTTTAGCAACAAATGATATTTTGGTAAGAAGAGCCGTTGCGGAATCTACACCTGTAGTTCCTGAGGTATTTAAATCGCAATATGAATCATTATTAATGGATGATTCCTATCAAACGAAAGAAATAGCATTAACCAATCTTTGGAAAAACTTTCCAGATGAGCGTTTGCGTTATTTAGAACAAACCAAAGAAATTGTTGGAAATAATGATAAAAGTTTCCGATTAACTTGGTTAGCTTTGGCAATGAATACGGAAAATTTGCTGGAGCAAGTGAAAGCTAATTCGTATAATCAATTGTTGAATTTTGCTTCTGAAAACTACGAAAGTTCCCTTAGACAAAACGCTTTAGAATTGTTATTGCAACTAAATCCAAATGATGAAAAAGTAATTGAGTTATTGTTTAAAGCAACAGTGCATCACAAATGGCAGTTCACTAAGTTTGGAAGAGATAATGTTCGCTTATTACTCAAAAAACCACAATACAGAACACTAGTTGAAAAATTAGCATCGACTTCAGATGAAACCATGAAAGAGTTGTATTGGAAGTTCTTAAACGAAAAATAAAAAAAATCCTGAGCTTCAACTCGGGATTTGTATTTAAAAAACTCTTTTCAATTCTTCTTTCAGATAGCTAATTCCAATTGTACTTGGAGCTTCATTTTCAGTCATTTCTATCATTATGGCTTCTCTTAATTTATCAGCATTTGTAATGTCTTCTCGAGCTGCATTTTTACGAATAATTTGTACCGTACTATTTTTAGCTTTCAACACAATGTCCCAAGTTTCTGAAGTTAAATATATTTGTTGTGTTAAATTGTGCTCATATTCTGTTTGAATGTGATGAACTAACAAGGTAGCGTAATCATCTTTTGATTGACTAATTGGTGCTACACGTAACAAGAGTTGCGCAGGGTTAATTCGCTCTAAAAATAAAACCATACGCTCATACGCTTGTAAACGTATTGGTAATGCTTGCTTTTGATTTTCTCTTAACAATTCAAATTTACGCTTATTCTCTTCGTTTCTGTAAAATTTTTGCATCATTACAAATGCTACTCCACCAGTAACAATTGCAGGTAACGTATAAGCAGCAATTTCAAGTAATTTATCTTCGATTGGCATAGTTCAATTGGTTTAATTTTTACGCAAATTAAGATTAAAATTATTAAAATTCAAATAGATTTTCTTTTGTTGGTATTATCTTAAAAAGAGTTGATAACTTCTTTTGTATTAACCCATTTCAAAATGTATTTTTGTAAATTAGATAAAAAGAAATGCACCTTATGGATAAAATGCAGCGATATATAAGCCAATTGAATGAAGCACAACAAGCTCCGGTTTTGCAAAAAGACGGACCTATGATTGTAATTGCAGGAGCAGGATCTGGTAAAACCCGTGTATTAACAGTTCGTATAGCTAATTTAATGAGTCAGGGTGTAGACGCATTTAATATTTTAGCTTTAACCTTTACTAATAAAGCAGCACGTGAAATGAAAAAACGTATTGCAGACATTGTAGGGAACAACGAAGCTAAAAACCTTTGGATGGGAACTTTCCACTCAGTTTTTGCTAAAATCTTAAGAAATGAAGCGGATAAATTGGGTTACCCTTCAAATTTTACCATTTATGATACTCAGGATTCTGTTCGATTGATTGGCGCTATTATAAAAGAAATGCAATTGGATAAAGATATCTACAAGCCAAAACAGATTTTGGGTAGAATATCATCTTATAAAAACTCATTAATCACTGTAAAAGCTTATTTTAATAATCCTGAATTGCAAGAAGCCGATGCCATGAGCAAAAAGCCTCGAATGGGTGAGATTTATCAGCAATATGTAGAGCGTTGCTTTAAATCGGGAGCTATGGATTTTGATGATTTGTTGTTAAAAACTAACGAGCTTTTGAATCTTTTTCCAGATGTTTTAGCCAAATATCAAGACAGATTCCGATACATTTTAGTAGATGAGTATCAAGATACGAATCATTCGCAATACCTAATTGTAAGGGCTTTATCAGATAGATTCCAAAATATTTGTGTAGTAGGAGATGATGCACAAAGTATTTATGCTTTCCGTGGTGCCAACATCAATAATATTTTAAATTTCCAAAAAGATTACGAAAACGTACAATTGTATCGTTTGGAACAAAATTATCGTTCTTCTAAAAATATTGTAGAAGCGGCAAATAATGTAATAGATAAGAATAAAACAAAACTTGATAAAATTGTTTGGACTTCGAATGATGATGGTCCGAAAATAAAAGTCCATCGAAGTTTAACAGATAGTGAAGAAGGTCGTTTTGTAGCAGCAACCATTTTTGAGCAAAAAATGCAAAACCAAATGCTCAACGGACAATTTGCTATTTTGTATCGTACGAATGCGCAATCGCGTGCTATGGAAGATGCCTTGCGTAAACGCGATATTCCATATCGTATTTATGGTGGATTGTCATTTTATCAGCGTAAAGAGATTAAAGATGTTTTAGCGTATTTGCGATTGGTTATTAATCCTAAAGATGAAGAAGCTTTAGTACGTGTAATTAATTATCCTGCTAGAGGAATTGGAGATACAACAGTTGAGAAATTAACGGTTGCTGCAAATCATTACAAGCGTTCTATTTTTGAAGTAATGGAGCACATCGATAAAATTGATTTGAAACTGAATTCAGGAACAAAGACTAAAATTCATGACTTTGTTACTATGATTAAAAGCTTTCAGGTTGTTAATGAAAATCAAGATGCATTTTTCTTAACGGATCATGTTACTAAGAAAACAGGTTTGGTTCAAGAACTTAAGAAAGATGGAACTCCAGAAGGAATAGCTAAAATTGAAAATATCGAAGAATTATTAAACGGTATTAAAGATTTTACAGAAGGGCAAAAGGAAATTGATGGTGCAAGAGGTGCTTTAGCAGAGTTTTTAGAAGACGTTGCTTTAGCTACCGATTTAGATAAAGATACTGGTGATGATGATAGAGTAGCGCTAATGACAATTCACTTGGCGAAAGGATTAGAGTTTCCACATGTGTTTATTGTTGGTTTAGAAGAAGATTTGTTTCCGAGTGCTATGAGTTTGAACACGCGTAGCGAATTAGAAGAAGAGCGTCGTTTGTTTTATGTTGCACTAACACGTGCCGAACATCAAGCGTATTTGACTTATGCGCAATCGCGTTATCGTTGGGGTAAACTAGTAGATAGTGAACCTTCTCGTTTTATAGAAGAAATTAACGATCAGTATTTGGAATATTTGAATCCTGTTGATTCAGTTTATCGATACAAACCAGTTATGGATATTGATGTTTTTGGTGATATTGATAAATCAAAATTGCGTTTATCAAAGCCAACTGCTGGAACACCGCCAAAATATTTAACACAAGACCAACCAAGTCCTACAGCTAATATTAGACGTTTAAAACCTGTTTCTAGTAATTCAGGAGGATCTAATTCGGTTGATGCCAATTTAACGGTTGGAAATATCGTAATGCACGAACGTTTTGGAAAAGGTCAAATCGTAAACATAGAAGGAGTAGGAGCTGATAAAAAAGCTGAAATTCGCTTTGATGTGGGTGGATTGAAAAAATTGTTGTTGCGATTTGCAAAGTTGGAAGTAATTGGGTAAATCCGTCACTTCGAGTGTTTTTATGAAGAGAAACGGAATAAAAATGTATCGAGAGGTATGAAGCAATCATATGTTTACATATTAAAATGTTCCGACGATTCTTATTATACTGGAGTAACAAGTAATTTGACTCAAAGGATTTTTCAGCATGAAATAGGTTTTTATCCTGAATGTTATACAGCAAATAGGCGACCAATTGAATTGGTTTACTATTGTGAATTTACAGATATTAATATCGCAATTGAAACAGAAAAAAAGATTAAGAAATGGTCACGTCTAAAAAAGGAAGCTCTAATTAATCAAGAGTTTGAAAAGTTACCTAATTTAGCAAAAAAGAAGTTTTAAGATTAATTTGCTCTCGATACAATTTTTCTCCATTTTATTTCGAAAAATCACTCGAGCTGACGAAAAAAACATATAAATCATGTCAGAATTCATAAGAATATACGAAGATAAGCCAAGTGAAGCAGCTATTAAAAAAGTAGTAGATGTATTAAAAGATGGTGGATTAGTCATTTATCCAACTGATACGGTTTATGGATTGGGTTGTGATATAACGAATTCTCGTGCGCTTGAAAAATTAGCTAAAATCAAAGGCATTAAATTGGAAAAAGCGAATTTTTCTTTTGTTTGTTCGAGTTTGAGTAATTTATCTGATTATGTAAAGCAAATTGATACTTCTACTTTCAAAATACTAAAACGTGCTTTACCTGGTCCTTACACTTTTATTTTGCCAGGAAATAATGATTTGCCAAAAGAATTCAGAAAAAAGAAAACTGTTGGAATACGTGTTCCTCATAACAATATTGCGCTTCAGATTGTGGAAATGTTAGGAAATCCTATTGTTTCAACGTCAATTCGTGATGAAGATGAGGTTATTGAATATTCTACCGATCCAGAATTAATCTTCGAAAAATGGCAAAATAAAGTCGATTTGGTTATCGATGGCGGTTACGGAGACAATGTAGCTTCCACCATTATAGATTTAACAGGTTATGAGCCAGAAGTTGTTCGTGAGGGTAAGGGAAGTTTAGATATATTGTAAAAAAAAGGACAATTTAATATTAAATTGTCCTTTCAAAAAATAGTTTATTTAGATATTATTGTCCATCAACATTAGAATTAGTATCTGGATAGCTAATTAATTTATTTTTAGCATAATTTTCAGATTTTTCTTTACTTTGACCATATAATTCTGGATGTAAGTAAGTTCCTTTGTATTCTTTTTCTTTCTCTGGGATAATTCTGTTTTCATTAGCATATTTATCTGCTCTTACAGCAGTTATTTGCCAACTCACTTCTACATTAGGTGAATTTGTTTGGATAATAAATTTATTGTCTGAAATTTTTTCTCTAATTATAGCTTGAGCAAATGTACCAATGGTAGTTAATTGATATCTAAAATCTTTATTAGCGGCTTCAAAATAGTTTGGTAATAAAACTGTTGCATAACCATTTTCATCTGTTGTAACATTACCAGAATATATATTCAACATTTCAGGTGATTCAACAAAACTGTGAATTAAATATTTGTTTTTTGGATCTAATGGATGATCAATCTTAAAAGTTCCTCCTCCTTTAGCAATATTCCCCGTTATATTTAAATCTCCAGTAATTGTTACATTTCCTGTAAAATCAGAATTTCCATCAACACTTAAAGTATTTAAGGCATTAGTATTGTAATTAAGCCCAAGTCTTAATTGTCTTAAATTTGAAAAGCCACTTCTATTGAATCTAGCAAGAGTATCAGGAGTTGAACAAGCACCAATTAAATATAAATTATTTAAAGCCCCATTATGTTGAAATTTAATTCCACATTCACCTGCTGCATAATTAATATCTTCAACAAAAAGTAATTCTCCCGAATTTACATTGTTAAAACCACCAAGATTACCTATACCAGCTTTAGGACTAGTATTGTTAGTTACTACAAAATTTAAATTTGAATTAGTAACATTTGGACCTACTATTACACTTCCAGTATTGGAATTATTAATATTTGTGCCGTTTGTAGACCATTGTGGACCATTAACCCCAGCAGAAGTTTTTGCAAATAATGCATAAGGAACACTCAATAGTTGACTTGAACCACTAATTGTATAATTTGTCCCACCAGCAGGATCAACATCAGTCGAAATAAAATACGAACCAGTTGACCAATCGATTGTAGAAAAACTTCCAGATACAACACTTCCATTTCCAACTTCTATACTTATTAAACCATTTGCATTTGTACTTGTTGAATGAGTTTCAACATAAACTGCTGTTCCTGTTGAAGAGCCTTGTAATATGCTCACTTGTATTCCCACAGGTGATGATATGATTAACGCGTCTGAACCATCTCTAATTATTGCTTGATAACTCATCATTTCTGGAGTTTGAGCTTGTGCTGTATAGGTAATGCATATGAATGCAAAAAGAGTATATAATTTTTTCATAATTTTATTTTTTTATTAATTTAAAAGATTTGATTAATTTGTCTTTATTCATTATATTGAGAAAATAGATATTTGAAGAATAGCTTGAAACATCAATAGTAGTTTCGTTTTGTAAGTAATCTTCTTTTTTTATAACTTTCCCATTAATATCAATAATTTTAAGACTAAGATTTAAATTATTTAAGTTGATAAAGTTTATTGTAATATGATCAGTGGAAGGATTTGGATAAATTTTCAAATCACTAATTAACTCTGAATAATCTATCGAAGATAATACTTCGGAGATTTCATAAGGTTGTTGAACACCTTGTGCATTAGATCCATTAGTTCCTGAGTTTGTCGTGTAAACCATTTGACCAACTGAATAAGAAACTGATCCATTAGCTCCCGAAAGATTTCCTCCCGAAGCATTAACCGAATTTTGTGCTACAATAAAGGTTATACCAATAAAATAAACACTCAAAAAATAAAACATTAATTTTTTACATTTCATAATTTTATATTTTTTTAAGTTCTCTCAAATCTAATGAAAATAATTAGTTTACGAATGGTTTTATCGTTATAAAACAATTAAAAAGGTTAAAAGGTTGGTTTTTTTATTTATTAATATAAAAAAAAATGATTATTTTTTAATTTTATGTGTTCGAAATTTACATTTGTGATGAATTTGTATAAAATTAAACACGTAGCAAATGAATAAAAAAAACACTTACTAAACTTTAGTAAGTGTTTTGATATTTATATTATTATATTTTTTGAAAATTTATTTTCCTTCTAAATTTTTCATTTCCTTTTCTAACATATCGTAGAATTGGTCAATTTTAGGCATAATAATAATACGAGTTCTTCTGTTTTTTGCTCTGTTTGCTGGAGAATCGTTATCCACTAAAGGAACATAAGAACTTCTACCAGCAGGAATTAATTGTTTTGGACTAACTCCTAAGTCTTTTTGTAAAACTCTAACAATTGAAGTCGCTCTTTTAACCGATAAATCCCAGTTGTCTAATAAAACAGCATTTTTAATTGGCACATTATCTGTGTGACCTTCTACCATACATTCAAAATCTGGTTTACTGTTGATTACTTTAGCTACTTTAGCTAAAACTCCTTTTGCTTTGTCACTAACTTCGTAACTTCCTGATTTGAATAATAAATTATCAGCAATTGAAATCATTACAACTCCTTTTTCAATATTAATATTGATATCTGGATCGTCGATTCCAACTTCACGTTTTAAACTTGTAACTAATGCTAAAGTAACACTGTCTTTTTTAGTTAAAGCGTCTTGTAAACGAGATATTTTTAAATCTTTTTCTTTTAAACTTTCTAAAGATTTTTCAAGATTCTCAGCACCTTTAGTTGTTAATGTTGTTAAATTACCAACATTGTTAATTAAATCGGTATTGTTTTTCTTAAGGAAGTCAACTTGTTGAGCCAAAGCTTCTCTTTCAGTCAAACAGGTATTTAATTTTACTGTTGCAGTGTTTAATAAATCTTGAATTTCTTTGTTTTTAGCTTCTAATTCGGTGTATTTCTTTTTTGAAACACATGAACTTAATGAAATAGCAGCTACTGTGGCGAATAACATTACTCTTCTCATACGTTACTTTTTTTTTACAAAATTAAATGGAAATTGTTAAAAAATAGCTTTTTTAAACCTAAACTATTGTTAAAAAATATCTGCAAAGACCTTGCCATTCTTGGCAAAGTAACTGTAAACGATACTTTTTGATTTAAAATAATTTGGCTTCTGAATAGTTTCTCGTTTTTTATAATATTGATTAGCAAGCTTGTAAAAAGCAAAATGAGCTTTAATAATAGCAAAACAATGTTTGAATTTTCCTTTCAAAACAAACTGAATTCCCGCTAATCCGTCCAAACACAATCGAATAAAAATAATAGAAAACAATTGATTCTTTGGAAGATTTTTAGTCAACATTAATAATGAATTTCTAAAATTCAAAAAGGTTTTTCTTGGATTTCCTTCGTTTAAAGTAGCACCACCAACATGATAAACCACAGACTTTGGTGTGTATTTTATTTTAAATCCTTTATTGAAAGCTCTCCAGCACAAATCAATTTCTTCTTGATGCGCAAAGAAATCATCATCAAAACCTTTTAATTGATGGTAAACATCTTTTCTAATAAAAAAACATGCTCCAGTAGCCCAAAAGATTTCGATTTCATCATCATACTGATGTTTGTCTTCTTCAATGGTATCAAAAATACGACCTCTACAAAATGGATAACCAAACTTATCAATAAATCCACCGGCTCCTCCAGCATATTCAAAATGGTTTTTCTTTTTAAAATCCAGTAATTTTGGTTGAATAATTGCAGTTTCAGGTTCGTTTTCAAATATATTTAAAATAGGAGTAAGCCAATTTTCAGTAACTTCAATATCTGAATTTACTAAAGCATAATGTTCTTCTTCGACATATTTTAAAGCTTCATTATATCCTTTTGCAAATCCAAAATTATCGGTATTTTGAATTATCTTAACTGAAGGAAATTGAGTTTTAATGACTTCAATTGAACTATCAGTTGAAGCATTATCGGCTACATAAATATTGGCTTCATCTGAAAATGCAACTACCGAAGGTAAAAATTGTTCTAACAATTTTGCACCATTCCAATTTAATATGACTACTGCTATTTTTTTCAAGTGATTATTGATTAAGTAATTGTTGAATTTTTATTTTTTTGCTATTTCTTTCAAATGAAAAGGAGTTTGAAAGTTCATCTGCCAAATTCAGTAATTCAAAAGATCTTATTAAATAGGCTTTAGAAGAATTCATTTCAGCTAACAAATCAGCTAATTTTTCCAAGTTTTGTTCGTTAAATTTAAAATTTGAAAGATATTTTTTCATTTCAACATTTGAGAGAGAAACAAATAAAGGTAAATCAAAATCCAATTCATTCTTAAATTCATTCGTAACTAAATCATATGTTTCAACTGAATTACCTGCCGAATTTCCTTTTAAAAAAATGGCTAATAATCGTTGTAAAAAGAATCCTAATTTTTCAATTTCGGCTTGTATTAAATCGCGTTTTTCCATTATTAAATTGAATATTCAGGAAGTTCTTTCAAGAAAACATATTTTTCGTTTTCAAAATCCATTTGGCAAAAATAATGATTTAGTCCGTTAGTAACCATTAAATATTTAGCTTTCAAAACTAAATTATAACGCGCAATTTGGTCAAATGTTTGTTGGGATATTGGAACTTCTGGAGCTTTACATTCGATTAATAAAAATATCTCTCCATTAGGTTGAAAAACAACAACATCATATCGTTTGCTTAAATCGTTAATCTTAATTAATTTCTCAACGTTTATATACGATTTTGGATATTTTTTATCTTGTAACAAAAACTGAACTACATGCTGACGCACCCATTCTTCTGGAGTAAGAAGAATAAATTTTTTTCTGATTTCATCAAAAATAGACACTTTATTTTCACTATTTTTGAACCGAAAGAAATAGTTTGGAAAATTCAAATTTTGCATGAGGCAAAAATAGTTATTTTAAGCTAACTGTCAACTACCACTGAACTCTGAATACTTAAAAGAATGGACGAAGTAATTCAAATTACAAAAGATATAAAAGCCGGAAATATTAAACCCATTTACTTTTTTATGGGTGATGAGCCTTATTATATTGATAAGTTAACAGAATTTATTGAGGAAAATGTTTTACAAGAACATGAGCGCGATTTTAATCAGACTATTTTGTATGGTAGAGATGTTACTATCGAAGATGTTGTAGGAAATGCTAAACGTTTTCCAATGATGGCAGACCGTCAAGTAGTGGTTGTTAGAGAAGCACAGGAGTTATCTCGTCATATTGAAAAGTTAGAAGCTTATGCAGATAATCCACAACCTACAACCGTTTTGGTTTTTGCATACAAATACAAGACTTTAGATAAGCGTAAAAAAGTAACCAAAATTCTTGAAAAAACAGGTGTAGTTTTTGAGAGTAAAAAATTATATGAAAATCAGGTTGGCGATTGGATTAAACGTGTTTTATCTGGTCAAGGTTATAATATTGAACCAAAAGCTGCTGCTATTTTAGTTGAATTTTTAGGAACCGATTTGTCTAAAATAAGTAATGAGTTGGATAAACTTAAAATTATTTTACCAAAAGGCCACACTTATACTCCAAAAGACATAGAAGAGAATATTGGTTTTAGCAAAGATTATAATAATTTCGAATTACGAAAAGCTATTGGTGAAAAAGACCAATTGAAAGCGTATAAAATTATTGACCATTTTTCGCAAAATCCAAAAGACAATCCGTTAGTAATTACTACAGGATTAGTATTTGGATTCTTTTCTCAATTGCTTCAATATCATGGTTTAAAAGATAAATCACAGTTTAACGCTGCTAAAGTTTTAAAAGTAAGTCCTTATTTTATTAAGGATTATGAAGTTGCTTTTAGAAATTACCCAATGAAAAAAGTAAGTGCAATAGTAGCAAGTTTAAGAGAAATTGATTTGAAAAGTAAAGGAGTTGGTGCAGCTTCAATTTCACAGCATGATTTATTAAAGGAAATGTTGATAAAGATTTTTAATTAATACGAAGCATAAAAAGTTTTAAAATTTGTACCTTCGCAGTCCTAAATTTTACAAAACTTTAGTTAAAAATACTTAGATTATGGGAATGAATAAAAATACAATATTGGCTTGGGCTACTTTCATTATGATTTTAATGGGGTTACTTTTAATAGGTTTAGGAATTTACCGTTATGCAGATGTTGCCGGATGGGGATTTGCAGCAGTTGGTGTTGGTTTCTTTGCCATTGCTTGGGTTTTTAATGCTTTAAAAGGTAGAGTATAAAAAAACAACATATTTAAAATTTTAAACAAAAATCAAACAAAACATATATCATGTCAGACGATAAGAAAGTCATATTTTCGATGTCTAGAGTAACTAAAACTTACTCTAGTTCAAATAAAACTGTATTAAAAGATATTTATTTAAGTTTCTTTTATGGAGCTAAAATTGGTATTTTGGGTTTAAATGGTGCTGGTAAATCATCATTATTAAAAATTATTGCAGGTGTAGATAAAAACTATCAAGGAGATGTAGTTTTTGCTCCAGGATACACTGTTGGTTACTTAGAACAAGAGCCACAATTAGACGAATCTAAAACAGTAATAGAAGTAGTTCGCGAAGGTGCTGCGGAGATTTTCTCTTTATTAGAAGAATTCAATAAAATTAATGACGATTTTGGTTTGCCAGAAGTTTATGAAGATGCAGATAAAATGCAAAAGCTTATGGATCGTCAGGCAGAATTACAAGATAGAATTGATGCTTGTGGTGCTTGGGAAATTGATACCAAATTAGAAATTGCTATGGATGCTTTACGTACGCCAGAAGCAGATACACCAATTTCAGTTTTATCAGGGGGAGAAAAACGTCGTGTTGCGTTATGTCGTTTATTATTACAACAACCTGATGTCTTATTATTAGATGAGCCTACTAACCACTTAGATGCTGAGTCTGTACTTTGGTTAGAACAACACTTACAACAATATTCTGGAACTGTTATCGCAGTAACGCACGACCGTTATTTCTTAGATAATGTTGCTGGTTGGATTTTAGAATTGGATAGAGGAGAAGGTATTCCATGGAAAGGAAACTATTCTTCTTGGTTAGATCAAAAATCAAAACGTATGGAGCAAGAAGAAAAAGTAGCTTCAAAACGTAGAAAAACATTAGAACGTGAGTTGGATTGGGTTCGTCAAGGTGCAAAAGGGCGTCAAACAAAACAAAAGGCTCGTTTACAGAACTACGATAAATTATTAAACGAAGACCAAAAAGAGTTAGATGAAAAATTAGAAATCTACATTCCAAATGGGCCTCGTTTAGGAACTAATGTTATTGAAGCTAAAGGAGTTGCAAAAGCTTTTGGTGATAAATTATTATATGATGATTTGAATTTTGTATTGCCTCAAGCGGGAATTGTTGGAATTATTGGTCCAAACGGTGCTGGTAAATCAACCATTTTCCGAATGATTATGGGAGAAGAAACTCCAGATTCAGGTTCATTCACAATTGGTGATACTGTTAAAATCGCTTATGTTGACCAATCTCATGCAAATATTGATGTAAACAAATCAATTTGGGAAAACTTCTGCGATGGTCAAGAATTAATCATGATGGGCGGAAGACAAGTAAATTCAAGAGCGTATTTATCTCGTTTTAACTTTGGCGGAAGCGATCAAAACAAAAAAGTAGCTACTTTATCAGGTGGAGAACGTAATAGACTTCACTTAGCCATGACTTTAAAAGAAGAAGGAAACGTATTGTTATTAGATGAGCCTACGAATGACTTAGATGTTAATACTTTACGTGCTTTAGAAGAAGGTTTGGAAAACTTTGCAGGTTGTGCGGTTATTATTTCGCACGATAGATGGTTTTTAGATAGAGTTTGTACTCATATCTTGGCTTTTGAAGGTGATTCTCAAGTATATTTCTTTGAAGGAAGTTTCTCTGAATACGAAGAAAATAAGAAAAAACGTTTAGGAAAAGATGTGGTTCCAACACGAATCAAGTACAAAAAACTTACTAGATAAACATTTGTTAAAAAATCCTGATTTAGTCAGGATTTTTTTTTACTTTAGTGTTTTATAAATAAAATTATTTTAAAACGGTTACATGATAACTTCAAAACGTTTTTTATTTGTTATTTTACTCTGTATTAGTTCTGTAATAATTAAAGCACAGACTACTAATTCAACGAATAAAGAAGCGAAAGAGTTATTAAAAAAAGCGGGGCAAAGTTTTCTTAAACTCGAAACAAAAAAATCTCTCGATTTTGCTCAAAAAGCCTTAATTATTGCTACAAAAAATAACGATGACTTAATCGCATCGAAGGCTTATAATCTCATTGGATTAAACTTTGAAGAATTCTCAGATTATCAAAAAGCAATTGAATATTATACTAAAGGTTTGGTTTTAGCCAATAAAGTAAATAATGACACTGTTAAAGGTTGGCTAAACAATAATTTAGGAAACGTTTATTGTTATCGAAAAATTGATTTTCATAAAGGAATTAAACATTACAAAGAAGGCTTAAAATATTCGATTCAACACAATGATGAATACGAAATTATGTTTTCAAAATTGAATATTGGTAGCGCTTATTTTGCCGTTGAGGATTTTAGTAATGGAATTCAATATTTCAATGAGGTTAAAGATTATGTGGATAAAAATGGCGATATCGAATCGAAAATCTCCTTGAATTCAAACTTTGGATTGTACTACAATAGTATTAATAATAATAAAAAAGCGGAAGAATATTATTTAAAAGCAGTTCAATTTTGTGAGCAAAACGATATTGAGCTAATCAAATCTAATGCAAGTGATGTTTATCATGATATTTCAAATTTCTATTTCAAAATAAAGAACTTTGAAAAAGCTCATTTTTATCTCTTAAAACATGATCAATTACAAGATGAGATTTATAATGAAGAGCGATTGAATGAAGTTAAAGTTGGTGGAATGCAAATTGAGCATGACGAAATCAATCGTAAAATTGACCAAATTGAGAAAGAAAAAGAAATTCAAGCAGAAAAATTACAAGCAAATCGCGTTTTCGTAATTCTTTTAGCAATTATCTTCTTCATTTTGTTATTGTTGCTCTTATCATTAATTCGCAACAATAAATTCAAAGCAAAAATTAACGAAGAGTTAAAAAGAACAAATAACGAATTGTTAATAGCTAAAGAAAAAGCAGAAGAAGCTTCTCAATTGAAAACCCAATTCATTTCTACTATCAGTCACGAATTGAGAACACCACTTTATGGAGTGGTTGGAATTACAGATATAATCTTAGACGAACACAAAGAATTAAAAAACAGTCCACATTTAAAATCCTTAAAATTTTCTGCTAAGTATTTATTGTCACTAGTAAATGATATTTTAAAGGTTTATAAAATTGAAGAAAACCAAGTGGTTCTTGAAGATGCGGTTTTCAATATTCAAGATGAATTAATGGTTATCAAAGATTCACTATACTTTTTAGCCGTTAAGAATAATAATCAAATTTTTATTGATGTTGATAATTCAATTCCAGAAGTTTTAGTCGGAGATAAAATACGATTGTCTCAAATTTTTATTAATTTGATGAGTAATTCACTCAAATTTACTGAAAATGGAAGAGTAGTTGTCAAAGCTGATTTGATAGAAAAAATCGGAACAAAATGTTATTTGAAGTTTCAGGTAATTGATAACGGAATAGGAATTGCTAAAGAAGATCAAAATAAAGTTTTTGAGAAATTTGTTCAAGTTTATCGTAAAGAAGATGATTATCAAGGAACAGGTTTAGGTTTAACCATTGTTAAAAAATTAGTTGAATTGTTCAACGGAACCATTCAATTAGAGAGCGAAGAAGGTAAAGGAACAACTATAACTTTTACATTACCATTAGATTCGGATGTTTCTAGAGCAAAATCTATAATTGATAATTTAGATGTAGATCTTTCCGCAAGAAAAGAATATAAAATCTTAGTGGTTGAGGATAATAAAATAAATCAAGTAGTTACTAAAAAACTTCTAGAAAACAATCATTTTAAATGCAATATTGTAGATGATGGATATGCTGCTTTAGAATTAATCAGTAAAACCCATTTTGATGCCATTCTAATGGATATAAATATGCCGATTATAAATGGATTTGAAACTTCTAAATTAATCAGACAAAAAGGAATTCAAACTCCAATTATTGCCGTAACTGCTTTTGATAAGCAAGATATAGAAGAAAAAATCATCGATGCTCAAATAGATGAAGTAATTGTGAAACCGTTTGAAAGTCATAAACTTTTTGAAACGATTAAGCGATTGGTAGATAAATAAAAAAACGTTGGCTTAGTACCAACGTTTTTTGTTTTTCTTAGAAGCATCCGATTTTCTTGATTTTGAATTTGGATTCATCTTATTTTTATTTCTTAAATCAGGTTTTGCATCTGGATTTTTTACCTCGTCTTTCCATTCATATGGATGATCGGTTACTACTTTCACTTTCATTCGGATCAACTTTTCAATATCCTGCCAATATGCTTTTTCATCTTTTCCACAAAATGAAATCGCTAAACCAGAATTTCCAGCACGACCAGTACGACCAATTCGGTGTACATAGGTTTCTGAAATATTTGGAATATCAAAGTTAATCACAAACGGAAGTTGTTCAATATCAATTCCTCTTGCCGCAATATCAGTAGCAACTAAAATATCAATTTCTTTATTTTTGAACTGTTCTAAAACACGCTGACGTGCATTTTGCGATTTGTCTCCGTGAATAGCTTCTGCTTTTATATGTGCTTTTTTCAACACTTTTACAATGTTGTCAGCGCCGTGTTTGGTTCTAGTAAACACTAAAGCATTACTCAAACTTTCTTGAATAATTAACTGTTTTAAAAGCAAACGTTTCTCGTCTTTGTTTACGAAATATACTTTTTGCGATACATTTTCAGCCGTACTAGAAATAGGTGTCACTGAAATGTATTTTGGTCTTGTTAAAAAAGTATCGGCTAATTCTCTAATTGCTAAAGGCATCGTTGCTGAAAATAACAATGTTTGGCGGTTTTCTGGAGTTAATTTGATGATTTTCTTAACATCATTAATAAATCCCATGTCTAACATTTGATCGGCTTCGTCTAAAACCAAATGATGCATATGATTCAAATCGATAAAACCTTGTTTGTGTAAATCTAAAAAACGTCCTGGAGTTGCGATTAAAACATCAACACCCATTTTTAGTTCATTTACTTGTGGTACTTGGTTTACACCTCCAAAAATCACTAACGATTTCACATTAGTATATTTTCCGTAAGTTTTGAAACTTTCGTCAATTTGAATGGCTAATTCTCTCGTTGGCGTAACCACTAAAGTTCGGATATGTTTTGTTTTCTTTGCCGAACCTACAATTCGATGAATTAAATTTAGAATTGGAATGGCGAAAGCACCCGTTTTTCCAGTTCCAGTTTGGGCACAAGCAACTAAATCTTGGCCTGCTAATATTTCAGGAATGGCTTGCTCTTGAATTGGAGTAGGGTTTGTGTAGCCTTCTTCCTCCAAAGCTTGTTGTATATTGTTAAATAATTTTAATTCGTTGAATGTCATATATAAATAATTTTCTCATCAAAAAAGTTTGATGAGCGTACAAAGATAGTGTTATTTTAATGAAGTTAAGATTATCCTACTTTAGCCTTCATAAAATCGGTAACTAATGAAGCAATCAATTTACCCGTTAAATGATTGTTATTAGAAGTATCCAATTCAGGAGCTCCTTCACAGATGTGTAAATAAGAAGCATTTTGTTGTTTTCCAAAATAGTAAACAAATTGTCTAGCTCTATCAACACTAAAACCGCTTAAAGTCATTGCACTTGAAGGAATATTTGGAATTGCATCTAAATCTAATTCTATTCCAAAAGGTTCATTTTTAATAAAGTTCGACGAATTTTCTAACTCAGTTTCGAAGTTTTTCTCACGTTTAACATCAATTTCTTCATAAGTTACATATTTTACTCTTGATGTTAATTCTTTTAAAGTATTGAATACACTTTTAGAAACAAAATTTTCATGAAGCCCGAATACGAAGTATTTTTTTAGAAAACCATCTTCAAAAGCATAGCTAAAACCATTACCAGAATGTCTTCCTTCTAAAATTCTAAAATCGGTATGTGCATCAAAATTAATGGCATTCACTGGTTTTCCTTTGGCTAAAGCCAATCCTTTTATATTACCATAAGCATTATTGTGTCCGCCACCAATAATTATAGGAATTTTACCGGCATTGCAAATTTGATGAATAACATGTGAAACTTCAACATCCAATTGTTCTACTAGTTCGTAAAGTTCTTTTCGATGCTCTTTATTGTTAGCATCTAAAGATTGTGCTTTTTCTAATTGTGCTGAAACATCTAATTTTCCTAAGACAATTAAATTGCTTCCTTTACAAAATTTATTATGTTGAATGTTGGCGATACTTTTAAGGGCACTTTCATAAGCTGATGCAGCACCAACTCTTCCTAAGTTTGCTTTAACACCAATATCTTCAGGAATTCCTAATAATACAAATTGTGCTTCGCTGCTTGAAATAAAATCAATAGCATCAGCATCTTTAGGGATAGTAACTATTTTTTCTCCAAATTTTATTTCACCACTTCTGTGGTTGGTAATCTTGGCTAATTCATTTTGGCTTAAAAGTATGATATTCTCCATAGGGGTAAATAAATGCAACCCAAAAGTACTATTTTAAAATAAATTACGTTTAAAATTTAGAAAATACTTTAAAAATTGTATTTTTGAGAAAACTTAACATATACCAAAAAATGGAAAACAAATCGAACAATTCTGGATTAAAAGCCGCAGTAGTAGTATTAGCCTTACTTTTTTTAGGGAGCTTAGGTTACATTTTTAAACTGAATTCTGATAACAAAGAAACAGTTACAACCTTAACTACTGAAAAGAATACATTAGCAGAGGAGTTAAAAACTAAAATTGCTGAGTATGATGCTATGATTTCAGATAACACTGCATTAAAAGATGAATTACAAGCTGAACAAGCTAAAATGGTTGCCTTATTAGAGCAAGTAGAAAAATCTAAAGGTGATGCAGCAGCAATGGCTAAGTACAAAAACGAATATTTCCGTTTAAAAAGAGAAATGGATAATTTAGTTGCAGAGAACAAAATTTTAAAAGAGCAAAATGTTGCTTTAACTTCTAGTTTAGATAGTACAAATGTTGTTTTATCTGATGCTAAAAAATTCAATGATACTTTATTAGTTCAAAATGAAAGTTTAACTAAAACAGTTGAAAAAGGATCTAAATTAGCTGTTTTAAATTTAAAAGTATTAGCTGTAAAACAAAGAAGTTCAGGAAAACAAATTGAAACAGACAAAGCTAGTAGAGCTGATGTTTTAAAAGTTAGTTTCTTAATTGCTGAAAATCAAATTGCTAAAACTGGTGCAAGAGAATACTACGTTCAAATTATTGATAGTAAAAACAATATTTTAGGCGAAAAGAAAACAATTCCTGCTGGAGATAAAACATTAACATATAGCTTTATTTCTACTGTTAAATATGAAAACAAAACAGTTCAAGTTAATGAAGATGTTCCTGGAAAAGATTTTGCAAAAGGAACTTACTTTGTAAATGTATTTGATAAAAATGCTGAATTAGTTTCTAAAACTAGTTTTGATTTAAGATAATACAAACTGTAATTTATAAAAAAAGTCCAATGTTTACATTGGACTTTTTTATTATATATATTTAGCTAAATAATTCCCAAATCCTACAGCGCTTATGGTTAAAATTATGGAACCAGCCATATAAAAGTAAGCTGTAATTTGTTGGTTGTTTTGAAGTAAATTATAGTTTTCTAAAGCAAAACTAGAAAATGTTGTAAAACCACCGCAAAAGCCTATAATGAGTAAAAACTTTAAAGGATGATTCTCAGGAAAATATTTCCCAATATAACCAATGAACAATCCAATTAGTAAACTTCCAATTACATTTACAAGAAACGTACTTAATGGAAATGAACTTTGAAAATATTTAGTAGTTAACCAATGAGTTAAATATCTAAAAACACTTCCAAAAGCGCCACCTAATCCAACAAGTAATATCGTTTTTATCATGGTAATGAATTTTAAATAAATTGACCTTCAATCATTACTTTATCAATTAAGTTTGTTCCAAAAGCATAAGGTAATTGGTAAAAACTAGTTAAAGGTTTTGTAATGATAATATTGGCTTTTTTACCTTTTGTAATACTTCCGTGAGTTTCTGAAATTCCCATTGCATAAGCACCGTTTATAGTTCCTGCATTGATAGCTTCTTCAGGAGTCATTTTCATTTTTATACAAGCCGTTGCTACTACGAAATTCATATTTCCTGAGGGAGTGGTACCCGGATTGTAATCGGTAGCCAAAGCTAATGGCAAACCAGCATTCATCATTTTACGAGCTGGCGTATAAGGAATACTAATAAAATAAGAACAACTTGGTAATGCTACTGGCATGGTTTTACTGTCTTTTAAAACAGCAATATCTTCATCCGTTACAATTTCTAAATGATCTACCGATAAAGCACCATTTTCAACACAAGCTTTAATTCCATCAATAGCAGTAAATTGGTTTACATGAATTTTTGGTTCTAAACCATATTTTTTACCCGCTTCCATAATTTTAATGGTTTCTTCTACAGAAAAATAACCAGTTTCTAAGAAAGCATCAATATAATCAGCCAAATTTTCATTAGCAATCTTTGGAAGCATTTCGTTAATGATTACATCAATATAAGCAGCATGATTTTCTTTATATTCTGTAGGAAATGCGTGTGCTCCTAAAAAAGTTGCTTTTATTGCTATAGGATAATTTTCTTTTAAGCGTTTGATAACGCGTAACATTTTCAATTCGCCTTCAACCGTTAATCCGTAACCTGATTTTATTTCAACTGCTCCCGTTCCTTGTAGCATAACTTCTTCCAAACGTAATTTTGATTGCTCATAAATTTCATCTTCAGAAGTTTCGTTTAATTTTTTAGCCGAATTTAAAATTCCACCACCACGATTTGCAATTTCTTCATAGGACAAACCGTTAATTCTATCAACAAATTCTTGAATTCTATTGCCTGCATATACTATGTGTGTGTGACTATCAACCCATGTTGGTAAAATAACTTGACCTGAAGCATTAATAACATTCATATCCGATTTGTCTGGACAATTTTCCATTGAACCAAAATCGGTAATGATAGAATTTTCTATTAAAAGGTAAGCGTTTTCAATTTTTGGTAAAATTGCCATGTCGGAACCAGAAATTTTTTCAACTCCAGTTTCTCTAATTTGTAACAGTTCTTTTATGTTGATAAATAGTGTTTTCATCAAAAAAATAAATTTTCAGTAAAAATACTTCTCATTTTTAAAAACTCCTATCTTTATATAAAATTTGTTTGTTTTGAGAAAAATAAAATATAAAAAAGGAAGAAAAGTTCAGGCTAGTACTTTAGAATATACTGGGATTCATAAACAATCTCCAACAGAAATGCAGCTTTTTGTATATGATTCAGAAGATGTTACCGAATGTCAACAATTGCAACCTGAAGATATAGATTCTAATATTGAAGTTTCAAAAGTAAATTGGATAAATATTCATGGGTTAAACAATCATGCATTTATTGAAAAAGTAGGTGCAAAGTTTGATGCTGATCATTTCATTATAGGAGATATCTTAAATACGACTAAACGAACAAGAGTAGAAGAATATCATGACATATTATTCTTTAACGTAAAGTCGTTATTACCACAAAAATCTTCAAATAATATTAGTGTTGAGCAAATTAGCTTTTTATTAAAGAATAATGTGTTGATTTCATTTCAGGAAAAGCGAAGTGATTTCTTTACGCATATTCGAGAACGTTTGAGAACAAACTCGGGTGTTGTTAGATCTAAAAAAGCCGATTATTTATTGTATTTATTGTTAGACGCTATTATCGAAAATTTTTATATAACAATTGAAAGTGAAGAAGATAAAATAGATGAATTGATTAATTTGACCAAAACAAATACCAATCCTGAAGTTTTAGAATTAATTGAAAAACATCGAGATAATTTTAACTTTTTAAAGCGTTCTATAATTCCGCTTCGCGATTCGTTGTATTCGATTAAGAGTATTAAAGATGATAATGTTTTCAATGACATTCAACCAGAAAATTTTACTTTCTTTTCTAGATTACATCAAAAATGTTTAGAACTTTTAGAACAAATTGATTCTGATTTAATTACACTCGATAGTGCTTCAAATTATTTTTTCTCAGCTCAGAATCATAAAATGAACCAAGTAATGAAAACACTAACGGTTGTTTCTATGTTTTTTTTACCATTAACTTTTATAGTTGGTGTTTATGGTCAAAACTTTAAGCATTTTCCCGAGTTAGAGTGGGAGTATGGCTATTTTTTAATTTGGGGAATAATGCTCACAATTGTAGCTATAATGTTTGTTTATTTTAAAATTAAAAAGTGGTTTTAGCTAAAATTAATCAATATTATATTGGCAAAAATAAATATTACTATTATCTTTGACGTGAATTCATAAATTCCGGAAAATATTATGTTTGAATTTCAACAGTACCTAGGTTTTTTACTTTTCTTAACCATATTAACTATTGGTTTTTGGTTGATGATATTCTTAGTAGGATTTGTTCACTATTGGTTGGGCGGAGCTATTATGGAATTGATTAAAGAGAAAAGAGCTAAAAGACAAGCTGAATTAGAAGGATAATTTCTTTTAATTTTTAAAAATAAAAAGTCCCGATTATATCGGGACTTTTTTTGTGGTCTATTTTGATTTTAATATTATGGTCTACCCATAAAATCGCCATCACCATTATCATCTCTTCTAGGCTGTCTATCTTTTTCGTTTTTCTGTTTGTTAAAACGATATGTGAAAGTTAACATAACTTGTCTTTGTCTCCATTGCATTTCGCTGTAAGAGCTAACTACGTTTGTGATATTGGTTTCAGAAATTCTTTTTCTTGAGTTAAATAAGTCACTAACATTTAATGAAATTGACCCTTTGTCTTTTAAAATATCTCTACTGAAAGCTAAATTAACTGATGCTACTCCTAATGAACGTCCTTGTGCATTTGTTTGAGGAGCGTTGTATGTAGCATTTGTTTGCCAATCAATTTTGTATGGTAAAGTTATTTTAGACGAAATTCTTGTAAACCATGTAAATGCAACATTATCAAAATTTTGTTCAATAGTATTTCCTTGAAAATTCACATAACTGTAGTCACCTTGAGTTTCTACTCTATAAGCATTAAAGTTTCCATTAAGTCTCCACCATTTGTAAGGTGTATAGTTTAAATTGAACTCTAAACCTGCTCTATATTCTTTGGCTAAGTTAATAGGAGTACTTAAAATTACAGGGACTCTAATATCTTCTCCACCAACAGGTGTAACATCACCTGTAACTGGGTCTACAATATCTTCTCCATCAACTACTGTTGTAACAAATGAACCAGATTCTTTTCTGATGAATTGGAATGAATCATTAGTAATATTGATATAAGCAGAAGTATTGAACGTTAATTTATTCCATCTTTTTAAATAACCTAAATCAATTGCATCTGTTTTTGAAGGATTCAAATCTGGATTACCTTGAAAGATATTAATGTTACTTGATAATGATGATACAGGATTTAAGAAACGGCCTCTAGGACGGTTAATTCTTTTACTATAACTTAAACTTAATGAACTGCTTTCAGAAAACTCATAATTAATTGTTGCAGAAGGGAATAAGTTGTTGTATTTTTTTGTGTTATAATCGTTTAATGATAATGAATTTACTTCGATATGACTATCTTCAAATCGTAATCCTACAAAGTAAGAAAACTTATTAAATTTTGAACCATATTGTGTGTATAATGCATTTACATTTTCTATATATTCTAATTTATTAGAAAAATCAGAATCTGGTGTAACAACAAAATCCGTTAAATTGTTTGTAAAACTTCCTCTATAACCAGCTTCAAATCGTCCATTTTTTCCAATTGGTAAAACGTAGTCAGTTTGTAATAAATTTCTTTGTTGACTATTTTTATTTGATGTTCCTTGAGGATCTAAAGAAGAAGGGTCTCCTAAAACTTGATCTGTAATTGTTGCAAATTCATTTTCTCTATTTTGAGATACTGCCACATCAACAGTTAATTTATGATCGTCTTTTTTAAACTTCTTAGTAAAGTTTGTAGAATATTCAATGCTAAAATCATCACTTCTTTGATCATTAAAACGATTTCTTATTGAAGTAGGATTGTTTGAAGCATCATAATTGTAAAAGAAAACATTATCAGGATTTTCTCCGTTATTTTCTCTAAATGTTAATGCATTTGTCCAAGTTAATGAATTAGATAAATTTAAATCGATTCCAAAATTTGCATTAAAACCTTTACTTAATCTATCATTTGTTCTTCTTTCTTTGATAAATCTACTTGTAGTACCATCGGCATTAAAGTATTCAGAATCAGTCATCGAATTACCAGGATTGTTTCTGTAGTTATAGCCAATATTTGAAAATAAGTTATATCTGTCGCTTTTTTTGTTCAAATTAATGCTACCGCCGTAAGTTTCAGGATCACCAGCATTAACCATTACAGAACCATTAACTCCATTTGCCTTTCCTTTTCTTAAAATAATATTGATAATACCACCACCACCTTCAGCATCATAACGAGCAGATGGATTAGTAATAACTTCAACTTTATCAACTGCATCAGCTGGTAATAATTTTAAAGCATCAGCAATATTGATTCCGGCTAAACCAGATGGTTTTCCGTCAATTAAAATTTTTACACTTTCATTTCCTCTAAGGGCAACTGTTCCTTCAGCATCAACAGTTACAGATGGTACATTGTCAAGAACATCACTGACTGTTCCACCTTTAACCATCATATCTTTACCTACATTGTAAACTCTTTTATCAAGTTTAATTTCTACTGTTGATTTTTCTGCAATTACTTCAATTTCATTTAATTGCGCAACATCAGCCTCCATTTGAATTGTACCTAAATTTACATCGGCGTTAAATTCTTTTTGAGGAATTACAACATTCTTAAAAGAAATAAATTCAGCACGAGCATTATAATTACCAGCTGTTATTTCAAATTTGAAGTTACCGTTTTCATCAGTAATTCCTCCAGAAAGTTGTTTTGTAATAGCGTTTTCGAATACAATAGTGGCATATTCTAAAGGAAGATCGGTTCCTTTTTCAATTACTTTCCCAGAAATAGTAATTTTTTTTCCTTCTGGTCTTTGTGCAAATGCTGTTAAACTTAGAAATAAAGTTAGTGCAACAATAAAAATTTTCTTGGTCATAAATGTTTTTTTGCAAATAAGACTGCAAAAGTAACTTTTGGTTTAGCCGTTAAATGCTAAATCTTTGTTAAAGTATTAAATGACTTCGTTAATCTTTTCTTTTGGTCTTGCAATAACAGCTTTATCACCATTTACAATTATAGGACGCTCTATTAATTTAGGATTTTCGAGCATTGCTTCAATAATTTGAGCATCACTAAGTTCTTTCCCTTTATATTTTTCAACCCAAATACTTTCTTTTGTACGAACAAGCTCAATTGGTTTAATGTTTAATTTTTTGATAACATCTATTAACTCCTCTTTTGTAAAAGGTTCATCAAGATATTTTCTAATTTCAAATGGACGATTTAATAGTTCAATTTCGCACAAACCTTCTCTAGATTTTGTACATCTCGGATTATGGTAAATAGTTATCATATTTTTATTTTTTACAAAGGAATAAAAAATAGTACTTTAGTAGCAAACTTAAGAACTTTAAAAAACATGTACATAGAGCAATTAAAATCGAAAAGAATTAATTTATTCTCTTACTTGCCGATTCCATTGGGGTTTATTTTATTGATGGCTTCCAATTTTGTTTTATCTGATGGAGTAGATACAAATGAAGTTATTCAGCAGACTATTAAAATGTTAGGTGTAAATTTAACTTTTGTAATGTTAGTTGGTCCATTGGCTTTTGGTTTATTAATCGTTCTTTTTTGGTCAAAGTTTATTCAAGGAGTTTCAATAACTAGTTTAACTACTTCTAGATTAAAGATTGATTGGAAACGCATTTTTTTCTCTTTTTTTCTATGGGGAAGTATAACTTCCTTAATGATTTTAGCACTTTATTATACCCAACCAGAAAATTTTGTTTGGAATTTTAAACCTGAAAGATTTTTTATTTTCTTAATTCTGGCGATAATTTTAATTCCGATGCAAACCAGTTTTGAAGAATATCTTTTTAGAGCTCACATGATGCAAGGATTAGGACTAGCTACTAATAATAGATTTGTTCCTTTACTTGTAACTTCGGTTTTGTTTGGATTAATGCATATTGCAAATCCTGAAGTTGGGAAAATAGGTTACATTATTATGATATATTACATTGGAACTGGTTTTTTCTTAGGAATTATGACATTAATGGATGAAGGATTAGAATTGGCTCTTGGGTTTCATGCTGCAAATAACTTAGTTGGTGCATTACTTGTAACTGCTGATTGGACTGCTTTTCAAACAAACTCAGTTTTAAAAGACATGTCAGAACCTTCTGCTGGTTTTGATGTTTTAACACCAGTATTTGTTATTTTTCCTCTAATTCTTTTAATTTTTTCTAAAGTTTACAAATGGACAAATTGGAAAGAAAAACTATTTGGGAAATTAACAGTAATTAATGAATTAGAAAAAAACAACAATGATTCCTCATTATAAAAACGTTCACAATCGATTTAAAATTAACGGTTTTCACTTTGATAAAGAAGCTCTTTTTCAATTGGCTTACACTTCAATCAAAGAAGGAAAAGAGCATGAAAAAGATTTAGGTGTTTTTTTGTTGGATTGGTTAGATGATAAAGAAATAATTACTGTAACCACTTCTGGAACAACAGGAGTTCCAAAACGAATTGCCATAAAAAAGCAAGCCATGGTGCATTCGGCAATAGCAACAGGTAATTTTTTCAATTTACATCCTCAGGATAAAGCTTTACTGTGTTTACCTCCACGTTATATTGCTGGAAAAATGATGATTGTACGAGCAATGATAATTGGTTTAGAATTGGATATCATTGAACCGACTTCTCATTTAGATAGTTTGTTTGCGCATCAAACATATGATTTTGGTGCAATTGTGCCTTTACAAGCTGAAAACAGCTTAGAAAAATTAAATCAATTTAAAAAAATAATCATTGGTGGTGCTAAAGTTTCAGATGATTTGGCTTCGAAACTTAAAGAAGTTAATTCTGAAATTTATGAAACGTATGGAATGACCGAAACCATAACGCATATTGCTGCAAAAAAAATAGGTGAGGAGTATTTTAATATATTAGAGCACGTTAGTATTTCAAATGATGATAGAAATTGTTTGGTTATAGAGGCACCAAGTATTTCAGATGAAAAAGTGATAACAAATGATATTGTAGCGATTTTAAATGAAAAGCAATTCAAATGGCTCGGACGTTATGACAATGTGATAAATAGTGGTGGCATAAAATTATTTCCGGAACAAATTGAAACCAAGTTAGCTTCAAGAATTTCAAATCGATTTTTTATTACTGGTTTTCCAGATGCAGTTTTAGGAACTAAAGTAGTATTAGTAATAGAAGGTGAATCAAAAGAGATTGATTTGGAAATATTTAATTCTTTAGAAAAGTTTGAAAAGCCTAAAGAAGTTGTATTTGTTTCAGAGTTTGTTGAAACGGATACTAAAAAGATTAATCGAAATAAAACATTAGAAAAAATAAAGGTTGTATAATTAACAAATTAATATAGTACCTTATTGAATGGATTATGAAGATTAAAGCGGGTATTATATTAGCTTATTGTGTAATTGTACAACCTTAGAGTAGTTTATTCTTCCATTTTTAAATAGTAATCTGCTGAATGTTTTCCGCTTCCAAAAAAGATAAAGAAAACACTAGCAGCAAACGCTAGTAACGATTGAATAAAATCTGTAGGATTGAAAACCCCAACAAAGTTTATCAAAAAAGCTCCTAATAATATGGGTAGCTGTACCCAAATAGACCATCTGGTTAAGAAGCCAATGATTATCATTACTCCTCCCGCCATATGTGCCATTGCAACGTAGTGAATGACGACCATTTCACTACCAAAACTTCCAACAGAATTAAGAATTTCATGAAGATATTTTTTATCTACTATAAAAGAAACTCCTTTAAAGAACAAAAAAGCACCTAAAACAATTCTTAAAACATCAATGGTAAGGCATGTATTTGCATTAGCCCATTTATTCAGTTCTCTAATTGTAGCCATAAATAAACGGATTTAAATTATACGATGCTAATTTACTAAAAATTAACATGTTATGGTTAAAATCCAAGTTAATTAAAACCTAAAATTAATAAAAAAAAGAAGGTTAATTACCTTCTTTAATTTTAACAAAAAACTGGTTGCTAAAAACTTTAAAATTCTTTTTATCCAGCTTTTTTAGTTTGATTTTTTGCTCTTTTACTGTTGGTTGTAATCTTATCTTTTCGCCATCAAACTCAATGTCTATAGGCATATTGAAATCTTCATTAACGTTATCCCAAGAATAATATAAATTATCACCTTTAATTTTGTACATAAAATAAGGTACTTGATTGGTGTATAAATACTGTCTGAAAATAGGTGTTAAATTTAAGCCACTTTCTTTGTTAAAATAATCTATGACAGTATCTGATGTAATAATTTTCTTCTTGAAAGTTTCAGAGTAGTCGTAGATGATTTGCCACCATTTTTCATCATCAGCAATAATGTGTCGTAATGTGTTTAAAAGTAATGAACCTTTGTAATACATATCTCCAGAACCTTCATTATTTACACCATATTGTCCAATAATAGGACGATCGTTTCTAACATTTCTAGATTGACCGTTGATGTATTTCATGGCATCATCATAACCTTTTATACATTCAATAAAAACTGTTTCTGAATACGTTGTAAAGCCTTCATGAATCCACATGTCAGCAATATCCATACTTGTTATGCTATTTCCAAACCATTCATGACCTGTTTCATGAATTGTGATATAATCGAAAAACATTCCTACACCAGTTCCAGAAAGGTCAAATCCCCTGTATCCTTTTTTGTACTTATTACCATAAGCTACAGCACTTTGATGTTCCATTCCTAAATAAGGAGTTTCAACTAATTTGTAACCATCTTCCCAAAAAGGATATCTTCCAAACTTCGATTGAAAACATTCCATCATCGGCTTTACTTCTGCAAAATGTTCACGCGCTTTAGCTTCGTTTTCTCTCAAAACATAATAATCCAAATCTAAATCAGGCATTTTATCTTGAATATGAACATAGTCAGCAATATTTACCGTAATCGTATAATTGTTAATAGGATTTTTAACTTCCCAATCCCAACGTGTATAACCATTTTTTAAATCTTGAGAACCTAAAAATCGTCCGTTAGAAACATTCATTAATCCGTTCGGAACAGCTACTTTAATTGAAGCACCATTATCTGGTTCGTCACTTTGTGAATCTTTTACAGGATACCATAAACTTGCTCCAGTACCTTGAACAGCCACTGCAATAAAATCTTTTCCAGCACTATCTTTTGAAAAAACAAATCCACCATCCCAAGGTGCATTTTTTGCAATTGTAGGATTACCAGAATAATAAAATTTTAATTTATGATTTGATTTTAAAGTCAATTTTTCAGGAAAATCAATGAATACAGCATCGTTATCACGAGTATAATTCAATTTTTTCTTGTTCCAAACAATTGAATCTACTTTCATATTTTCAAACAAATCCAATTGAATTTTTTGAATTGGAGCAAGAATTTCAAATGAAATTTCATTAAATCCTTTAATACTTTTTTGTTCTGGGTTTATTGTTATGTTTAAATTATAACGTTTTACATCGTATGATGTTCTTTCAACTCGTAAACCACCTTGAAGCGAATCACGACGAGTAAATTGAGCATTAATTTGTTGGATTCCAATCAGAGTAAGGACAACTAAAAAACTGTTTTTCATGAGGCTTATTTTCAAAATCTAAATATAAGAGTTTAGATTCTAAAAAAAGTTACATTAAATAAGAATTTTTAAAAATTAGCTTCCACTTTTATTGTGAGTTCTTCTTTAGTTTCTGGATGTGTAAACATGAGTTGTTCTGCGTGTAAATGCAAACGATTTGCTTTTGTTCCGTACAAATCATCACCAACAATAGGTGTTTTTAAACCCAATTCGTGAGAAGCATGAACGCGTAATTGATGTGTTCTTCCTGTAATCGGGTAGAAGTAAACCAATGTTTGATTGTTTTTTACTTCAATAACTTCCCATTTGGTTTGAGCAGGTTTTCCATTTTCGTAGCAAACCAACTGTCGTGGTCTATCATCTAAATCCACACGAAGTGGTAAGTCAATTATTCCCTCTTTTTCTTTTAGAACTCCATCAAGTAACGCAACATAACGTTTTTTTATAGTACGTTTTATAAATTGACTTTGCAGTTTTACATACGTTTCTTCGTTTTTTGCAATTAAGATTAATCCTGAAGTTGACATGTCTAAACGATGTACAATTAAAGGACCAGTTGCATTTGGATACAATTCTTTTATTCTTTGGTAAACCGAATCTGAAATCATTTTTCCAGGAACCGAAAGAAATTCTTCAGGTTTGTTAACTACCAGTAAAATGTCATCTTCGTAAACAATTTCAATTTCTTTTCCTTCTGCTGGATTTTCTTGAAATGGATTGGCTTCCATGTCCAAACCTTTCAACATATGCGATAACAAGATAGGTTCGCATTTACTTTTACAAGCAGGATAAAATTGTTTGTGTTTGCGAATTTCCGATTTTGGCGATTGTCCCCACCAAAATTCAGCCATTGCAATAGGTTTTAGTTGATGTTCAAATGCATAATGCAATAACTTTGGAGCTGCACATTCTCCAGCACCTGCAGGCGGATTATCATTAAAAATTTCGCCAATACTTTTGCGTTCACCAAATTGATTTAAAAAGGAATATTCTGCAAAGAGTTTTTGTTGTAAAGCTCCCGATTTTAATCGGCGTTCCTCTTTTAATTGGTTGATTTCTTCTAAAAGTATATTGACTTCTTTTTGAGCATTTTCAATGTGAAAATTCCAATATTTCGTCATTTTTTTTAGTAAAATGCTTTCTTTTTTGCTCTCTTCCGAAAGTTCCAATTTTAATTGTTCTATTTCAGATGAAGGTAAATTATCGAATGAATTACGTTTTTCATCACGCTCAATTTTTAAGCGTTTGATTTTATCTTTTTGATTTTGTAAATCTGTAGTGGCTTCTTTTTTTGTGGATTCGAATTGATTTTTTTTGATTTGAAGTTCGGTTGAATTTTCTAAAATCTCGATTTGACGATTAATTGCATTTAAAACTTCTTCTTCTTTTCTGAAAAAACCATCTTCGTGTAACATATCAAAGATTGTTGGCACAAAATAGGGAAGATGATTCACACCAGCTAATTTTCCAGAAAACGCCCATAAATAGCCTAGGTTTCCTTCTTGGTCTTGACAAACTAAAACACCAAACATTTTTCCAATTATTAAACCTTGCTGACCTTCTTGCAAACCAAAGTTATGCTCAAAATCGGTTTGAGATGTTAAGTGATTTTGCAATTCTTTTGCAGCAATTTTACTTAATTCATGCGGTTCGTAATAAAAAGGAAAGGTAAATTTTTCTGGTAGCGAAATACCTGAAATATTGGTTTTGAAAGATTGAAAAAGCGTTTTTAACATGTCACAAAGATACATTACAATAATGCGAAAAAAAATGTCATTTCTATTTGAATTTTAGAAATGACATTTAAAATATGTTTCTTAAATAGTTAAACTTGAATAACGCCTAAATTGAATTGTTTTTCAATAGGAGCGTGGTTGGCTGCTTCAATTCCCATAGAAATCCAATTTCTAGTTTCTAAAGGATCTACGATAGCGTCTGTCCATAAACGAGAAGCTGCGTAGTAAGGCGAAACTTGTTCGTCGTAACGCGCTTTAATTTTATCGAACAATTCTTTTTCTTTCACTTCATCAATAACTTCACCTTTTGCTTTTAATGATGAAGCTTCAATTTGTGCTAAAACTTTAGCTGCTTGCGTTCCACCCATAACGGCTAATTCGGCACTTGGCCAAGCAAATATTAATCTAGGATCATAAGCTTTTCCGCACATTGCATAATTTCCAGCTCCATATGAATTTCCAACAATTACCGTGAATTTAGGAACAACAGAATTAGCCATGGCATTAACCATTTTGGCACCATCTTTTATAATTCCGCCATGTTCAGATTTTGAACCAACCATAAATCCGGTTACATCCTGAACAAAAACTAAAGGAATTTTCTTTTGGTTACAATTGGCAATAAAACGAGTTGCTTTATCAGCTGAATCCGAATAAATTGCTCCACCAAATTGCATTTCTCCTTTAGCATTTTTTACAATTTTTCTTTGGTTAGCTACAATTCCTACAGCCCAACCATCGATTCTTGCATAAGCAGTAATTAACGTTTTACCGTAATCACCTTTATATTCATCAAATTCTGAGTTATCTACTAGACGTTTGATAATTTCATACATATCATATTGATCTGCACGCGATTTTGGTAAAATTCCATAAATATCTTTTGGATCCAATGCTGGTTTTTCTGCCTTAACGCGATTGTAACCTGCTTTGTCAAAATCACCAATTTTGCCGACAATACTTTTAATTCTATCTAAAGCATCTTTATCGTCTTTTGCTTTATAATCGGTAACACCCGAAATTTCGCAATGTGTTGTTGCTCCACCAAGTGTTTCGTTATCAATTGTTTCTCCAATAGCTGCTTTTACTAAGTAACTTCCGGCTAAGAAAATACTTCCTGTTTTATCAACAATCATAGCTTCATCGCTCATGATAGGTAAGTAAGCACCACCAGCTACACAACTTCCCATAACCGCAGCAATTTGGGTAATACCCATGCTACTCATGATAGCATTATTTCTAAAGATGCGACCAAAATGTTCTTTATCAGGGAAGATTTCATCTTGCATCGGCAAATAAACACCTGCCGAATCAACTAAGTAGATTATAGGTAATCGGTTTTCCATTGCGATTTCTTGAGCACGTAAGTTTTTCTTACCTGTGATAGGAAACCATGCGCCAGCCTTTACAGTGGCATCATTAGCAACAACTATACATTGTTTACCAGAAATAAATCCAATTTTAACCACAACACCACCAGATGGACAGCCACCATGTTCTTTATACATGCCATCACCAACAAAAGCTCCTATCTCAATGCTTTTTGCTTTTTCATCTAAAAGATAATCGATACGTTCACGTGCTGTCATTTTTCCTTCAGCATGTAATTTTTCGATTCTTTTTGGTCCACCACCTAATTTAACTTGGGCAAATCGATTTTTTAAATCAGAAAGTAAAAGTTTGTTATGATCTTCGTTTTTATTAAAATTTAAGTCCATAGTATTTGTTGGTTATTTGGCTGGCTAAAATACAAAATCCATTCGAAAAATATAATTTTTGAATGGATTTAGTCGGTTTTTTTAACGAATATATATTTTTTCTAATCGTTTACTAATCTTTTAAAATTTCATTAAGATTGTAAACTATTCTTCTTTTTGACCCATCATCATCAAATAGGCTTTCAAGAAATTATCTATTTCACCATTCATAATACCTTCCACATCACTAGATTCGTATCCGGAACGAACATCTTTTACTAATTTATATGGATGCATTACATAATTACGAATTTGCGAACCCCATTCAATCTTCATTTTTCCAGCCTCAATGTCTGCTCGTTGTTCCAAACGTTTGTTAAGCTCAATTTCATATAATTGCGATTTTAACATTTGCATTGCTCGCTGACGGTTATCTTGTTGCGAACGTGTTTCCGAACATTGAATTTGTATTCCTGTAGGTTTGTGAAACAATTGCACTTTGGTTTCAACTTTGTTTACGTTTTGACCACCAGCACCACTTGAACGAGAAGTAATGATTTCGATATCAGCTGGATTGATTTCTACCTCAATAGAATCATCAACCAAAGGATAAACATAAACAGAAGCAAATGAAGTGTGTCTTTTTGCATTACTATCAAAAGGAGAGATTCTAACTAAACGATGAACACCGTTTTCTCCTTTTAAATAACCAAAAGCAAATTCACCTTCAATTTCTAATGTTACGGTTTTAATTCCGGCAACATCACCTTCTTGAAAGTTTAATTCTTTGATTTTGTAGCCTTGCTTTTCGCCCCACATTAAATACATTCGCATTAGCATGGAAGCCCAATCACAACTTTCGGTTCCACCAGCACCGGCAGTAATTTGTAATACGGCACTCATGCTGTCTCCTTCATCGGAAAGCATGTTTCTAAACTCTAAATCTTCAATGTGATGTAAAGTTTTTTGATATTGTTCTTCAACTTCTTCTTCGGTAACATCACCTTCTTTAAAGAAATCCATCATAATTTGAAGTTCTTCAGAAAGTTCAATTCCTTTATTATAATCTTCTACCCATTTCTTTTTAGATCTAAGGTTTCGGATAATAATTTCGGCTTCTTTGGCGTTGTTCCAAAAGTCAGGAGCGAAGGTTTTTTCTTCTTCGTTAGTTATTTCGATTGTTTTGGCATCGATGTCAAAGATACCTCCTTAACGCACCAAGGCGATCAATAATATCTCTGACTTGTTCTGTATTTATCATAAATATTGTAGTTTTACACAACAAAAATAGCTATTCTTTTTTATTCTATGGAAATAAATTTAGTAAGTGATACCGTTACCAAGCCTTCAGTAGAAATGCTAAACGTTATGTTTAATGCTAAAGTGGGGGATGATGTTTATAAACAAGACCCAACAGTTAATGAGTTAGAGGAAACCTTAGCAGATTTGTTTGGTATGGAAGCTGCCTTGTTTTTTCCGAGTGGAACTATGGCAAACCAAACGGCTATAAAGTTGCATACACAACCTGGTGAGCAAGTTATTTGCGATAAATATTCACACATTTATCATTATGAAGGAGGAGGAGCTTCTTTTAATAGCGGTGTTTCATGTTGTTTAGTGGATGGAAACAGAGGTATGATTACTGCTGATTTAGTTAAAAACGCTATTAATGACCCTGATTTTTATCATGCACCTTTAACTTCATTGGTAAGTATTGAAAATACGACTAATAAAGGAGGAGGAGCTTGTTACGACTTACAACCTTTGCAAGAAATTAAGCAAGTTTGTATCGAGAATAATTTAAAATATCACCTGGATGGAGCACGTTTGTGGAATGCTTTGGTGGCAAAAAAACAACATCCAAAACAGTTTGGAGAGTTGTTTGACACTATTTCGGTTTGTTTATCAAAAGGATTGGGAGCACCAGTAGGTTCTGTTTTGTTGGGAAGCAAAGCAGATATGCACCGAGCTTTACGCATTAGAAAGATTTTTGGTGGTAATATGCGTCAATCTGGATATTTAGCAGCATCAGGTTTATTTGCTTTACAAAATAATATCAGTCGATTAGAAATTGATCACAGAAGAGCGAAAGAATTAGGTAGTTTATTAGAAAAAATGCCTTGGGTTGCCAACGTAGAACCAGTTGAAACTAATATTTTAATTTTTGGATTGCAATCTTTTGTAGATGAAAAAGTATTTGTTGAGAAGCTAAAACAAAAAGGAATTGCAATTAGTTCAATGGGACATGGAAAGCTAAGAATTGTAACACATTTAGATTACAAAGAAGTTATGCACGAATATGTAATGGAAGTTTTTTCTAAATTGACTTTTTAGTAATGGAAATCATAATCATATCAATTGTTGCTTTTTTAACAGCGATTCTAACCTTTTTCTCTGGATTTGGTTTAGGAACCTTGTTAACGCCGATTTTTATGATTTTCTTTCCAGTTGATATTGCGATAGGTTTGTGTGGATTGGTACATTTTGCAAACAATATCTTTAAGTTTTTCTTAGTTGGAAAACATGCTAATAAAGACGTTTTATTACGCTTTGGAATTCCCGCAATATTTGCAGCAATGCTAGGTTCTTGGATGTTATTACAAATTTCAGATTTACAACCATTATTCAGTTATTCACTTTTTGGAAAACAATTAGAAGTTTTTCCAGTTAAATTCATCATTGCAATTTTACTAGTAATTTTTGCATTATTAGATTTGATTCCTTTTTTGAGTAAAATAGAATTCGGAAAAGATAAATTGCCTTTAGGCGGAATTTTAAGCGGATTTTTTGGTGGACTTTCCGGACATCAAGGGGCTTTGCGAAGTGCTTTTTTGATTAAAGCCGGTTTATCCAAAGAAAGTTTTATTGCTACAGGAATTGTAGTTTCAATGTTTATCGATTTTACACGATTGAGTGTTTATGCCTCTAAAATTTCAAGTTATACGTTGTACGAAAATAAAGGTTTACTGATCTCGGCCACAATTTGTGCTATTTCAGGAGCGTATTTGGGTAACCAACTTTTAAAGAAAGTTACCCTAAAATTTCTCCAAGTTTTTGTTGCTATATTATTGCTTTTAGTAGCAATAGCTTTAGGAATGGGAATTATTTAAACATATCCATTCCAGGGATGTTTGGCATGCCTTCTTTGGCAACTGCAGCTAATTCCGTTTCATGAACATTTGTTGCTTTTTCAATCGCTTTGTTTAAAACATTAACTAAGTAATCTTCAAGCATTTCTTTGTCTTGAAGTAAATCATCATTTAAGGTAATGTTTTTGATTTTTCTGTTAGCCGTAAGTGTTACTTCTAGCAAGCCATCAGCGCTTTTTTCATCGATTAAAACATGGTCCAAACGCTTTTTTGTTTCTTCAACTTTTTGTTGGGTTTCTTTTAATTTACCCATCATACCCATAATATCTCCAAACATAATTTTAATTTTTTTATTTCAGCAAAAATAGTAAATTAGCGGTTAATAATTATTGTAAAACTTCATGAAAAAAATCACGTATTTCCTTTTGGGTTGTGTTATTTTTGCTCCAGTTCACAGTCAAAATAAAACAAAAAAAATGTCTGATAAAATACAGCCACCAGTTGCTAAAATTGTTCCAAAAACATTAGAAAAGCACGGTGATAAAAGAATTGATAACTACTACTGGTTAAATGAAAGGGAAAACCCAGAAGTTATTGATTACCTAAACAAAGAAAACGAATATTACCAAAAATCAACTGCTCATACCAAACAATTACAAGAGGAATTGTTTTTGGAAATGAAAGGAAGAATCAAAGAAGATGATAGTTCGGTTCCCTATTTGTATAACGGATATTACTACATCACTCGTTTTGAAAAAGGGAAAGATTACCCAATTTATTCTCGTAAAAAAGGAAGTTTAGATGCCAAAGAAGAAATCTTGTTTGATTGTAATGAAATGGCAAAAGGACATGCGTATTTTAATTTATCTGGATTAAATGTAAGTGAAGATAACAAATGGGTAGCTTTTGGTGTGGATTTGGTTTCGCGCAGACAATATACCATTCAAATTAAAAACTTAGAAACAGGTGAAATTCTTCCGGTAAAGTTAGAAAACACAACGGGAGGTTCTACTTGGGCTGGCGATAACAAAACCTTATTTTATACTCGTAAAGATGCTCAAACTTTACGCTCTGATAAAATTTATAAGCATACTTTAGGAGCAGAGGCTTCAACAGATGTTATGGTTTTTCATGAAAAAGACGATACTTTTAATACGTTTGTTTACAAAGAAAAATCAAAAAAATACTTAGTTATTGGTTCATCGAGTACGTTGACTTCTGAATACCAAATTTTAGATGCTAAAAATCCAAATGGCGAATTTAAAGTTTTCCAAAAAAGAACGCGTGGATTAGAATATTCGATTTCACATTATGGTGATAGTTTCTATATCGTAACTAATAAAGACAAAGCAACCAACTTTAAATTAATGAAAACACCAGAAACAGCAACTTCTGCTGAAAACTGGAAAGATTTAATTGCACACAGAAGTGATGTTTTATTAGAAGGAATCGAAATTTTCAAAGATTATTTGGTAGTGGAAGAGCGTTCAAATGGTTTGAATAAAATCAGAATTATGCCATGGAGTGGAAAAGGGGAGTATTACTTGCCTTTTAATATTGAAACGTATACGGCTTACACTACTACTAACGTAGATTTTGATACTGAAATACTACGTTATGCCTACCAATCTATGGCAACACCTTCTTCTGTAATTGATTTCAATATGAGAACTCAGGAGAAAAAAGTATTGAAAGAACAAGAAATCTTGGGTGGAAAATTCGACAAGAACAACTACATCGAAGAACGAGTTTGGGCAACCGCAACTGACGGAACAAAAGTTCCTATTTCAATGGTATATAGAAAAGGAATTGAAAAAGATGGTAAAAATCCGTTATTGTTATATGCTTACGGTTCTTATGGAGCTACGATGGACCCTTATTTTTCATCTACTCGTTTGAGTTTATTAGATAGAGGATTTATCTATGCAATTGCGCACATTAGAGGAGGTGAGGACTTAGGAAGAGAATGGTATGAAAACGGAAAACTTTTAAAGAAAATCAACACGTTTTCTGATTTTATCGATTGTTCCAAGTTTGTGATTGCAGAGAAATATACTTCGGCTGCCCATTTATATGCGGAAGGTGGTTCGGCAGGAGGTTTATTGATGGGAGCAATTGTAAACATGAATCCAGAATTATACAACGGAGTAATAGCTCAAGTTCCTTTTGTGGATGTGGTTACAACAATGTTAGACGATACGATTCCTTTAACAACTGGAGAATATGACGAATGGGGAAATCCTAATGAGAAAAAATATTATGATTATATGTTGTCATATTCGCCTTATGATCAAGTGAAAGCGCAAGCTTATCCTAATATGTATGTCTCTACAGGGCTTCACGATTCACAAGTGCAGTATTGGGAACCAGCAAAATGGGTAGCAAAATTGCGCGTTATGAAAACAAATGACAATCAGTTGTATTTAGATACCAACATGGATGCAGGACATGGTGGTGCGTCTGGACGATTCGAAGCATTGAAAGAATTAGCAAAAGAATTTGCCTTTTTGTTAGATTTAGAAAAAATTAAGAAGTAGTTAAACTTTTTTTGTTAAATTTGCAAGGTTTTAGAAGTGTCAAATATGGCAATTTAGAGACATTAAATAAGTATAAAATACTACAAATGCTAGTAATGCATAGTATTTTGGAAACATTAAAACAAACTGTATCTTCATATGAAAGAAGAAATAAAAGCCTATAATAGTGTGTTGGAATTAATTGGAAATACACCATTAATCAAACTGAGTAAAGTTTCAGCTGATTTAACAGGTAATTTCTATGCTAAAGTTGAAGCCTTCAATCCAGGACATTCTACAAAAGACCGCATCGCATTATACATTATTGAAGAAGCTGAAAAACGAGGTATCCTTAAACCTGGTGACACGATTATTGAGACGACTTCAGGAAATACAGGTTTTAGTTTAGCAATGGTAAGTATCATCAAAGGGTACGATTGTATTTTAGCGGTGAGTTCTAAATCATCAAAAGATAAAATCGATATGTTGAGATCAATGGGAGCAAAGGTTTATGTTTGCCCTGCGCACGTTTCTGCTGATGATGAGCGTTCTTACTACAATGTTGCAAAACGTTTACACGAAGAAACGAAAGGTTCGGTTTATATTAATCAATATTTCAATGATTTAAATATCGATGCCCATTATAGAAGTACAGGTCCAGAAATTTGGGAACAAACTGGAGGTAAAATTACACACCTTGTTGCTTGTAGTGGAACTGGAGGAACTATTTCGGGAACGGCTCGTTTCTTAAAAGAGAAAAACCCAAATATTAAAGTTTTAGGAGTTGACGCTTTTGGTTCGGTTTTGAAAAAATATCACGAAACAAAAGAATTTGATAACGCTGAAATTTATCCATACCGTATAGAAGGTTTAGGTAAAAACTTAATTCCAACAGCTACTGATTTTGATGTGATTGATAAGTTTATCAAAGTTTCTGACGAAGACAGCGCGCACACAGCAAGAGAATTAGCAAAAAGAGAAGGGTTATTCGTAGGATATACTTCTGGAGCTGCTTTCCAAGCGGTGAAACTATACGCTGAAGAAGGCGAATTTGATGCTAATAGTAATGTAGTAATCATCTTCCCAGACCACGGTTCAAGATACATGAGTAAAGTATTTAGCAATGATTGGATGAACGAGCAAGGTTTCTTTGATTCGGTTAACCAAGAAGAAGCTTTAAAAATTGAAATTATCAAGTAATTTGATTTTAGATATAAAAAAATCCCAATCGAAAGATTGGGATTTTTTTGTTTTGTGGGCACGGAATGCAATTCCGCGCTATCGGGTTTTAGCAATAATAAAAGCCCAATTTACATAAGAAGGAATATCAAATTTTTTAAAATGTTCTTTAGCTAATCCAATAATTTGATTATTTGAATCTTCAATCTCTAAATTGTCTTTTTCATCAATTTTAAAAATAATTTCGTTATTAAAAATGAGTGATTCATTTTTTTTATTTTAAAAATATGCCATTGATTGTCTTCAAGTTCTGAAATATGATTAATTATTACAGTTTTTTTCGATTTATTTAAGATAAAAATTTCAGATTCATTCTCATTTCTGATTTTTTTTATTTTTCCAATATGCTTTAGTTTTCGTTTATAAAGTATGACATAAAATAAATATGGAAGAATTAAAGAAACTCCAGCTAATAAAGGATATATAGAGCTTATATCATTTGATTTTGATTTGTAAACACTTCTCCCACCATATTTCAACCACAAAATCAGGAATCCAATTATTGCTAATCCTAATAGAAAATTGGAAATTAATTTAATTATTCTATTATTTTTTGAATTCATATAATAATTAATTTGATGATTTGTTTTGCGGAAATGGAATGCAATTCCACACTATCGGATTGAGCTTTATTTGGTAAATTTAATTTTCTTCTTTTTAATTTTTTTTCCATTGAAGTAATACCAAACTTTTTTTGAGTCCAAATCAACAACAATATAATCTGTTGGTCTTAAGATTTTAAATCTGACAATAGGTCCCATAAAACTCAATCTTATAAGATCTTTGTCTTTAGGAATCTTTATGATAGCTTCGCCTTCAAAATCTGTAGTAAATGAATCATTTTTTTCTAAGTTTTCTATATAAATATTCGCTCCAGGCAAAGGTCCTTTGTCTATAATAATTTTTATTTTAATCTCTTCATATTCTTCCTGTTGTGAATGCGATATAAAAGGAATCAATAAAAATAATATTAAAAGTATATTTTTTTTCATACGGTTTACAATTTTTTAGAATTTAAAAAAAAACATTAAGCTAATATATAAAAAAATCCTCACAATTTCTTGCGAGGATTTCGTATATAATATAGAAAAAGAATTACTCAGCGCTTTCTTGCATCGTATGATATACGTTCATAACGTCATCGTCTTCTTCAATTTTTTCTAATAGCTTTTCAACATCTGCTACTTGTTCAGGTGTTAATTCTTTGGTTACTTGTGGTATTCTTTCAAATCCAGAAGATAAGATTTCTAATCCACGAGCTTCCAATTCTTTTTGGATAGCACCAAAGCTTTCAAAAGGAGCATACATTAAAATGCCGTCTTCATCTGCAAAGATTTCTTCTACACCAAAATCAATCATTTCTAATTCTAATTCTTCCACATCTTGTCCTTCTGCTGGAATTCTAAAATTACACGTATGATCAAACATAAATTCAACCGAACCTTGTGTTCCCATTGTTCCATTGCATTTGTTGAAGTAACTTCTAATGTTAGCAACCGTTCTGTTGTTGTTATCCGTAGCCGTTTCAATCAAAATAGCAATTCCGTGAGGTGCATAGCCTTCAAACAACACTTCTTTATAGTTAGCCGTATCTTTATCTGATGCTTTTTTAATGGCACGCTCAACGTTTTCCTTCGGCATATTCGCTGCTTTCGCATTTTGGATAACCGCTCTTAAACGTGCATTAGTTTCAGGATTTGGACCGCCTTCTTTAACGGCAATTACGATATCTTTTCCAATTCTTGTAAACGTTTTAGCCATTGCTGACCAACGTTTCATTTTACGGGCTTTTCTAAATTCAAACGCTCTTCCCATTTCTATATAATTTCAATATTCTTAATTCGTTGTTCAATATTCAAAATTTCAGTGCAAATGTAAAAAATCAAGTTTAATTTTTAAATTTTTGGAACACAGATTAAAAAAATTCCAGAAATCAAAAAAATCTTTTATGAACTTGTATTCGCAATCTAATTCAACTTGAAAACTTATATGACTTATATGTTTAAAAATTCAAGGTCAATTTCAATTTTCAAATTTGTACTTGAATTTTGAACTTGCCCTTGTTCTTGATTACTTTTTGTAAAACGGCATTTTAACCACTTTCGCTTTAATATCTTTATTTCTAATTCTAATGTAAATTTCAGAATCTGGTGTTGATAATGCTGTTGGAACATATCCCATTCCAATTGCAATTCCCATTGAAGGAGATTGCGTTCCAGAAGTTACGATTCCAACTACATTTCCGTTTGCATCAGCAATTTCGTAATCGTGACGAGGAATTCCTCTTTCTACCATTTCGAAACCAACTAATTTACGAGAAACACCTGCTTCTTTTTGTTTTTTCAAGTTTTCTGAATTTGTGAATTCTTTATCAAATTTGGTAATCCATCCTAAACCTGCTTCTAATGGCGAAGTCGTATCGTTGATGTCGTTTCCGTATAAACAGAATCCCATTTCTAAACGTAACGTATCACGCGCAGCTAATCCAATTGGCTTGATTCCGAAAGCAGCACCCGCTTCAAAAACTTTGTTCCAAATGTATTCTGCATCTTCATTTTTAAAATATACTTCAAATCCTCCCGAACCTGTATAACCTGTAGCCGAAACAATCACATCGCTTTTTCCTGCGAAATCACCAATTTGGAATGTGTAATATCCCATATTTGTTAAATCGATAGAAGTTAAAGATTGCATCGCTTCTGCTGCTTTTGGTCCTTGAATCGCTAATAACGAATAGTCATCAGAAAGGTTTTGCATGTCTACCCCTAAATCATTGTGCTCAGCAATCCAATTCCAATCTTTTTCAATGTTAGAAGCATTTACCACCAACATATAGTGATTATCGGCAACTTTATAAACGATTAAATCGTCAACAATTCCGCCTTCGTTATTTGGTAAACAAGAATATTGCGCTTTTCCATCAACTAATTTAGAAGCGTCATTTGAAGTTACTTTCTGAATTAAAGCCAACGCATTTTCTCCTTTTAAGAAAAATTCTCCCATGTGAGAAACATCAAAAACACCCACGCCATTTCTAACGGTTTCGTGTTCTACATTTACTCCTTCATATTGAACTGGCATATTGTATCCAGCAAACGGAACCATTTTAGCTCCTAAACTTTCGTGAATGTGCGTTAACGCTGTATTTTTCATGATTTGATGTTGTATTTTTTGAATGCGCTAATTTATTCTTTTTAAACAAGGTGTACAAGTTTAAAAAATATAAAATTTTTAAGCACTTCCATTGCATTATCTGTAAATTAAAGCCAGACTTTCCTTTAGTTCTTCGTAATTCTCAATTACAATCGATTTTTTCTCTTTTTCAATAATAGCTGAAATGTCATCAGGTAATGGTAATTCTTTGTCAATAACTTGTTCTACAGCGTCTTTAAATTTGATAGGATGTGCCGTTTCTAAAAATACTTTTACACTATTTGGAATCGTTGCTTTTTGTGTTCCTAAATAACCAACAGCTCCATGCGGATCGGCAACGTAATCGTATTTAGAATATAGTTCTTGGATTGCTTTTTTAGTTTGTAAATCATTATACGAATACGACGAAAACACCGATTTCAATTCCGGAACATTTTGATGGAATAATTCTAAAATTCGCACAAAATTACTCGGATTACTCACATCCATAGCGTTTGATAATGTGGCAACCGTTTGCGACGGTAAATATTCTTCGGTTTCTAAAAAGCGTGGAACCGTATTATTAGCATTGGTAGCTGCGATAAATTGTTCGATTGGTAATCCCATTTTGTAAGCCAATAAACCGGCACAAATGTTTCCGAAATTTCCACTTGGACATGAAATAACTACTTTTTGCTGAAGCTTTTTCAGTTTTTTATAAGCTACAAAATAGTAAATCATTTGAGGTAACCAACGCGCCACATTGATAGAATTAGCTGAAGTTAGATTGTATTTTTGCAATGAACTATCCAAAAAAGCTTTTTTAACCATAGCTTGGCAAGTGTCGAAAGTATCGGTTACTTCCAAAGCAAAAATGTTTCCTCCCAAAGTAGTTAATTGTTTTTCCTGAATATCACTTACACGTTTAGAAGGGTAGAGGATCACTACTTTTACGCCTTTCACGCCTAAAAAGCCATTAGCAACCGCACCACCGGTATCGCCGGAAGTTGCAACTAAAACAGTCACATTTTCATTAGAATTTCTGTTAAAGTAACCCAAACAACGCGACATGAATCTTGCGCCAACGTCTTTAAAAGCTAATGTTGGTCCGTGGAAAAGTTCTAATGAATACAAATCTTCCGTTATTTTGACTACCGGAAAATCGAAAGTCAAGGTTTCGTTGATGATTTCTTTTAAAGCATATTCCGGAATTTCGTCGCCAATGAAAGGTTGTAAAACGGTATAAGCGATTTCGGTATCCGAAAGATTTTCGATATTATTAAAAAAACTTTGTGGTAACTGCGGAATTTCTTCTGGAAAATACAAACCTTTATCGGGCGCTAATCCATGAATTACAGCGTCTTTAAAACGAACTTTTATATTGTGATTATTGGTACTGAAATATTTCATTTTTAATTTTACTAATTATATAATTACTACACCAGTGTTGTTTACTTTAGAACAATGAACATCAAAAGAAGTGTAAAATTCTTTTCCTAATTCATTGAATTTATCTTTCACTTTTTCAGCTATTTGAATTCCTTTGCATAAAGCAAAAATTGAAGGTCCTGAACCCGAAATTCCAGAGTTCAAAGCGCCGTTTTCTAAAGCACTTTGCTTCAATTCTTCAAAATGAGGAATCAAATTTTTACGAGCCGGTTCTACGATAACATCAACCACAGAACGACCAATTAAGTCATAATCTTCGGTGTACAAACCTGCTACTAATCCGGCCACATTTCCCCATTGCATAATGGCACTTTTCAACGGAACCTCTTTCGGTAAAACGGCTCTGGCTTCTGAAGTTTTGACTTCAATATGTGGATGAATAACCACAACATGCAATTCACTCGGGCTTTCAATATTGATTAAATCTAAAGGTTCGTAACCTCTAATTAAGGAAAATCCACCTAAAAGAGCAGGAGCAACGTTATCGGCATGTAAAGAGCCACTGGCAATGGCTTCACCAATCATGCTAAAAAGAACCAATTCTTTTTTAGTCAACGGATTACCGGCTAAAACGTTAATGCCATAAACGGCTCCAGCAGCACTTGCTGCGCTACTTCCAATACCACTTCCGACTTTAATTTTTTTGTGAATTTCAATTTCAAAACCATAATCGAGTTGTAAATGATCGACTAAAGCTTGAGCGGCAACTCCAGACACATTTTTTGAAGTTTCATAAGGTAAATCAGCGCCGGTAATTTGAGTAATGGTAATTCCTGGTGCTTCTTTTTTACGGAAAATCATTTCGTCGCCAATGCCTTCTAAACACAGTCCGATGATATCGAAACCACAAGAAAGATTAGCAACTGTTGCTGGGCAAAATATTTTTATTTCGTTCATAATCAATTTTTTAAAAGTTTCCTACACGTATTACATCTGCAAAAATTCCCGAAGCTGTTACGTCAGCACCAGCACCAGCACCTTTAATGAGTAAAGGTTGTTCTTTGTAACGATCGGTGTAGAATAATACAATATTGTCTTTTCCGTCTAAATGATAAAACGGATGGTCTTTAGCGATGAATTGTAAACCAACAGATGCTTTTCCATTGTCAAATTGGGCTACATATTTTAAGCGACATTCTTTAGTTTGTGCTTCTTTCAATAACTCGTTAAAATGTGCTTTATGAGTTTCTAAACTCGTTAAAAAGTCGGGCACTGAAGTCGTATCCAAACATTCTTTGGGTAAAAAACTTTCGTTAGCAATATCACTCATTTCGTAAGCATAACCACTTTCTCTAATAAGAATTAAAAGCTTACGCATAACATCAACACCACTTAAATCAATCTTAGGATCAGGTTCTGTATAACCTTCAATTTGAGCTTGTTTTACTATGTCAATATAAGTGTCATATCTGTTGAAATTATTGAAGATAAAGTTCAAACTTCCTGATAAAACCGCTTGAATTTTATGAATTCTGTCGCCACTGGCAATGCAATTTTTTAGGGTATCAATAATTGGTAAACCGGCTCCAACATTCGTTTCAAATAAAAACGGAACTTTGTATTGTCGTACCAAATCTTTCAGTTCTCTATAATTTTCTAGCGGAGACGAACAAGCAATTTTATTACAAGTGACTACTGCAATACTATTTTTTAGACAAGTATTGTACCAAGTCGAAACATCGGCGTCAGCAGTATTGTCAACGAAAATACTATTACGCACGTTGATTTCTTTGACCTTGGAAGTGAATTCGGCTAACGATGCTTTTTTACCGTTTTCTAAAGTTTCTTTCCAGTTTTTTAAGTCGATTCCTTCTTTATCAAAATGCATTTTTCGGCTGTTGGATAATCCCAAAATACGAACCGAAATATTTAGGTTTTGTTTCAAAAATTCTTGTTGGTTTGAAATTTGTTCAATGAATTTACTTCCAACATTTCCCGTTCCAACCACAAATAAATTTAATTGTTTGGTTACGGTTTCAAAGAAAACTTCATGCAATGCATTTAATGCTTTTATCACATCTTTTGAATTGATTACAGCCGAAATATTACGTTCGGAAGCTCCTTGTGCAATGGCGCGAACATTAACATTATTTCGACCTAAAGTACTGAACATTTTTCCGCTCAATCCTTGATGATTTTTCATTTGGTCACCCACAAGTGCAATGATACTCAAATCTTTTTCTAATTGACACGCATTCAATTGACCGTGAGTAATTTCCTTGTGAAACACTTCGTCGATATATTTTTTGGCTTTTTCAGCCTGATTTTCTAATATTCCGATACAAATAGAATGTTCGGATGACGCCTGAGTGATGAAAATAACATTGATGTTGTGCAACGATAAGGTTTCGAAAAGCTTTTTAGCAATACCGGAAACACCAACCATTCCGCCGCTTTAAGCGTTAGTAAAGCGATTTTATCAATATTACTAATTCCTTTTACCGATTGTTGTGGTGTTGTATTTTGATTGGAAATCAAAGTACCATGTTCGTTAGGAGCAAAGGTATTTTTGATCCAAATTGGGATTTGTTTTTTAAGCGCCGGTTGGATTGTTGGCGGATACAAAACTTTGGCACCAAAATGAGATAATTCCATCGCTTCTTGGTATGAAATAGAAGCGATAGGTTGCGCTTGTTTCACAATTTTAGGATTGGCCACATACATTCCGCTGACATCTGTCCAAATTTCTAGAGAATCAGCAGAAACACCATTAGCTAAGATGGCAGCTTTATAATCAGAACCTCCGCGACCTAAAGTAGTGGTGCTGCCATTTCGAGAACTAGCGATAAATCCGGGTAAAACAAATAGTGATTTCTCTGTTTTTTTGAAATAATCTTCAATATGTTGATAGGTTTCGGGATAAAAAACATAGGCATTACCAAAATTTTCATCGGTTACAATTAAAGAACGACTATCAACAAATGGATTCTCACTATCAAATTTTTGAGCAAAAAAACTAGAAATTATAGTAGAAGACAATAATTCGCCATAACCAATTATAGCGTCGTGAATTTTAGGTTGTACATCGCCCAAAAGATAGCAGCCTTCTAACAATGTTTCTAAATGTTTGAAATGCTTATGAATAGTTTTTTGAAGTTTTTCATCCTGTATCAAGTCAAGTTCTTGAATAACTGTTTCGTGTTGTTCTTTTAAGTTTGAGAACTTGGTTTTGTATTCTTTATTTTTTTCAGAAACCAAGTGTGTCAACTGAACTAGTTGGTCGGTTACACCGCTACAGGCAGATACTACAACAATTATTTTTTGATTGTCTTTTTTTTGCTGAACAATATCAGCGACTTTTTTTATATTTTGAGCATTGGCTACTGATGTACCGCCAAATTTGAGTACTAACATAATGGAATATATAGATTAAAAGAATTTTTCTTGCTAAATAATAGCAATACAGTTATAGTATTATATGTAAGAATTAAACCCCAAATGGGGTAGTAGTTGTAACTGTAGTCGTTACAATAGTCGAAATGCCACAAGAAGAAATGATCTGTGGATTAGAATTTAATAAATATTTCGACTGACTTTTAATCATTGATACAAATTTAAGTAAACGATAAAACATTTAAAAATTTTGTACTCTTTTTATGATTTTATTAAATTTTTAATCTTGCTAATACGATAATTCAATAAATTATAATATTTATCTGTTAAATTTTATTTTATTGATAATTTTTGTTTGAGTTTAATTTGCTTTTTCACGAATGTTTGTAGAATTTTGGCTTTTAAAATAAAAGTATGGAAACTACACATTATATAAGTTCAGATTTATTGTCAATTGATATGATTAATGACATTGTTTTTCAAGGAAAACAATTGGCATTATCAGAAGAAGCTATTGTAAACATTGAAAAATGTAGAAAGTATTTAGACGATAAAATGCAATCCAATTCTACACCTATTTATGGAATTAACACTGGTTTTGGATCGTTATGTAATGTAAAAATTTCAAATGAGAATTTGTCTAAGTTACAAGAAAACTTAGTAAAATCGCATGCATGTGGAACAGGAGAGGAAGTACCTTCTGAAATTGTAAAAATCATGTTGTTGCTTAAAATTCAATCGTTAAGCTACGGACATTCGGGTGTTCAGTTAGTAACAGTGCAACGTTTGATTGACTTTTATAACAATGATGTTTTTCCAGTAATTTACACACAAGGTTCTCTTGGTGCATCTGGAGATTTAGCTCCTTTAGCGCATTTATCATTACCATTATTAGGAGAAGGTGAAGTTTATGTAGATGGTTTCAGACAACCAGCTTCTAAAGTATTAGAGAAATTTGGTTGGCAACCTATCGTTTTACAATCAAAAGAAGGTTTGGCTTTATTGAATGGAACGCAATTCATGAGTGCTTACGGTGTTTACTGTTTGATTAAAGCAGAGAAAATTTCGTATTTAGCAGATGTAATTAGTGCTGTTTCATTAGAAGGATTTGATGGTAGATTAGAACCATTTACTGATTTAATTCACTTAGTTCGCCCACATAAAGGTCAAGTACAAACTGCGGAAAGAATGCGCGATTTGTTAGAAGATAGCGAAATCATTGCACAACCTAAAGTTCATGTGCAAGATCCGTATTCATTTAGATGTATCCCTCAAGTGCATGGTGCTTCAAAAGATACGATTGATTATGTGAAGAAAGTATTCCGTACTGAAATTAATTCGGTTACTGATAACCCCAATATTTTTGTTGGAGAAGATATGATTATTTCTGGTGGAAATTTCCACGGACAACCATTAGCTTTAGCTTTGGATTTCTTAGGAATGGCTTTATCAGAATTAGGAAGTATTTCTGAAAGAAGAACGTATCAGTTAATTTCTGGATTACGTAATTTACCTGCTTTCTTAGTTAATGATCCAGGATTGAATTCAGGTTTCATGATTCCACAATATACAGCGGCAAGTATTGCAAGCCAAAATAAACAATTGGCTACGCCAGCAAGTATCGACAGTATTGTTTCATCAAATGGTCAAGAAGATCACGTGAGTATGGGAGCAAATGCAGCTACAAAAACATTACGTATTGTTGAAAATGTAGAACGTATTTTAGCAATCGAATTATTAAACGGTTCACAAGCATTAGAATTCAGAAGACCATTGAAATCAAGCGAGTTTATTGAAAGTTTTGTGAAATCGTATCGCGAGGAAGTTCCGTTTGTATCAGAAGATAGAATTTTACATTATGATATAGAAAAATCAGTTTCGTTTTTGAATAGTTTTCAAATAGAAATGGAAGATTAAGACAAAGTATTATAAAATTAAAAAGCTCAAGATTTACTTGAGCTTTTTTTATATGAATAAAACTTTTTTAATTATTTAATTCTCCTAATGTTTTATGAACTTTTCTCTTATGGTGAGTTTGTTTTAAGTTTTCATTTCCTGAAATAATACTGATATTACCATCGATTTCAAACATGGCTAATTTTACATCTTTATAATATTCAATTCCGTGTTCACGCATGGCTTCTTCAAGTTCTTCTGATGTAATTCTTAATCGAGCAAGGGTTTTAAATTCAATCTTTCCGTTGTGTATTAAAATTTCGGGTTTGTCTTGAACTAATTCTTTAATTAATTTAGATTTCAGCATCACTTTCTTAAAAATAAAATTGATTAAGAAAAGCGAAAAAGCTGCAATTATCCCTCCATACAATGTAGTGTTCGAACCTACCATTGCATTTTGGACTGAATTACTAATCAATAAAATTAAGATGACATCAGCAGTATTTAGTTGAGAAAGTTCTTTTTTACCAAAAATGCGTAAAGCAATTAGCATAAAAAAGTAAACTGCAACACTTCTTACGATGATGTCAACATATTGATTCATTTATTGTTTCTTTAAAATAGTCACGATTAAAGCAAGTATAGCAGCGGCTTCTGTTAGCATTCCAACAATTAACAATAAACTAGCACCTGGCCAATGCATTATTTTGAAGAGTGCGCCAATAGTTGTGATTGCCATTCCAAAAAGAAATAAAACCAATGGTATTTTAAATTGCTTTTTCATAAACTATTTCCATTTAAAGTTTTTCTCAATTGCTTTGATCATTTCTCCTGCAATGTCTTTTTGTGTTGCGCCTTCAATTCCTTCAAGTCCTGGAGATGAATTTACCTCTAACAATAAAGGCCCTTTTGACGAACGAATAATATCAACACCCGCAACTTTTAAGTTCATAGCTTTGGCTGCTTTAATGGCAATTTTCTTTTCTTCTGAAGTAATTTTTACTACAGATGCAGTTCCTCCCATATGAATGTTTGCTCTAAATTCTCCGGGTGCTGCTTCTCTTTGCATTGCCGCAACAACTTTACCATCTACCACAAACAACCTCAAGTCTTTACCGTTTGCTTCTTTAATAAATTCTTGAACTAAAATATTTGCATTTAAGCTCTTAAAGGCATTGATAACGGATTCAGCAGCTTTCTTAGTTTCGGCTAAAACAACTCCTTTTCCTTGTGTTCCTTCTAATAATTTTACAATTAATGGGGAACCACCAACCATCTTAATTAAGTCGTCTGTATCTAATGGTGAATTAGCAAATCCTGTTGTAGGAATATCAACTCCGTTATTTAATAGTAATTGTAAAGAAAATAATTTATCTCTTGATTGACTTATAGCAGCAGAATTGTTTAAAGCAAATACTTTTAATGCTTCAAACTGTCTCGTTAACGCACAACCGTAATAGGTCATGCTTGGGCGAATTCTAGGTATTACCGCATCAAAATCATTTAATACTTTTCCTCCACGATAATGAATTTCAGGTTTTGTTGCATCTAATTTCATGTAGCAATACTTCAAATTTAAGAAGTGCATTTCATGGCCTCTTAATTCTCCGGCTTCTAAAATTCGTTTGTTGCTATATAATTCAGGATTACTTGCTAATAAGCCTATTTTTAATCCTTTTTTAGATTCATTTGAAGCGTAGTAATACTCTTTAAGTTTTTCAGTAGTTGGTTGTCCTAAAAGATAGCGTTGTTCTGGGTCAACTAAAACTCGTCCTGACATTGCTTCACGACCAAGTAACATACGGAATCCCATTGAGTCACGGTTGGTAAGTGTAACTTCGATTTCCCAAGTTTTTCCACCAATTTCGAGTTTTGTTTTAATAACATAACGTTGTTCTCTATAGCCACTCGAGCTCTTAACAACGCGTTTGTCTACTAAAGGAGCTTCACAATGAATTACTGCTTTAGCATTATTTTGAATTGGGTTGATGTCAAATTTAACCCAATTTTCACTGTCTTTTTCAAATGTAACGATATTGATTGCATGAAGTGCAGAAGTTTTAGCACCCGAATCAACACGAGCTTTAATTGTTGGAATTCCTAAAGTAGGGAAGGAACACCATTCTTCACTACCTACAATAACTTTGTCTAACATCTTTTTTGAAATAAATTAAGAATCTAATGTAGTATTTTTTTTAATATAATTTTAAAATTACATAAAAATAAAAAACCAAGCTATGAGCTTGGTTCTTCTAATTTTTTGATTTCTATTTTGAGTTCTTGACTATTTTCATCTAAATCCATGAAAATTTGGTCGCCTTCATGAATTTTATGTGTGATGATTTCCTCAGCAAGAGCATCTTCCACATATTTTTGAATAGCTCTTTTTAAAGGACGGGCTCCAAATTGCTTATCGAAACCTTTATCAGCAATGAAATCTTTTGCTTTTTCAGAAAGAACAAGCGTATAGCCTAAATCTTTAACTCTTAAATACAATTTATCCATTTCGATATCAATAATTTTATCAATATCATGTTTTTCTAACGCATTGAAAACAATTACATCATCAATACGATTCAAGAATTCTGGAGCGAATGCTTTTTTCAAGGCATTTTCGATAATTCCTTTTGAATGTTCTTCGGTTTGTGCTTGTTTTGAAGCAGTTCCAAATCCAACACCAGTACCAAAGTCTTTTAATTGACGAGCACCAACGTTTGATGTCATGATGATAATTGTATTTCTAAAATCGATTTTACGACCTAAACTATCTGTTAAATGACCATCGTCTAAAACTTGAAGCATCATGTTGAATACATCTGGGTGTGCTTTTTCAATTTCATCTAAAAGTACTACACAATATGGTTTTCTACGAACTTTTTCAGTTAATTGACCGCCTTCTTCATAGCCAACGTATCCTGGAGGCGCTCCAACTAATCTAGAAATCGCAAATTTCTCCATGTATTCACTCATATCGATACGTACTAAGGCATCTTCAGAATCGAACAATTCTTTAGCTATAACTTTTGCTAATTGTGTTTTTCCAACACCAGTTTGTCCTAAGAAAATAAACGAACCAATTGGCTTGTTTGGATCTTTTAATCCAGCACGATTTCTTTGAATTGATTTTGCGATTTTTTGAACTGCTTCGTCTTGTCCAATTACCTTACCTTTAATTAGTTCAGGTAAGTGAGCTAATTTATTACTTTCAGTCTGAGCAATACGATTTACTGGGATTCCTGTCATCATAGAAACGACATCTGCAACGTTGTCTTCAGTTACCGTTACTTTGTTGTTTTTAGAATCTTCTTCCCATTGTTCTTGAGCAATTGCTAAATCTTTTTCGATTCGTTTTTCATCGTCACGAAGTTTAGCTGCTTCCTCATATTTTTGTTTTTTAACAACGGTGTTTTTTAATTCACGAACTTCTTCTAATTTTTTCTCTAATTCCAAGATTTGTTTTGGAACATCGATATTGATGATATGAACACGTGAGCCAGCTTCGTCTAAAGCATCAATAGCTTTGTCTGGAAGAAAACGGTCTGTCATATATCTATTTGTTAATTTAACACACGCTTCAATAGCTTCTGGTGTGTAAATAACATTGTGATGATCTTCGTATTTAGGTTTAATGTTATTTAAAATGGTAATTGTTTCTTCAACAGATGTTGGTTCTACAATTACTTTTTGAAAACGTCTTTCTAATGCGCCATCTTTTTCAATATATTGACGGTATTCATCTAAAGTAGTTGCACCAACACATTGAATTTCACCTCTAGCTAAAGCAGGTTTAAACATGTTTGAAGCATCAAGCGAACCAGTAGCGCCACCAGCACCAACAATAGTGTGGATTTCATCAATGAATAAGATAATATCATCGTTTTTCTCTAATTCATTCATTACAGCTTTCATTCGCTCTTCGAATTGACCGCGATATTTTGTACCAGCAACTAAACTTGCTAAATCAAGTGTAACTACACGTTTATTGAATAAGTTTCGAGATACTTTTTTCTTAATGATTCGCAATGCTAATCCTTCAGCAATTGCTGATTTTCCAACTCCTGGTTCTCCAATTAAAAGCGGATTGTTTTTCTTTCTTCTACTTAAAATTTGAGAAACTCTTTCTATTTCTTTTTCTCGACCCACAACTGGATCAAGTTTCCCTTCTTCAGCCATTTCAGTTAAGTCACGACCAAAGTTATCTAAAACAGGAGTTTTAGACTTTTTGTTTGTTTTGCTTCCAGAAGGAGGAGTGTTACTAAAGCCACTGTCTTTCATACCTTCATCATTTCCGTTATCATCGTTGAACGATTCTGCTTTCGGTAAATTTTCTAAATAATCGTCTTCGTTTGTCATCATGGCTGTATATTGCTCTTTAACGGTTTCGTAATCTATTTTGATTTTATTCAATAATTTTGTTGTAGGGTCATTTTCATTTCTTAAAATACACAACAAAAGATGTGCTGTGCTAATCTCAGAATTATTGAATAATTTAGCTTCTAAAAATGTGGTTTTCAAAGCTCTTTCGGCTTGTCTAGTAAGATGTAAATTTTGTTTTTCTAAATTTTGAATTCCATTAGGGTTGGCAGGGCTCAGAATTTCAACTTTTTTTCTTAGATGAGATAAATCTATTCCTAAGTTGTTTAAAATATTTATTGCTTTACCATTACCGTCTCTTAGTATCCCGAGCATTAAATGTTCAGTACCAATAAAGTCATGACCTAAACGTAAAGCTTCTTCTTTACTGTAGGTAATTACATCTTTAACTCTTGGTGAAAAATTATCGTCCATAATAATATAGTAATGATTGTAAAATTACAAATTTATTAGTGTTTTTTCAAAAACCGTGCCTCTAAAAGTACTGTCATGCTAAATGACAAAAAAAAAATTAAAAATGAAAGAAATTGTATTTCATTTTATAACCAATTTTGTAAACAAAATTGTTAATAAAAATTCGAAATAAGTGGTTTAAAATTTGTGCTAAAAGTTCAAAAAGCCGTATATTGGCACGTTTTAGTACTAATATATAATTTTAATATAAATACTTATGTCAGAAGGAGAAAAGTTAATTCCTATTAACATTGAGGATGAAATGAAATCAGCTTACATCGATTATTCGATGTCTGTTATTGTGTCACGTGCACTTCCTGATGTTAGAGATGGTTTAAAGCCTGTACACCGTAGAGTTTTATACGGAATGTATGAATTAGGAGTTCTTTCGAACAGAGCCCACAAAAAGTCGGCAAGGATTGTTGGAGAAGTTTTAGGTAAATATCACCCTCATGGTGATGTCTCTGTATATGATGCAATGGTACGTATGGCTCAAGAATGGAGTTTGCGTTACTTAATGGTTGACGGTCAAGGTAACTTTGGTTCTGTCGATGGTGATAGTCCAGCAGCAATGCGTTACACCGAAGCCAGAATGAAAAAGATTTCTGAAGAAATGTTGGCTGATATCGATAAAGAAACAGTGGATTTTCAGTTAAACTTTGACGATACGTTACAAGAGCCAACGGTTATGCCAACTAAAATCCCGACATTATTAATTAACGGAGCTTCGGGTATTGCGGTAGGTATGGCAACCAACATGGCGCCTCACAACTTAACAGAAGTTATTAATGGAACTTTAGCTTACATTGACAATAATGATATTGAAATTGATGAATTAATTAATCACATCAAAGCACCTGATTTCCCTACTGGTGGAACTATTTATGGTTACGAAGGAGTGAGAGAAGCATTCAAAACTGGTAGAGGTCGTATTGTAATGCGTGCTAAAGTTGGTTTTGAAGAAGTAAATGGTAGAGAAGCTATCATCGTAACTGAAATTCCTTATCAGGTGAATAAGGCAAATATGATTAAACATACTGCCGACTTAGTTAATGAAAAGAAAATTGAAGGCATTTCGAACATTCGAGATGAATCGGATAGAAATGGTATGCGTATTGTTTACGAATTAAAACGTGATGCCGTTCCAAACGTAGTTTTAAATACACTTTATAAGTTTACTCAATTACAATCTTCTTTCAGTGTAAATAACATTGCATTGGTTAATGGTCGTCCTCAATTATTGAATCTTAAAGATTTGATTCATTATTTCGTAGAACACCGTCATGATGTTGTAGTTCGTAGAGCACAATATGATTTAAGAAAAGCAGAAGAGAGAGCACATATTTTAGAAGGTTTAATCATTGCATCTGATAATATTGATGAAGTAATCAAAATTATTAGAGCTTCTAAAGATGGTGATGAAGCTAGAGCAAAATTAATTGAGCGTTTCAAATTATCAGAAATTCAAGCGCGTGCTATTGTTGAAATGCGTTTAAGACAATTAACAGGTCTTGAGCAAGATAAATTGCGTGCTGAGTATGAAGAAATCATGAAATTGATTGCTTATTTGAAAGAATTATTGGCAAGCAAAGAAATGAGAATGCAGGTAATTAAAGATGAATTAGCTGAAGTAAGAGATAAATATGGAGATGAGCGTCGTTCGCAAATTGAATATTCAGGTGGTGACGTAAGTATAGAAGATTTAATTGCAGATGAAAGTGTAGTTATTACAATTTCTCATGCGGGTTATATCAAACGTACTTCATTATCAGAATACAAAACACAAAATAGAGGAGGAGTTGGGCAAAAATCAGCTGGAACAAGAGATCAAGATTTCTTAGAGCATTTATTTGTAGCAACGAATCACCAATATTTAATGTTCTTTACCCAAAAAGGTAAATGTTATTGGATGCGCGTTTATGAAATTCCAGAAGGAACAAAAGCAAGTAAAGGCCGTGCAATTCAGAACTTAATTAACATTGAACAAGACGATAAAGTAAAAGCGTTTATTTGTACTCAAGACTTGAAAGACCAAGATTACATCAACAGTCATTATGTGATTATGGCTACGAAACAAGGTCAAGTGAAGAAAACGCCGCTTGAACAATATTCACGTCCACGTCAAAATGGAATTAATGCCATCACCATCAAAGAAGATGATGAATTAATCGGGGCAAAATTAACTACTGGAATCAGTCAAGTTTTAATTGCTGTGAAATCAGGTAAGTTAGTTCGTTTTGAAGAAGAGAAAACACGTCCGATGGGAAGAACGGCTTCTGGAGTAAGAGGAATTACATTAGCCGACGAAAAAGATGAAGTAATTGGATTGGTTTCTATCGATAAAGATCATGTAAACGATTCTCAAATCTTAGTTGTTACTGAAAACGGTTATGGTAAACGTACAAAACTTGTTGATGATGATGGAGAAGATGTTTATAGAATTACAAACCGTGGTGGTAAAGGAGTTAAAACATTAAACATTACTGAAAAAACAGGTTCTTTAATCGCAATTAACAATGTTACTGATGCAGATGATTTAATGATTATTAATAAATCTGGATTAACTATCAGAATGATGGTTTCTGATTTAAGAGTAATGGGAAGAGCTACGCAAGGAGTTCGTTTAATTAATATTAAAGGAAACGATTCTATTGCTGCTGTTACAAAAGTACTTCGTGAAGATGAAGAAATTGAATTAGATGAGAATGGTGAAGTTATTAATAACGAATCAGAATCAGATATTGATACAACTTCTGAAGAAGAAACACAAGAATAATTATAAAAAGGCCCAAATTTATTTTGGGCTTTTGTTTAACCAAGTTTACTAAAATGAAAAAACTAATTTTAAGTGCAACGATGTTAGTATCTGTTGCTTCTTTTGCTCAAAAAGATGAGTTAAAGACATTAAAGAAAATTTATGCAAAAGAAACTATTTCTGAAAAAGATTTAGAAACGTATAAAACGGCAAGTGATGCATTGCAAAATTTAGCAACTGAAGAATCAGATAAGGTATATGCTAAATTTTATAAAGTAATGTATCCAACAGTTGTTTTGGCATCAAAAGGAAGCAAAGCAACAGTTCAAGATCAAATGAATTTATATAGCCCAGATTTTATTAAACAATATGGTGCTGTAATTGATGAAACTTTAGAATTTGAAAAAAAATCAGGTAAAAAGATTTATACTGATGAGTTAATTCAAGAAAAAGCTGAATTCAAAAAGACTTTATCTGCACTTGCAATGAGTATGAATAATACTAAAAAATACAAGGAAGCTTCAGCAATTTTTTATTCATTGTACACTTTTGACCCAAAAGAAGAGGGTAAGTCGCTTAAAAACGCATGTATTCTAATAATACAAGCTGAAGATTATAAGTTAGCAGAGAAATTATATGAAGAGTATGCTAAAAGTGATTATTTGAATAATGGTGTTACTTTTTATGCAGTTAATAAAGCAAGTGGTTCCGAAGAGGAATTCAATTCTAAAGCTGATAGAACACAAATGATTGGCTTAGGTTCTCATGAAAAACCGAAGGATGTAAAAAATATAACAAAAAAAGCTGATGTTTTAAAAATTTTAGCACTTGTTTATTCTCAAAATGGAGAACTAGAAAAAGCTAAATCAACTTACTCTGAAGCTAGAAAATTAGCTCCTAATGACCAAGAATTAAAACAAGGTGAATTTCAAATTTATTTTAATTCAGGTTATTCATTTTTAAAGGAAGATGATAAATTGGTCAATGAAATAAATAATTCTAGATCTGATAAAAAGAAATATGATGAATTAACATTAAAAAGGAAAGAAATATTTTTAAAAGCTTTACCTGATTTGGAAAAGGCTTATTCAATAAACCCATCTGATGCCAATATTAAAAGTATTTTAAAATTAACATACGAAATTGTTGGTCAACCAGAAAAAGCAAAAACAATAAATTAATAAATAAAAAAATCCCGATTAAAAATCGGGATTTTTTTATATGATTTTTTTAATTACTCTCAGTTTGTGTGTATGACGATTGGTTTCAGCATTATAAATTCCAAGATGGTCTAATCTGTCAATTCTAACTTTGCCTGAAGCATGAATAATGTAGTTGTTTTCCATCATAATGCCTACGTGGATGATATTGCCTTCTTCGTTATCAAAAAAAGCTAAATCACCAGGCTCACTTTCTTCAATAAAACTTAAAGCTTCACCTTGAGTCGCTTGTTGCGATGCATCTCGTAAAAGTTTGTAACCATTTAATTTATAAACCATTTGGGTAAAACCCGAACAATCTATTCCAAAAGGAGTTTTTCCGCCCCATAAATAAGGTGCATTTAAATACATAAATGCTGTTTTAACTAATTCAGATTTATTCTTTTTACCGCAAACTTTAACACCTTCAAAATGGTATTTTTGGTTGTTTATTTCTTCATTGTCTAAAAATGATAATGATGCGCCTAAGGTAATTGAAGTAAGTTGATTGTTAGGAGTAGTGATATATTCCACTAAATCAGCATTTAGAACTATAGGAATATCGTTTAAGATATTATAATGTTCTTCGCTAATTACTTGAAATTGTTTGCTGTCAATCCAACCTACATAACTATCGTATGCAATTTCTACCTGAGCCCATTTTGAGGTCATTTCGATAATTTTAAAGTGTTCACCAAAAAGCAATTGCGAAACTTGTTCACTTTTGTCGCTGGCTTCGGCTCTTACAGGTACTATGGCTAAATTACAAATTCCAAACATGCAGGTCTGTGAATAAAAATATGATGAATTAAGAATTTAATTACAAATGTAGTTAAAATTCAAAATTCATCATTAGTAAAAATTATAAATTATGCTCTTTCAATTACAATTGCAGAAGCACCACCACCACCATTACAAATTGCAGCAGCACCTAATTTTGCATTGTTTTGATTTAAAACACTAATTAATGTAACAATAATTCTAGCTCCAGAACATCCTAGAGGATGACCTAAAGATACAGCACCGCCATTTACATTTACTTTATCGTTATCTAATCCTAAGATTTTAGCATTAGCTAATCCAACAACAGAAAATGCTTCGTTAAATTCGAAATATTCAATATCAGAAATTGATAAACCAGCTTTGTCTAAAGCTTTTGGTAATGCTTTTGCAGGAGCTGTTGTAAACCATTTTGGTTCTTGAGCAGCATCTGCATAAGATTTAATATAGGCTAATGGTGTTAATCCTAAAGATTGAGCTTTCTCTTCGCTCATTAAGACTAAAGCAGCAGCACCATCATTAATTGTAGAAGCATTAGCTGCCGTAACTGTTCCTTCTTTTGTAAATACAGGAGCTAAAGATGGAATTTTAACTAATTTAACGTTAGTATATTCTTCGTCTTTAGAAACAATAATAGCATCACCTCTTCTTTGAGGAACTTCTACAGGAACAATTTCTGCGTCAAACTTACCAGCATTCCATGCAGCTGCTGAACGCTCATATGATTGAATTGCGAAATTATCTTGATCTTCTCTTGTAATATTATATTCTGTGGCACATAAGTCGGCACAAACACCCATAGCATTGTTATCGTATGCGTCAGTTAAACCGTCTTTTTGCATACCATCAACCATTGAAGTAGGTCCAAATTTCACACCATTTCTTAAGTGTACATAATGAGGAATTAAACTCATGTTTTCCATACCACCTGCAACAACAATTTCTGCATCGCCAGCCATGATAGCTTGAGCACCTTGCATAACGGCTTTCATACCACTAGCACAAACTTTATTTACAGTAGTACAAGCTACACTTTCTGATAAACCAGCATACAATGCTGCTTGTCTTGCAGGAGCTTGGCCATTTCCAGCCTGAACTACATTACCCATTAAAACTTCGTCAACTAATTTAGGATCTAAATTTATTTTATTTAAAGCGCCTTTTATGGCAGCAGCACCTAACTTAGTAGCAGGTACACTAGATAAAGCTCCCATGAAACTTCCAATTGGAGTTCTTACGGCAGAAACAATAACTACTTTTTTGTTCATGATAGATAGGTTTTTTATTTGAATTGCGAAATTACTATTTTTATTCGAATTAAGATAACGTTCTCGTTGATATTGTAATTGAAATTTACTTTTAAATTTGATTTTAATAATTTGGAATCATTTTTATTGAAAAGCTATAGTATTGACACTAAGTGTTTTTTGGAATTAATTAAAAAAATATTGAAAAAAACTCAAGAAAATGTTGTGTAATTAAGAATGAAAATATACATTTGCAACCGCAAAAAAGATAAGTTCTTATCAACAATAATAGGAGAGGTGCCGGAGTGGTAACGGAGCAGATTGCTAATCTGTCGACGGGTAACCGTCGCCAGGGTTCGAGTCCCTGTCTCTCCGCTTTTTTGTTTTTTTCGGGGTGTAGCGTAGCCCGGTTATCGCGCCTGCTTTGGGAGCAGGAGGCCGCAGGTTCGAATCCTGCCACCCCGACGAAAAAAAATAATAGGTTGCGTAGCTCAGCTGGATAGAGCAACTCACTTCTAATGAGTAGGTCCCAGGTTCGAATCCTGGCGCGATCACAAAAAGCCTTGCAAACGCAAGGCTTTTTTGTTTTTACTACTTTCCTAAGTTTTTTTGGTATTAATAAAATAGATATATTTGAGGATATAAAGAAGTTTAAAGTAATAAAATTCAAAAACTATATGAAAAATTCAAACATTTTGAAAGTAATTATTTTGATAATAATATTTTCATATAACTATTTATCAGCACAACAAAAAAACAACTTCAATCATTTAATTTTAACGAGAGCAGGTCATTTAAATAAAGATAAAGTACTCTACTCAATTGTAGTCAAACAAGACACTTTGAATATCTATAAGCCTTATAGGCTTGAAATTTACCTTAGTAATTCAAATGCAGGCATGTTTTTAACAATTTCAACTGATAAAGCAATAACTCCAGATTGTTATCAAGGAATTAATGGACTGCAGAATGAGAAAATTTTTTCTGATATAAAAATTATTGACAATGTATTTATAATTAAGCATAATAATCTAAATGAACAAAAGGAACATTCATTTCAACTTAGAGGAAAAAAATTCAAGCTGATCAAATACAAATCGATTAAAAAGGATAATTTGGGAAAGATTTATTATGAGACAATAGATTTTAATAATAATTTGAGAAAAATGAAAGCCATAAATAGTTTAGACAATACAATACTTTATGATAATGAATATAAATTAATGATGAATCCAAGTTATTTAAAAGAATTTAATATGGATCCAAAACATTAATATGTTATCTCACCAAAGTAAAATGCCCTTTAGAAATGGTTTTTTTATCTGCTACACGAATTAATTTAAACCAATAGTCGGTTGCAGGTAAAGCTTTTCCGTTTAGTGTTCCATCCCAACCTGAACTATCTTTTTCAAAAAAAGTAATCAGTTGTCCATATCGGTCATAAATTTCAACATTTAATAATTCTTGATAGTTTGAAAATTTAATTTTCCATTTATCATTATATCCGTCGCCATTTGGACTAAAGAATTTTGGATAAGCCAATAAAAAAGTAGTTTCAGTAACTGGTTGGCAAGTATCGTTTTTATCTTTTACATAAACAAAATATTCCCCTTCTGATAAATTATCAAAATAATTGCTTGCTTGATAGGTAATACCATTTAAAGAATAAACATAGTCTTCATTATAAGGAATAACTGTGATAGAGTTATTAGCTACTAAATCATTAATTTGAATTTCTAATATTTCAGGAGGAAATACAAGATTTATTGTAAGTTCTACCACTTCAAAACAAGCCAAATTGTTAGAATAAAAACGCACATAAACTGTTTGTCCGTTTCCAGCACTAAAGTTGGTGTAATTTAAAATAGGATTTACGTTGTTAAAAGCATCATTATATGAATTGTAGTACGAAATTGAATAAAGGCTAGGAGTAGCTGTAAACTGCTGAATATAATTAGAAAGATTTACAACTTCCACATTATCTATTTCATTATCACAAACGTAAACTACTTGACTATGAGTAATAAGATTAAGGTTGCCTAAATTAATACGAATACTTGCGCTTTCACAATTGTTTACATTTTGCGTAACATAATATTCTGTATTTAAATCAATTATTGAATTACTATTTAAAATAGTTCCAAAACCATCATAGAATGTTAAATTATCGCCTTGAATATCTAAATCAGACAACTTCATTCCTTGAAAATAGCAAGGTTGAACCGAAGCAATTAAAGGAGGGCTAGGAGGAGGTAAAATATTCATTAAAACAGGCTGTCTTAAAAGAACAGGAGAATTTTCAGACATTTTTTCCATGTAGTAGGTTGCTCCATCTATGATAGAAAAATCATTATCTAGAGGAGTTGTTGCATTAGCAGAACTATACCAGTTAACATTAAAATCATTAGGTTCAATGTCTCCAATAGTTGGATTAACATTGTTAACGGAACAAAAGTTATAGGTGTTTAAAAATAAAGGTTCATTATCGCAATTAGAAAGCTTTACAGCATAACCTACACTTTCATTTGTTAAATTATCAAGCGCATTTAAATACGTAGCAGGATAATGCATATATTCGTTAAAAGGATGTGGGTCAAAATCGGTTATTTTTTGTGTTAATCCTCCAAAAAGAATATTATTGTTTGTATCTGTTTCAATACAAATTATATAGCTTGGATTTAATCTTTTAAAATCAATTAGATTACCTTGTTCATTTGTTTTAAGTAAAAAATATTTTTCACCGTTAGCTTCTAAAATGGAATCATCTGAATAATGTAGATTCTGTAAATTAGAATTAATTATTGTTATTAATTCACCATCATTATTAATTTTAAAATCAATAATACTTTGATCTTCATCACCATATAAAGGAGTATTCCAAATGTGATTTCCATTTGAATCCATTTTAAAAATAACAGATTCAATTGTGTAAGGTGAAAGAGGTAGATTTCCTATAGCAGTATTAGTAAAATTATAAGTATACGTTTGATCGTAATTTGTAAAAAAATAGATATTGTCACTAGTATCTATTTGGATTTCTCTATTAACATAAGCTGTAGAATTACCATAGTATTGTGGATTACCATGCAGTTCAATTATCCAATCTTCATTGCCATTTGGAAGCATTTTACATATAAACTCAGAACTTTCATTAGTAAGGGTAGTACCACCATAAGAAAAAGTATTTCGATATGTTCCAGAACAATACAAATTATTTTGACTGTCAATTCCTACAGCATAAAAAGCATTATGATTATCATTTGGATTGCTATATGTTTTATCCCAAATAGTATTTAAATTAGGATCTAATTTCGTTATAAAAGCACGTAGATATTCATAGCTTGGACCTAAAACTTCATATTTGTCAACAACACTTCCAACTGCAATCATGTTATCATTGTTATCTATAGTCATATCATTTATTACAATATCTTCATAAATCTTACTATTTAGATAATTTCCTTGTTCATCTAGTTTTACTACAAAACCATAGTAAGTAAAAATTTCTAAATTTTCGTAAATATTAATAGGGTTATGAATAGGATGATAATCAGGGTCTAAACTTATATTTCTAAGCGGGTCTATATTTGTTGAAAAAAAATCACCTCCAATCACTACATTTTCGTTACTATCTAATAATAAAAATGGATGATGTAAAACTACTTTAAAAAATTTAACCCAAATTAAATTTTTATTTTCATCTAATTTAACTATAAAAGTATTTGACGTAAATAAACTTGGAGGTTGTGTTTGGTTTCCGTAATCATGAGGGCCATCCTGAACTCCAATAATGTAAATTTCATTATTACTATTAGTGATAATGTCTTCTATTCTGGAATAATTAGATTCATTATTTTGTACTGTTAGCCCAGGAATTGTATATGCCCATTCAAATTCTTGTGCAATACTTTTTTGAGAGAAACAAAAAAATGCCACCAAAAACAAAATTGTTTTCATTTTTTGATAGTTTGTATTTTTTTGTTTAAAAGTCATAATGTTTGATTTTTATGTAGATTTCTTATTCATTAAAAAAAAATATAGAGAAAACATATAAATTCAAAGGGGAAATTATGTCAACAAATGACATCCAGTAACTTTGAATAATAAACTATTATTCAAGAATATATAAATAACGTGAAACTATTAAATAAAAGTAAGGTTTTTTTTATATAAGTGTGTAGTTTTTTAACAAATATTTAAAAGAATTCTTGGGTCATTATAATTAAAAAAACAATAAAAAAAATAATTATTACTCAACGCACTTCAAAAACTGCATAAAATAGCTATCAGGATTAGATTTTACTTTTAAAGTTTCCGAAATTAATTCACTTTTTAAAACATAGTCTTTTGTTTCACCAGCAAATTGAATTCGCATTAAACTCACAGCGCTCTTTTTTAGTTCTTCATAATTGGTTTTTGTGAAGTAAAAATAACCAGTTAAAATTCGAATGTTGTTTTGTTCTGCAGAATCGTACATTAATTCGCTACAAGTTTCATCATTAGCACTAATAAGAGATAAAATTTTACCATTCGCCAATTGTAAAACAATCTTAGAGTTTTTTGCAATACAATTGGTTTTAATAAAATCTTTACTTTTTTGCAATTGTTGTATGCTCAACATTGGTACACCATTATTGTTTACTAATCCAAAGAATAAAAATTCATTTGTGTTTCCAAAAATCTTTTCGTGCATTAATACATTTGGTAGCACTTTTAAAGAAGTTGAATCGGTTTTTTCTTCAATATCGTAAATACAATCTTTTTTTTGTGCGTTAACCGTTAATGTAAGTAGTAATAAAAGCGATAAAAGATTTTTCATTTGGGTTATAATTTGGTGCAAAGTAAAACTATTTTTTCATTATTTAAATTCGTGGTGAAAAAAGCAAAAACTGTTCCACCATCTTGAATTTTATATTTCTTTTTGATTTCTTCTGGTTTTATGGGAAAATTACGAGTAGAAACATTCATTTTTTTTCCTTGAAGATTTTGTGCTATTTCTTTCTTTTGAAATGGAACTACACTATCAATTTGAAATTTTCTCCCTGGAAAATCAATTAATTCTTCAGAAGTGAATAAATGTGAATGTTGATGTAATTTTTCGATAGAAAACAATTCGGAAACTGCCTCAAAACCGCCTGATTTCATTATAGAAGCATTCGGTTCGTAAAGATATTTTTTTGGCAAACTATAAAGAGCTGAATAGCTTTTTGAACTTTCAATTTTGGTAATGGTTTGTTTCTCTTTTTCTAAGTTAACTGCTATTATAGTTGGAGCTTCAGAATGATTTTTGACAATTTTCCAAAGCAATTCTTTAACTTCATTATTTACCGCAACAATATGAATTTCAGCAACATTATTTAGTTCTAATAAACCTGCATGAAGATCTAAAATAGGAGCCGTTTTAATTAGAATCATATCAGTAAATTGAAAGTAAAAATCTTGTAAATCCACCACATTTGGTAAACAATCGGCTAACATGAATACTTTGCCTTTTGCATCGTTTCTTCGGGAAGGATCAATATAAATACAATCGAATTTCTGATTTAATTGTTCTATTATTTGTGAGCTATTACCTGAAAAGCATTCAATATTTGAAGCTTCTAGAACTTCAAAATTATGTTTTACAATTGTAGATAAATCTGAATTTAATTCGCAATGAATTACTTTTTTGAATTGTTTTGAAAAATAGTAATCGTCTATTCCAAATCCGCCAGTACAATCAATTAATTTATCTCCAGAAACTAATGAAGCTTTATATTTTGCGGTTATTTCAGAAGATGTTTGCTCGATTGATATTTTCTCAGGATAAATAATATTTTCAGTAGAAAACCAAGTTGGTAATTTATCTTTTGCTTTCTTTTTAGCACTGATTTGATTAATTATCTCGGCATAATTAACTTCTGGAAATGGATTTTTCTTTAAAGCTAATGTTGAACTATCAGAATTAAGATTTTTATTTATAAAATCTTGAATATCAGTTTTTAAAATTTGATTTATATCCAAAACTATAAATTTTTCGTCAATGCTTTTATGATTCTATTATCTGGTAGGAATTCTTTTCCAATTACTTTCAATGAAGTGTAAAAAGGAACCGCAATAATCATTCCTGTAATACCAAATAAAATTCCTGCAATTAGGATAACTAAGAATATTTCTAAAGGATGTGAATTGGTACTTTTTGAAAAAATCATTGGCGAACTCACATTGTTATCAATCAGTTGAACAATAAACATTCCTATTAAAACATAAATAGTTGTTGGTAATGTTTCTGTGCTAAAATCGGCTCCAGTGCCAATGCTGCTTGTCATGATTAAAATTCCAGCTACAAAAGTTGCTATTATAGGTCCTACGTAAGGAACAATGTTAAATATAGCACATAAAAGCGCTATTATTAAAGCATTTTCAACTCCAAATATGAGGAAAACAATAAAATACAATATTAAGATTATAAAGAGTTGTAATAATAAACCAAGAAAATATTTTGATAACATTTCATTGATTTTTTCAACTGAATTTAAAACTTTTTCTTTCTGATTTTCAGGTAATAACTTTTTAAAAGCCAATGAAAAAGAAGTTCTTTCTTTAAGAATGAAAAACGATATAAAAAGTACTGAAGCTAATCCCATTCCGATATTGCCAATTGTACTTACTAAGTTGTTTAAGAAGTTTGGAATGAATTCGAAATTTGAAAATGAAGTTAAATTGGAATTTGCTGTAAATTGTTGTAGATCGATGTTATGAGAATTCAAATATTCTGTTGCATTAGTCAGCAAATTATTATAATTGTTTTCTAAGGAATTAATATCTAAAAGCGATAAGTTTTCACCTTGTGAAACAATTAAAGGAACAAATAGTAAAACAATACCGCTAATTAGTAACACAAATAACAATAAAGCAGTAACTACAGCAAGTGTGTTACCAAATTTTAGTTTTCTTCTTAAAAATAAAACCAAAGGGTAGAGTAGTAATGAAAATACAATTGCCACGATGCAATAAACTATTACTGTAGCTATTTTATATAGAAAGAATAAAGAGAGTAATATTGCTGCAAGTGTTAAAACTGCTCTAACAATACCAAAAGATAATTCTTTAGATGTCATTTTTTGTTTTTTGCTAAAATAAAAAAAACTCACCAATTAATGATGAGTTTTTAAGCTTAACTTGCAATATGCATTCGATTATGGCTGAGCGAATGAATTTCGTGATCCTCCTGACGCAAAAATGGCAAGCATTCTGCTTTTTTGTCCGTTTGAGAACATGTACATTCCTGCATCATCAGTATAATCCATGTAATTCATAGTCATTTCGATTGGTGTGCCTGAACAAGTAGAGTAGTGAGGGAAAACAGGCATCCCGTAGTTAGCTGTATTGTGAGTAGGTGTGTCGCTTACTAAATCGCTTCCGCAAGTAGCATCGCCCCAAATGTGTCTTAAATTCATCCAGTGACCAACTTCGTGAGTTGCAGTTCTACCTTTGTTAAATGGAGCTGTAGCAGTTCCGGTAGTTCCTAAATATCTTGAATCAATTACAACACCATCTGTAGCAGATGAACCACCTGGGAATTGTGCATAACCTAAAATTCCACCACCAATAGTACAAACCCATAAGTTTAATTTAGTCGTTGGAGAAGTTGGGTTAATTCCACCTTGTTTTGATTTTTTCATTGCATCTCGAGTTCCCCAAGATGATTTAGTTGTTGATTTTCTGTAAACTGCGTCTAAAACAAAAGTAATACCAACATTGGCTTTAACACCTGAGAAAACAGATGGGACTTGATTAAAATCACTGTTTTGAGCATTAAAATCTTTGTTTAGAACATCAATTTGCGATTGTATTTGTGTTAATGAAATGTTTTCAGCAGCAGTTCTGTATAAAACGTTTACTACAACAGGAATTTCAATTCTTCCATTTACTAGTCTACCGTTTGTAATTGCGTTTTCAGTAAATCTTTCAATTTCTTGCATTTTTGCAGCTAATTCAGGATTTTCTCTTAGCTGTTGTTCATGAACTTCATGTGAAGCACATCCTCTGTGAGAATGAGTAGTTGTTGCTAATTCTGAAGAATTGCTAGAATCTTCACTACTACAAGAAACCAATAACAGTAATGAAACTGCTGATAAAAGGATTTTTTTCATAAATAATACATTTTAGTTAGTTAAATAGTTTGGTTAATTTTTAAAAACGATTTGGGAACTAGTTTTAGTATAATGATTTTATTTTCTTACAGTAAATCAAAGTTTCTGTAAAAATTATATCACAATATTATCGTTTTAAAAATGATATTAGACCAAAATTAAAAGGTATTAAAATATAAATTGCTGTAGTTTTTCTGCAGTTTATGTTAAAATTTTAAAAAAATGCAATAAAAATGTTTAATTTTTAAAAGCATAGTTTAAAATATTAGCACCCATTTTTAGTGCTTTTTCTCTTACACTTTGTGGGTCATTGTGAACTTCGGCATCTTCCCAACCGTCTCCTAAGTCAGTTTCTACGGTGTAAAGCAGTACAATTCTTCCTTCAATAAAAATTCCAAAGGCTTGTGGTTTTTTATTGTCGTGTTCGTGAATTTTTGGTAATCCACCAGCAAAAGCATAAGGTTCTTGAAAAATTATATGATTTGAAGGAATTTCAGTTAGCGGATTATCTGGAAAAATCTTTTTGATTTCTTTTCTTATAAATTCGTCCATACCGTAATTGTCATCTATGTGTAAAAATCCTCCAGATGTTAGATAATTTCTTAAATTGATGATGTCGTTAGCACTAAAAACTACATTTCCATGCCCTGTCATGTGAACAAATGGATAAGTAAATATTTCAGCACTTCCTACTTCAACAGTAGCAATTTTAGTGTTGATTTTAGTATTGATGTTTTGATTACAAAACCTAGCTAAATTGGGTAAAGAAGTAGGATTTGCATACCAATCACCACCTCCAGAATACTTGGCAACAGCAATTTCTTGGGTAAAACCCAAATTCCATAATAATAAAATTACTGATGCTAAGAATTTATTCATTTAATAATGCAATTGTATGACAAGAAACTAATGCTGCGGTTTCTGTTCGTAATCTGGTATTTCCCAAAGTTACAGGAATAAAATTATTTTCAATAGCCAAATTGATTTCTTTTGTAGAAAAATCGCCTTCTGGGCCAATTAAAATAGTAACTTTTTCATTTTTAGTAATTTCTTTCTGAAACGATTTTTTATCAGTTTCTTCACAATGTGCAATGAATTTTTGCCCTTCGACATTTGATTTTACAAACTGTAAAAACGAAATAGGTTCGTTAATTTTTGGAATATAATAATGAAGTGATTGTTTCATTGCAGCCTGAATAATCTTTTCTGCTCTATCAATTTTATACACTTTTCTTTCTGAATGATCGCAAATTATTGGTGTAATTTCATGAATACCAATCTCAGTAGCTTTTTCTAAAAACCATTCTAAACGATCATTCATTTTGGTAGGAGCAACTGCAATATGTGTGTAAAACGAATTAGGTTCTTGAAATGTTTCTAACGTTATTTGTACTTCACATTTTTTTTCTGATGCTAATATGATTTCAGATTCAAATAAAAATCCTAAACCATTTGTAATAAATACTTTATCACCTTCTTTTTTACGCAAAACTTTAACAATATGTTTGCTCTCTTCTTTATCGAAAAAGAATGTTTTGTTGCCTTGTTTTATGTCGGGATTATAGAATAATTGCATAAGATTTAAAATTCAATTCTTGCTTTAGAAGTTACTTCAGCATTGCTAAAATTTTGTTCTAGAAAATTATAATAACCAACAATTCCAATCATAGCAGCATTATCAGTTGTGTATTCAAATTTTGGAATATAAGTTTTCCAACCATACTTTTTTTCAGCTTCTTTCAATGTCGAACGAATTCCAGAATTTGCAGAAACACCTCCACCAATTGCAATTTGATTGATTCCAATTTCAGCAACAGCTAACTTTAACTTGTCCATTAAAATATTGATAATGGTGTATTGAATTGATGCACAGATATCGGCTTTATTTTCTTCAACAAAATTTGGATTTAAAGCTACATTTTTCTGTATAAAGTAAAGTATTTGCGTTTTTAAACCACTGAAACTAAAGTTTAATCCATCTACTTTAGGTTTTGTAAAAAGAAACGCTTTTGGATTTCCTTCTTGAGCAAATTTATCAATTAATGGTCCGCCAGGATAAGGTAGTCCAAGAATTTTAGCTGATTTATCAAAAGCTTCACCAACGGCATCATCTGTTGTTTCTCCAATGATTTCCATATCAAAAAAGCTATTTACTTTAACAATTTGTGTGTGTCCACCAGAAATTGTCAACGCTAAAAAAGGAAATGTGGGTTTGTCATAACCTTCTTCGTCAATAAAATGAGCTAAAATATGCGCTTTCATGTGATTGATAGCAATTAGCGGGATATCTAAAGCCATACTCATAGATTTTGCAAATGAGCCACCAACTAATAACGAACCCATTAATCCCGGACCTTGTGTAAAGGCAATACAATTCAAGTCATTTTTAGTAATTCCTGCTTTTTTTATAGCCACATCTACAACAGGAACAATATTCTGCTGATGCGCTCTTGAAGCAAGCTCTGGAACAACGCCACCATATTCTTCATGTATCGCTTGACGAGCCACAATATTTGATAAAACAACATCGTTACAAAGTACGGCTGCGGAAGTATCATCACAAGAACTTTCGATTGCTAAAGTATATATTTTTTTTTCTGTCATTTTAGGCACGAAATTTGAATTAAAGATATTGTAATTATCTTACAAAATTCCTTATTTTTGTTTGGTTACACTAATTATAGTATATTTTGTAGCAAATTTAAAACAAAAGAACGTATCAAAAAATTTAAAAAAATACTATTTCGTTCCTTAATAGGAATTTTATTACTGTTGCTCTTATTGGGTATACTGCTTACGTTGCCTTTTGTACAAACCGCTCTTGGTAAATATGCTACAGAGGAATTAAACAAATCGTTTGGTACCAATATAAAAATTGATAAAATTGCGATAACTCCTTTTGGAAGTGTAAAATTAGGTGATGTTTTGGTTTTGGATCATCATCAAGATACTTTGTTTTACATTAAAAAATTAAATACTTCTATTTTAAGTTTTAAGAAAATTTACGATCCAGGTCATCCATATTTAAAAGACGTAGTACTTCATGGATTAGATGTTAGGATTGTAAATTATAAAAATGAAAAATTTACAAATCTTGATAAGTTTATAGAAGCTTTTGATGATGGAACGCCTTCTTCGGGTAAGTTTAGAATGAAAGCAAATAAAATGACTGTTTTTAATGGTCGTTTTCAATATATTGATCATAATCTTCAAACTCCTAAAATGCTCGATTTTACTAAACTTAATGGTGAAATTGATGATTTTTATATAAAAGGAGCAAACGTAACAACTTTTATCGACCGTTTATCATTTAAAGACCATAGAGGTTTAGAAGTTGAGAATATTACGGCTGATTTTACTTATACCAAAAAGAATATTTTACTTGAGCGTTTAGCAATGAAAACTTCAGCATCTGAAATGATGGGTAAAGTTGAGCTTAGGTATAACCGACAAGATTTTTCAGATTTTAATAATAAAGTTGTTTTTGATGTACAATTTGATAAAGCTTCAATTGCTTCAAACGATTTGAATTATTTTTATAATGAATTTGGAAAAAACAACGTGTTTTATGTTGATACGCATTTGGTAGGAACATTGAACAATTTTACTACGCATAATTTAAGATTAGTAGATAAAAATCAATCTGAAATAATTGGAACAGTAAATTTTAGAAATTTATTTGGTAAAGGAAATCAAAGTTTTTACATGAATGGAAATTTTGATAGACTAACTTCAAGCTATGAGCGATTAAATAAAATATTACCAAGAATTTTAGGAAACAATCTTCCGTCTGCTTTAGATAAATTAGGAACTGTAAATGTTGTTGGAGGAGTAGAACTAACTCAGAAATACATAAATGCCGATATTTATCTAATGTCGAAATTAGGTGAATTAGAAAGTAATCTTTCTATGCAAAATATCGATTATATTGATAATGCATTATACAAAGGAACTTTAATTCTAAATGATTTTGATTTAGGAACCTTATTAGGAAAGAAAGATATTGGTAGAGCAACTGTTGATTTAGATGTTGATGGTCGTGGTTTTACGCAAAAATTACTAAATACAGCAATTAAAGGAGATATTCATAAGTTTTATTACAACGGTTATAACTATCAAAAAATTACGGTTGATGGGAGTATGAAAATGCCTTATTATAAAGGATATTTCAATAGTAACGATCCGAATCTTAAAATGGATTTTGATGGCGTAATTGATTTAAGTTTAAAGGCTAAAAACTACGATTTTAAAGCACAAATCGATTATGCGGATTTGTATTTACTTAAGTTTGTTAAAAACGATTCCATTTCTATTTTTAAAGGAAATATCGATTTTAAAGCTCATGGAAATTCGGTTGATGATTTAGCTGGAAATTTAAAATTGGATAATATTTACTATCAAAACAGTAAAGATTCGTACTTTTTTGAGGATTTTGAAGTTGTTTCATCGTTTGATGTTAATCAAGTTAGAACAATTGATATTAATTCTCCTGATATTGTTACTGGTCAAATTGTAGGTAAATACAAAGTAAATCAATTGCAAAAAATGATTGAAAATGCTTTGGGAAGTTTGTATGCCAATTATTCTCCAAATAAATTAGACAAAGGGCAATTCTTAAATTTTGATTTAACATTACACGATAAAATTGTTGATGTTTTCATTCCAGATGTTAAAATTTCAGAAAACACTAAGTTAAAAGGTAAAATAAGTGGAGATGAAGGTAAATTTATATTCGACTTTTCTTCGCCAAACATTGTGGCTTACGAGAATACTATCGAAAATTTAAAAATAGATATCGATAATAAAAATCCATTATATAACGCTTATATAACGGTTGATTCAATAAAAACCAAATCATATAAAATAGCGGATTTTAATTTAATCAATGTTACTTTAAATGATACGTTGTTTGTGCGTTCCGAATTTAAAGGAGGAGCAAAAGCTCAAGATACATATGATTTGAACTTATATCACACAATTAATGAGAACAAACTGTCAATCTTAGGATTTAAAAAGTCAGAAATTAGATTTAAAGATTACTTGTGGTTTATTAATGAAGGTGAAACTAATGATAATAAAATTGTTTTCGACAAATATTTGAAAAATTTCGATTTCGAAAAATTAAGTTTATCTCATAATAATCAAAAGATTGATTTCTTTGGAACAATGCGAGATTCTACTTATAAAGATTTCAAATTATCGTTTAACGATGTCGATTTGAATAAATTGACTCCTTCATTAGATAGTTTATCTTTTGGTGGAAAGATTAACGGATTTGTCAATTATAAACAAGACAGAAATAAATACGAACCAATTTCTAACCTAACAATTGATAGTTTAAAAATCAATCAGTTTTTGTTAGGTGATTTGGATTTTGAAATAGAAGGAAATGAGAACTTCAATCAGTTTGTGGTTAATTCAACATTGAAACAAGATGGAAAAGAGCATTTTTTCCTTGATGGTGACATTAACTTCGTTGGACAACAATCAAGTTTGGATTTAGAAGCAGGTTTCGATAAATTTAATTTGGCACCTTTTGGTTCATTATTAGGAAGTGTGCTTTCGGATGTAAGAGGTAATGCAACTGGTCGAACTACAATTCATGGGTCATTAACTGAACCCGAAATGGATGGTCGACTTTACCTTAATGATGCTGGTATGCGAGTTCCATATTTGAATGTCGATTACGCATTTGAAAAAAACGCCATTGTAGACTTAACCGAGCATCAATTTAGTTTACGAAAGATAGAAGTTACCGATACAAAGTATCATACTAAAGGTGTTATTGATGGAACAATAAGACATCAAAATCTTGGAGATTGGGAATTAGATTTACATTTAGTTTCGGATAATATTTTAGCCTTAGATACTAAAGATTCTGAAGATGCTTATTACTACGGAACTGCTTTCATGAAAGGGAAAGCGAGTATTACAGGTTCAGTAGATGCATTAAATATTAAGGTAGCTGGTGAGTCTGAAAAAGGAACTACAATTAAAATCCCTATAAATGATGATGAAGATTTAGGAAACAATTCTTTTATCAATTTTATGACGAAAGAAGAATATCAAAAATCATTATTAGGTAAAATTGCTAAAGAAAATAAATACCAAGGTATTGAATTGGATTTCAATTTTGATATTGATCCTGATGCAGATATCGAAATTATTTTAAATAGAGAAACGGGTCATGCAATGAAAGGAACTGGTGTAGGTTCTATGCAAATGAATATTAATACACTAGGGAAGTTTGAAATGTTTGGTGACTTCATCGTTCAAGAAGGACAATATAACTTTAAATATGGAGGTATTATTGATAAAAAATTCAATGTAGAAAAAGGAGGGACTATTCGTTGGGATGGCGAACCAATGAATGCGGTTTTAGATTTAAAAGCAACTTATAAAACAATGGCTAATCCAGCTGTTTTAGTAGAAAGTGCTTCATTTAATAGAAAAGTAGATACAAATGTGACAATTTTATTAAATGGTAATTTAAGCAATCCACAGCCTGATTTTAATATCGATTTTCCAAATGTAAGTTCGGTTTTAAAAAGCGAAATAGATTATAAGTTACAAGATAAAGACACGCGTCAAACACAAGCTTTTGCCTTATTGGCTACTGGTTCTTTTGTAACGGCAGAATCTACAGGAAATGCGGCTTATGGTTCGTTGATTGAAGGAGCTAGTTCAATTATCAATGGATTATTTGCCGATGCAGATAGTAATTTACAATTAGGTTTAGATTATTCTCAAGGTAACAGACTTACCGATATTTCAGATAGAGTAGGTGTTACTATGAACACCCGTATTAATGATAGAATTACGATTAATGGAAAAGTCGGAGTTCCTGTAGGAGGTGTTACAGAATCGGTTATTGTGGGTAATTTGGAGGTATTAATGCAAATAAATGAAGACGGAACATTAAATGCTCACGTATTTAATAGAGAAAATGATATCAACTATGTAGGGGAAGGTATAGGTTATACACAAGGTTTAGGTATAACTTATAATGTAGAGTTTGATACTTTTAAAGAAATGATTCAAAAGATCTTCAGTAAGAATAAAAAGAAAACTGCTACTTCAAATTCAAATGATGAATTACCTGATTCTGAATTCCCACCAGAATTTATAGATTTCATCAATCAAAGAAAAACTAAGTCTTCAGAAGTTAAAAAAGAGGAACAATTGAAAGTTCCAGAAATCGATTAATTCGTATTTTTTTAGTAGAAAAAACAGAAAGTTATTAACGAAAACGTTTGAATTTGCAAGTATTATTAAATACTTTGCAAGAAACGCTGTTTTTTTATAATTCGTTTTATAAATTTACATAAACAAACAAAAAATATGTCAGAAAAGGTTAAAAGAGTAGGTGTTTTAACGTCAGGTGGAGATTCACCTGGTATGAATGCTGCAATCCGTGCAGTAGTTAGAGCTTGTGCTTATTATAATGTAGAATGTGTAGGCATTTATAGAGGTTACCAAGGAATGATTGAAGGTGACTTTAAAGAAATGGGACCTAGAGATGTTAAAAACATCATTAATAAAGGTGGAACTATTTTAAAATCGGCTCGTTCAACAGAATTTAGAACTAAAGAAGGAAGAAAAAAAGCATACGACAATTTAGTTGCTGCTGGTATAGATTCTTTCGTTGTAATAGGTGGAGATGGAAGCTTTACTGGAGCAGAAATCTTCAATGAAGAATACGGATTTCCAGTTATAGGAATTCCAGGAACTATCGATAATGATATTTTTGGTACGAGTCATACTTTAGGATATGATACAGCATTAAATACAGTTATTGATGCAATTGATAAAATCAGAGATACAGCCAATTCACATAATCGTTTATTCTTTGTTGAAGTTATGGGACGTGATGCAGGTCATATTGCATTAAATGCTGGAATTGGAGCTGGTGCTGAAGAGATTTTAATTCCAGAAGAAGATTTTGGATTAGATAGGTTAGTAGAATCATTAAAAAGAAGTAAAGGTTCTGGAAAAACATCAAGTATTGTTGTAGTTTCTGAAGGAGATAAAATTGGTAAAAACGTTTTCGAACTTAAAGATTATATCGAAGAAAACATGCCAGAATACGATGTTCGTGTTTCTGTATTAGGTCACATGCAACGTGGTGGTTCTCCATCGTGTTTTGATAGAGTTCTTGCTTCAAGATTAGGTGTTAAAGCGGTAGAAAGTTTACTTGAAGGTAAATCTAATTTTATGGTTGGTTTAAATCAAGATAAAGTTACGTTAACGCCTTTAGAACAAGCAATTAAAGGACAAAGCGAAATTGATATGGAACTTGTAAAAGTATCAGATATAGTATCATCTTAATATTAAAAATAAAAAATTAAATAAAAAATGTCAAAAGTAAAATTAGGTATTAACGGATTCGGAAGAATCGGTAGAATTGTATTTAGAGAATCATTCAATAGAGATAATGTAGAAGTAGTAGCTATCAACGATTTATTAGATGTAGATCATTTAGCTTATTTGTTAAAGTATGATTCTGTTCATGGTCGTTTTAATGGAAAAGTAGAAGTTAAAGATGGTCAATTATATGTAAACGATAAATTTATTCGCGTTACTGCAGAAAGAGATCCAAAATTAATTAAATGGGATGATGAAAAAGTAGATGTAGATGTTGTAGCAGAATGTACAGGTATCTTTACTACTTTAGAAACAGCTCAAGCTCATATTGATGGTGGTGCTAAAAAAGTTGTTATTTCAGCTCCATCAGCAGATGCACCTATGTTTGTTATGGGTGTAAATCATACAGAAGCTAAAGCTTCAGATAATATCGTTTCTAATGCTTCATGTACAACAAACTGTTTAGCTCCATTAGCTAAAGTTATCAATGATAATTTCGGAATTGTAGAAGGATTAATGACAACTGTTCATGCTTCAACAGCAACTCAAATGGTTGCCGATGGACCATCTAGAAAAGATTGGAGAGGTGGTCGTGCTGCTTCTGTAAATATTATTCCTTCGTCTACTGGTGCTGCTAAAGCTGTTGGAAAAGTTATTCCTTCATTGAATGGAAAACTTACTGGAATGTCTTTCCGTGTTCCTACAGTTGACGTTTCTGTTGTTGATTTAACTGTAAAATTAGCTAAAGAAGCTTCTTATGAAGAAATCATGGCAGTTCTTAAAAATGCTTCTGAAACTTCTATGAAAGGAATTTTAGGATTTACTGAAGATGATGTAGTTTCTCAAGATTTTGTTGGAGATACAAGAACTTCTATCGTTGATGCTAAAGCTGGTATTGGTTTAAATTCAACTTTCTTTAAATTGGTTTCTTGGTATGATAACGAATATGGTTATTCAAGCAAATTAATCGACTTATCAGTGCATATTGCTGGTTTAAAATAATATTTTTGTAAAAAAAATCCCGTTGCATTATTTGCGGGATTTTTTTATACCCAAAAAACACAACCATATGAAATTATTAGTTGACAGTGGTTCTACTAAAGCCGATTGGATTGCGATTGATGATAACGGTAAGGTATTATTCACTACACAAACTTTAGGTTTAAATCCTGAGGTTTTGGATAAAGAAGAAATTATTGATCGTTTAGAGGATAAATTTGATATTTCTCACAATAAAGAAAAAGCAACACATCTGTTCTTTTATGGAGCAGGTTGTGGAACAGAAAGAATGAAGGATTTTTTAACATTGGTGTTTCAAAATTACTTCAAAAATGCTGTGGTTGTTGTTCATGAAGATACTTATGCTGCGGTTTATGCTACAACTCCTAAAGATCAAGAAGCAATTGTATGTATATTAGGAACTGGTTCTAATTGTAGTTATTTTGATGGAAAAGTACTACATCAAAAAGTACAATCTTTAGGTTATATTGCTATGGATGATTGTTCTGGAAATCGTTTCGGACGCCATTTAATTAGAGGTTATTATTTTAATAAAATGCCTAAAGAATTGGCTCAAGAATTTGAAGAAGAGTACAATGTTGATCCAGATTATATTAAACATAATTTATACAAAGAACCAAATCCAAATGCTTATTTAGCCACGTTTGCTAAATTTTTGATTAAACATAAGGATACTGAGTTTTGCCAAAAATTCATTCATAGAGAAATGGAAAGCTTTGTAGAAAATTATATTGAACAATTTGATAATTGCAAAGAAGTTCCAGTGCATTTTGTAGGTTCAATAGCGTTTTATTTAAAAGACGAACTTACAGAAGTACTAGCAAAGCACGGAATTACAATAGGTAATGTTTTAAGAAGACCTATTGATGGTCTAATTGCATATCATATCTTAAATAAGTAATTTATATTGTTAGTTTTTTATTAATCCCAAAGCCTTAAAATGTTTTGGGATTTTTTATTTATATATATTTGTAAATATAATTTTAGATATATGGAAATAGCAATAATCGCACACGACGGAAAAAAAGCAGACATGGTTCAGTTTTTAAATAAAAACAAAGAAATTTTGTTAAAAGATAATATTAAGATTATTGCAACTGGAACAACTGGCGGTAGAGCAGAAGCAGCTGGATTTAAAGTAAAAAAAATGTTATCAGGACCACTTGGTGGCGATGCTCAAATTGCTGCTCGAGTTGCGGTAGGTAAAACCAATATGGTATTGTTTTTTAAAGATCCAAATTCTAGTCACGCACACGAAGTAGATATCAATATGTTAATTCGTATTTGTGACGTTCATAATGTCCCTTTAGCTACAAATGAAGCAACTGCTCAATTATTATTATTAGGATTACATTAAAAAAATATTCAATTAAGAATGATATTTGACTTATTTTAAAGAAGTTATATTTTGATCAAACCAAACATCTTCATATCCTTTATCATTAGCCAGAAAACGAAATCCAATATCTAGACCAAAATATTTAATAATTTCTGGTTTAAGTTCAATAAGATGTTCTAAACATATGGGTTTAAAAAAGTCATCTGAATCTGACCATTCACCACTCCAGATATACCAACCGTTCAATTTTCCATGTATTGGATGACGGAGTCCATTTATTGGTTCGAGTTTAAGATTATAATTAGCCCCAATAAATAATTTTTCATCTATTTTATTGAAGTTGGAATTATATTTTTTGCATATGTTTTTTTGAGAATCAATGTACTTTTCTAATATTTCGACTGATTTATTTTTCATATAGTTTTCTGAATATCTATTGACTAGTCATTTTCATCACTAAGATAACTATTAAAACTAAATATAAAAAAATCCTCACAAGAAAACTTGGAGGATTGTTCTATAATTGATTGTTTAGGTGTTTATTTTACAGCAATCATTGAAATTTCAATGTTTACATTCTTTGGTAAACAAGCTACTTGTACTGTTTCTCTTGCTGGTGCAGTTGTTTCATCAAAATAACTGCCATAAACTGTATTAATTCTTGCAAAATCGCCCATATTCATAATGAAAATGGTTGTTTTTATTACGTTTTCAAATGTCATATCAGCGGCAGCTAAAACCGCTTTCATGTTTTCCATTACTTGTTTTGTTTCGGTTTCAATATTGTCTAAAACCAATTCCATAGTTTCAGGATTTAAGGCAATTTGTCCTGAAGTATACAAAGTATTTCCTGATAAAACGGCTTGGTTGTATGGTCCAATAGGAGCAGGGGCTTTTTCTGTAAATATGATTTTTTTCATTTAAAATGTTTTATTATTGTCTGAATGTACGATCAGGTAACTGACGCTTATCGTATTTAATATCACTTAATATAGAAGACGATATTCCTATAAAGAAGCCCCAATATGTATTAGTACCAAATGGAACCCAGTTAAAACTCATCCTCCAACTTTCTAAATCACGTTCAAAACGCAATTGTGTGAAGGTAACTCCTTTTTGAACAAAATCGTAACCCGAAGAAAATCCAACTTTCCATCTTGGTGCTAATTCAATATTTCCAGAAGCCATTAACGATTGTGATGAAATCTCATTTTGTCTATTTGAATTGTTGTAATTCATTGAATACGCAATTCTTAAATCCCATGGAAGTTTGGTGTTGTACCATTCTGAATTTGAACTTTCTTTTTCATCTTCTTTATCTTTTCCAAATAAACTTTGACGGTTATCACTTAAGTCAGCACCAACACCAAATAAATCATCTCCACGACCACCATTCTGTACATTTTGGTCAGATGTTTTACTGTTTTTATTTGCGTCAGTACTTGAAAAACTATAATTTAAAGTAATGTTAGCACGAGGTAAACGTAATAAACTTCCACCATTGTCAATATTTAATTGATCAATTCTTCTACCAGTATTATCAATTGCGTATGGGTCTACAACAGCTGCAAAGTTGATGTTCATCTTTTGCTTAAATAGTTGTGTTCCTCCACTAATTGAAATTTCTTTGAGCTTTAATGAATCAGCATTAAAATCATAACGAGTTCCGATATTAAAGTTATTTAAAAGCATTACTTTTTTAGTTTCACCTTTTTTACTTTCTTTATCTTTTACTTTAGCCTCAAAAGTATTACTAATAGAAAGGTTCATAGCGTTAGAAACACTATTTGATGGTGAACCAAAAAGACCATTATCAAATTTCGTATAATCGGCAAAATTCACTCCAGTAGCATCTAATGCATATCTTTCAAAATATTGATCAAAACTTGGAGTATAACCGTAAGAAATATTTGGTCTTACAACGTGTCTAATAGCTTCTATTTTTTTGTCTTCTCCAAAGTTGAAAGTACCATAAATAGTTGTTCCTACACCAACATTAAAGTTATACGTTCTAAACGATTCAAAACCTTTTTGATCTACAGTTACAACTTTGTTTTCAGTAGTACTAAAATATTTTTCAATGGTATTTAATGCCCAAACTTCGTTATAGTTAGCCGATGCAGTAACACTAAAATATTTGAATACTTTAAAGTTTGTACTTATAGGAATAGAATGTTGGAATCCTGTTTTAGCATCTCTAAACATTTGAGGTTTAAAAAACAAAGAGTCAGTAGTTTTAATTCTATTTTCTCCTCTAATATTGTATTGTAAACTGATATTTTGTATGATTCCTTTTTTAACTCCGTCTTTTGACGCAAATGGAAAAATACGATCTACACTTGCCTGAAAAGTAGGAAGTGTCATGTCGATTGCTTGTGTATTTGTGTTTTGTGAATGTGTTGCAGATAACGACATGTTCACTTGCGGAACAGTCTTAAATGTTTTTGAAAATGATACAGAAGAACTTAAGTTGTTATTAACTGAAGAACCAATATTATTCAAATTAACCGATTGTCTAAAATATTGGCTACTACCCAAGTTTACAGAAGCTGAAAATCTTGAGTTTGGAGAAGCTTTAGCATCTTGACTATGTGACCACTGTATGTTGTATTGTTTTGATTTTGAATAATCAGGTAAACCTTTTTCACTCTGAATATTGTTTTCAAACCTCAAATTTACACGTCCGTTGAATTTATAGCGTTGCGCATAACTACTTTCGGCTCGTAATCCATAACTTCCATTGGTGTAATAATCTCCAAGAACCGCTAAATCGTAATATTCACTTAAAGCAAAATAATAACCTCCATTTTGCAAAAAATAACCTTGTTGATTATTTTGTCCTGGAGTTGGCATAATAAAACCTGAAGTACTTGTTTCCGACATTGGGAAATATCCAAAAGGCAACCAAATAGGAGTAGGAACATCTGCTATGTACATTTGAGTTGAACTAACAACTACTTTCTTTTTAGGAACAAATTTTACTCTTTTTACAAGGAAATAATATTCTGGATCATCAATATTTTGAGAAGTTGTCATTCGGGCATTTTTCATAAAATAAACCGAATCGTTTTCTTTTTTAGAAATTTCAGCTTTTATGAATAATTCACCTTGTTGTGTTCTCGAATTCCAAACTTTAGCACGTTTTGATTTTGTATGAAAAATAATAGAATCGGGCTCAACCACATTACTTCCTTGTTTAAAAACGGGCCTTTGAATATAATTTCCTGCAGAGTCTTTTAATCGACCAGCATACACTAAATTTTTTTCATAATCTAAAACTATTCTACCAGCTTTTAATTCAAAGTCAGTATAGTAAATTTCAGCTTCATCATGAAGTGTAACTGTTTTTTTCTTCTGATCCAATTTTTCATACTCCTTAGCTTTCATGTTAACTACACCATCTAAAAAAGGTTTGTTCTTTTTTGAAGAATCAACTGCTGTAGAATCCTTAACTTTGTTAAGATCAGTCTTAGTTAAAGTAACGGTATTTGGAATCGGAGTTTCTTGAGAAAAAATAGAGTTAGTTCCTAATGTTAGAAAAATTACTGAAAAAACGATATGAAATAACTTTGTATGCAATGCTTTTAATAGTATTTTTGTAAAAATTTGGCTCACTTTTTGAAGTGTCAAACTTACATATATTTTTTTGCAAAAATAATGTTTTAATAAAATTATAACTTATAATCTCTAGCAATTGTTTTATGCCATATAAAAAAAACACCAAATACCTGTCTATATTACTGTTCCTTTTTGTTTTAACTTTTGGATTTAGTCAAAATAACGCTAAATTTAAAGTTGTATTAGATGCCGGTCATGGTGGAAAAGATCCAGGTGCAGTAAAAAATGGAGTTAAAGAGAAAGATGTTGCCCTTGCAGTAGTGCTTAAAATTGGAAAAATTCTTGAAAAGAATAAGGATATAGAAGTAATTTATACTCGTAAAACTGATGTTTTTGTAGAATTGAGAGAGCGAGCTAATATTGCAAACAAAGCTAAAGCCAATTTATTTGTTTCGGTTCATTGTAATTCTGTAAAATCAGGAAATCCAATAGGAGCAATGACTTTAGTAATGGGAATGTCAAGAACAGATACTAATTTAGAAATTGCGAAAACAGAAAATGCTGTAATTTTTCAAGAAACAGATTATAAAAAGAAATATAAAGGTTTTGATCCTAATAATCCAGAAACATTAATAGGATTAAAAATCATGCAAGAAGAGGCTTTGTTACAAAGTATTGAATTGGCAACATTGGTTCAAAATCAATTTAAAAGTGAATTAAAAAGAAAAGATAAAGGTGTTCGTCAACAACCATTATGGGTTTTAGATGCTACTGTTATGCCAGGAGTATTAATTGAATTAGGTTTTGTATCACATGCTGAAGAGGCAAAGTATTTGAATTCTGATAAAGGTAAAACAGAGATGTCTGAATCTGTTTCAAATGCAATTTTATCATACAAAACTACTTTTTTTAATACAGATTCAAATCAAGTTAATAATGAAGTAGTATCAAGTAAAATTGAGAATGATAGTGATATAAAAGATTCTAAATCCAATTCAACCTATTATAAAGTTCAAATTTGTGCAGGTTCTAAAAAATTAGAAACAAAACCTTCTAACTTTAAAGGTTTAAAAGGGATAACTTTTGAAAAAGATAAAAAATTATACAAGTATTTTTATGGTGAAGAATCCGATTATAATGCTTGTAAGAAAAAATTAGAGGAAGCTAAAAAGAAAGGATATACTTCCGCTTATATAGTAACATTTACAAATTAAAAGAAGATAATTTATGTTTAAGAAAATTGTATTTGTAATTATCGCAATGCACTTTTTTTCAAGCTATGGTCAAAATCAAAAATTCAAAGTAGTTTTAGATGCGGGTCATGGCGGTAAAGATTATGGTGCTGTTTATCATGGTAATATTGAAAAGAATATCGCATTAAAAACCGTATTAAGAGTAGGTGCAATTTTAGAAAAAGATCCACAAATAGAGGTTGTTTATACTCGTAAATCGGATGTTTTTATCGAATTACAACAACGTGCTAATATTGCTAACAAATCTAAAGGAAGTATTTTCGTTTCGATGCATTGTAATGCCAATAAAAATCAAGGAGCATCAGGAAATGAAACCTATGTAATGGGTATTACGCGTAATGCGTCTAACTTAGAAGTGGCTAAAAACGAAAATGAGGTTGTTACATTAGAAACCGACTATAAAATCAAATATGATGGTTTTGATCCAAATTCGCCTGAATCTGTAATTGGTATTTCGATTCTTCAAGAAGAACATTTAGATCAAAGTATTGAATTGGCTGGAAGAGTACAAGAGTTTTTTACTAAACGTACAGATAATAAAAATAGAGGAGTTAAGCAAGCTGGGTTCTTAGTATTGCGACAAATTACTATGCCTAGAGTTTTAATAGAAATGGGATTCGTTTCTAATAAAGAAGAAGGTGATTTTTTAAATTCTGAAGATGGTCAAGATAAATTGGCTGAAGCCATTGCAGGAGCTATTTTAGATTATAAAAACGAATTTTTTAATCCTTCAAACAATGATAATGTTAAAGAGGATATTAAAGTAGTTGAGCAAAAATCGGAAACTATTGTAAAAGAAACTCCTAAAACGGTAAAAACTCCAGAAAAAGGTGTGATTTTTAAAGTTCAAATTTCGGCTAGTAAAAAAGAATTATCAACTTCTCCTTCTAATTTTAAAGGATTAAGCCCTATTTCATATGAACAAGTTGGAAGCTTATACAAATATTATTATGCTTCAGAAAAAAGTTATGATGTGGCAAAGCAAAAATTAGAAGAAGCAAAACAAAAAGGATACAAAACAGCTTTCTTAGTTGCTTATAAAGACGGAATAAAAATAAGCATTACCGATGCAATAAAATAAAATAAAAGTTTATTTTTGTTAAAAATTATTACGCTTTGAAACTAACAAAAGAAATCAAAACCGCTATCCTTGTAATTGTATCTATATTATTATTCATTTGGGGATATAATTTTTTAAAAGGAAAAAACCTTTTTGATAGCAATAATAAATTGTATGTCGTATTTGAATCTGTTGAAGGATTAGCTCCATCCTCAATTATTACAATCAAAGGTGTTCCAGTTGGAAGAGTTAATTCATATTCTTTTTTGGAAAATAAAAAGGTTGTGGTTGAATTATCAATTACCTCAAATTATCCAATTTCTAAAACAAGTGTTGCAGAACTTAGAGGATCATCTCCATTAGGAGGGAAAGAGATTGTAATAATTCCAAATGATGCAGATAGTAATTTAGCAGTATCGGGTGATTACTTAAAAGCGAGTAGTAAATTAGGATTAACAGATGCATTAGCACAGCAATTAGAACCTTTACAGGTTAAAGTTCAAAAATTATTAGATAATGCTGATGTATTGTTTTCGAATGTCAATGATATTTTAGACGAGAAAACAAAACAAAATTTAAAAAGCAGTATTGCTGAATTGAATAAAACTCTTTCTGAATTTAGTGTAGCTTCTAAAAACATTAATGGAATGATTGCAGAGAACAAATCTAAAATCAATTCAACGATGACAAGTTTTGATAAAACCGCTGCTAATTTTTCAAAAATTTCAGATTCATTGGCTGCAGCTAACTTAGGACAAACGGTTAAGAATTTAGAAAAAACATTAGCTAATGTTGATAAAATCATGGCAGATATCGATAGTGGAAAAGGAACTATGGGTAAATTAATGAAAGATGATGCTATGTACAATAACTTTACTAATACTTCAAAAGAATTAGAATTGTTGTTACAAGATTTACGATTAAACCCAACACGCTATGTAAACGTTTCTCTTTTTGGAAAGAAAAACAAACCTTATGTAGCACCTGTTAACGACTCAATAAAAAAGTAATTTTTATACGATGAATTTTTTAGATAATATTTTCTTCGCATTGCTTTTAGCAATAGGTATTGGTTATTTTACAATTAATGTAAAAAAACTTATTCGTAACATAAAATTAGGTCAAGATGTTGATCGTAGTGATAACTCTTCTGAAAGATGGAAGAACATGGCTATGATTGCCTTAGGACAATCAAAAATGGTAAAACGTCCAATTGCAGGATTTTTACACATTATAGTTTATGTTGGTTTTGTAATCATCAATATTGAAGTTATTGAAATTATTATCGATGGATTATTTGGAACACACCGTGTTTTATCATTTATGGGTGTTTTTTATGATATTTTAATCGGTTCATTTGAAGTTTTAGCATTCTTAGTTTTAGTAGCGGTTGTAGTATTTTGGATTAGAAGAAATGTTACTAAACTGGCTCGTTTTACAAGTTCAGATTTAAATGGACAACCTAAAAATGACGCTAACTACATTTTATATTTTGAAATGGTTTTAATGACGTTGTTTTTAGTAATGAATGCTGCTGATTTTCATTTACAAAATTTAGGTATTAGTCATTATAACAGTGTTGGTAGTTTTCCAATATCACAGTTTATTGCGCCAATTTTCAATGGAATGAGCGAAGGTTCAGTTGTTATTATTGAAAGAGCAGCTTGGTGGTTACATATTGCGGGTATTTTAGTTTTCTTAAACTATTTATATTTCTCAAAACATTTACATATTTTATTAGCATTTCCTAATACGTATTTTGCAGATTTAAATGCAAAAGGAAAATTAAACAATTTAGAAAGTGTTACTAATGAAGTAAAACTAATGATGGATCCAAATGCAGATCCGTTTGCAGCGCCTGCAAATCCAGATGCTGTTCCTGCTAAATTTGGAGCTTCAGATGTTCAAGATTTAAATTGGGTTCAATTATTAAATGCTTATAGCTGTACAGAATGTGGTCGTTGTACTTCATCTTGTCCTGCAAATCAAACAGGTAAAAAATTATCTCCTAGAAAGATTATGATGGATACTCGTGATCGTTTAGAAGAAGTAGGAAGAAATATCGATTTAAATAAAGGTGTTTTTGTTGAAGACGGAAAATCTTTATTAAACGACTATATTACTCCAGAGGAGTTATGGGCTTGTACAACTTGTAATGCATGTGTTGAAGAATGTCCTATTAATATTAGTCCTCTATCAATCATCATCGAAATGCGTCGTTATTTAGTAATGGAACAAAGTGCAGCACCTATGGAATTGAACAACATGATGAGTAATATTGAAAACAACGGTGCTCCTTGGCCTTACAATCAAATGGATCGTTTAAATTGGGTAAACGAATAATAATTTAACTATCTTAAAATAGTATACAATATGTCTGAAAATTTAATTGTACCAACAATGGCCGAAATGATGGCTCAAGGAAAACAACCAGAAATTCTTTTTTGGGTAGGTTCTGCTGGTAGTTTCGATGACAGAGCAAAAAAAATCACTAGAGCTTTCGTTAAAATTTTAAATAAAGCAAATGTAAATTTTGCTGTTTTAGGTACTGAAGAAAGTTGTACTGGAGATGTTGCAAAAAGAGCGGGGAATGAATTTTTATTTCAAATGCAAGCTTTTATGAATATCGAATTGCTTAATGCTTACGAAGTAAAAAAGATTGTAACATGTGATCCTCATTCTTTTAATTGTTTAAAAAATGAATATCCTAGTTTAGGTGGAAATTATGAAGTTTTGCACCACACTCAGTTTATTCAACAACTTTTAAAAGAAGGAAGAATCGATTTTAATAAAGATACTTATAAAGGAAGTAGAGTTACTTTTCACGATCCTTGTTATTTAGGTAGAGCGAATAGCGAATACCAAGCACCAAGAGAAATATTATCGCAAACAAATGCTGATGTTGTAGAAATGAAAAGAAGCAAAAGTTCTGCATTATGTTGTGGAGCTGGTGGAGCGCAAATGTTTAAAGAACCTGAAAAAGGGAATATGGATATTAATGTTTTAAGAACTCAAGATGCTCTTGAAACAAATCCAAATATTATTGCCACAGGTTGTCCTTATTGTAATACAATGATGACCGATGGTGTGAAATTTGCTCACAAAGAAAATGAAATCAAAGTGTTAGATATTGCAGAAATAATTGCTAACGCACAAAATTTATAATTAAATTCAAATCATGAAAAAAATAGTAGTATTATTTATTCTTGTTGGAAACTTAGTTTCAGCTCAAAAACTTACAAAAGATCAATTATCTGATAAATTAGCTGAAAAAGCTTGTGCTTGTGCTGGAAAACAAGAAATTACTAAAGAAAACTTCGAATTAACAATTGGTATTTGTTTGTTAGAAGGAATTAACGCTTATGAAAAAGACGTTGAAAAACACTTTGGAAAAGATGTTATTTCTAACGATAAAAAAATGGAAGAATTAGGTTATGAAGTTGGAAAAAGAATGGGAATGAAATGTCCAACAGTTTTCAAATTCATGATGGAAGATGAAGAAGAAGTAGTAGAAGATGTTATTGATGATTTAACATTAACAGGAAAAGTTTCTGAAATTAAATCAGATCAATTCATGACTTTCGTTGTTAAAGAAGATTCAGGAAAAAACAACCAATTTATACTTTTAAGCAGTTTTGATAATGCTTTTTTATTAACTGATAAAGTGTTAAAAGTGACTGATAATGTAGAAGTTACTTATTACGAAATGGAGTTGTTTGATGCAAAACTTGGTAAGTTTGTTGCTTATAAAATAGTTACTGATATTATAAAAAAATAATCATGTTTGTACCGTTTGATACGTTGCCAGAAGAAGCTAAAATTTGGATTTATCAGTCAAATAGAAAGTTTTCTGATGAAGAAATTCAAGAAATTGAAGCAGAATTAAAATTCTTCTTAGACAATTGGTCTTCTCATGGACAAAGTCTTGAAGCTTCATTTGTAACGCGTTACAATCGATTTATTATAATTGCGGTAAATCAAAATGTGCAAGCTGCTACAGGTTGTTCTATTGATGCTTCTGTACAATTCATTCAGAATTTAGAACAAAAATACAATGTTGATTTGTTAGACAAAATGAATGTAACATTCAAAGTAGGAGAACATGTTGCTTTTAAACCACTTATCGAATTCAAGAAAATGGCAAAGGAAAAAGCCGTTTCTGAAAACACAATTGTATTCAATAATTTATTAAATACTGTTGGAGAATTACAAGATTTTTGGGAAGTTCCTGCAAGTGAAAGCTGGCATAATCGATTTTTTTAGTAAATGATTCTGAATTAAACTTACTTTTAAACGATTATGGATAGCGAGATTTTTTTATTGAATATTTCAGGACAAGATAAACCTGGATTAACGTCTTCATTAACTGCTGTTTTGGCAGAATACGATGCCAAAGTTTTAGATATTGGTCAGGCTAATATTCATGATACTTTATCATTAGGAATTCTTTTTCAAATCAAATCAGGAAAAAAATCTGCTGCTGTATTAAAAGATTTACTTTTCAAATCTTACGAATTAGGAATTAAAGCAAAATTTACTCCTATTTCTCTTGACGATTACGAAGGTTGGGTTGGATTACAAGGAAAAGATCGTTATATCGTAACACTTTTAGGAGAAAAATTAACTGCTGAACAAATCTCTGAAGTAACAAAAGTTATTTCTGAGAAGAATTTGAATATTGATGCAATAAAGCGATTGACAGGAAGAGCCTCTTTAGTGAAAGAAGATGATTATCCTAGAGCTTGTATTCAATTGTCGATTCGTGGAGAAATACATGATAAATCTGATTTTACATCTAAATTTATGCAAATTTCAAGCGAATTGGATTTGGACATTGCATTTCAAGAAGATAATATTTTTAGAAGAAACAGACGTTTGGTTTGTTTTGATATGGATTCTACATTAATTCAAACTGAAGTTATTGATGAATTAGCCGAACTTGCTGGTGTAGGCGAACAAGTGAAAGCCATAACGGAATCTGCAATGAACGGTGAAATCGACTTTAATGAAAGTTTTAAACAAAGAATGAAACTTTTAAAAGGTTTAAAAGAGGAAGTTCTTGAAGAAGTAGCGGTTAATTTGCCTATTACCAAAGGAGCTAGAAGATTAATCGATACGTTGAAAGCTTACGGATTTAAAACAGCTATTCTTTCTGGTGGATTTACTTACTTTGGTAAATATTTACAAAAAGAATTAGGAATTGATTATGTGTTTGCAAATCAATTGGAAATTAAAGATGGTGTTTTAACTGGTGGTTATCTTGGCGAAATTGTAGATGGTAATAAAAAAGCCGAATATTTACAAGAATTAGCAAATAGAGAAGGAATTAATATCAGTCAAACAATCGCTGTAGGTGATGGAGCTAACGATTTGCCAATGTTGAATTTAGCTGGTTTAGGAATTGCTTTTCATGCTAAGCCAAAAGTAAAAGACAATGCACAAAGTTCAATTTCTAGTATTGGTTTAGATGGCGTTTTATATCTTCTAGGTTATCACGACAGACATATTGATTTAATGCAATAATTTCTTATCATATTTTGTCTAAAGATTAACAATTTGATTTCGTTAACAACTTTCTTGATAAAATAAACTTAAAACCCTTGTAAATTAGGGAAGAGATATAGTACTTTGGCATAGATTTAGTTCTTGGTTAAAAAAATCAAACTTTTGTTATGCGAAATTTTTTCATACTATTATTTTCAATAGTTTCCATATATTCATCACACGCTCAAAAATCTACAAAACCAGCGTTACCCACTAAAGTTGTTTCACAACAAGTTTGGGTAGATAGTATTTACAACCAATTTTCCTTTGAAGAAAAAGTTGGGCAATTGTTTATGGTTGCTGCTTATTCTAATAAAGATGAAGCACATAATAAATCAATTGATAAACTTGTTGAAGATTACAAAATAGGTGGATTAATCTTTTTTCAAGGAGGTCCAGTTCGTCAAGCCAAACTTACAAATCGTTATCAGTCAAAAGCAAAAGTTCCTTTGTTTATTGGAATTGACGCAGAGTGGGGTTTAAGTATGCGATTGGATTCTACTTATCGTTATCCTTGGAACATGACTCTTGGTGCAGTTCAGGATATGAAATTGATTGAAAAAACAGGAAATCAAATGGCAAAACAATCAAAAAGAATGGGAATCCATTTCAATTTTGCTCCTGTAGTTGATATCAATACCAATCCAAAAAATCCAATTATTGGAAATCGTTCTTTTGGAGAAACAAAAGAAGTGGTTACATCACGTGCTGTTGCTTTAATGAAAGGTTTGCAAGATGAGGGTGTTTATGCGACAGCCAAACATTTTCCTGGACATGGAGATACTTCAACTGATTCACATCATACACTACCAGTTGTAAATTTTGATCGTAATCGCTTAAATGAGATTGAGTTATTCCCATATAGAGAATTGATTAAAAATGGATTAGCAAGTGTTATGGTGGCGCATTTGAATGTGCCAAGTTTAGAGCCTAGAGAAAATTATCCAACTTCAATTTCGTATCCTGTTGTAACCGATTTATTAAAGAAAGAATTACAATTTGAAGGTTTAATTTTTACGGATGCATTAAACATGAAAGGTGCTAGTAATTTTAAAAAACCTGGAGATATTGATTTAGAAGCATTTTTAGCTGGAAATGATGTGTTGTTATTTGCTGAAAATGTTCCTCTTGCCATTAAAAAATTCAAAGAAGCTTACGAAAAAGGTATTATTACTGAAGAACGATTAATGTATTCGGTAAAAAAAATATTGGCATACAAATTCAAAGCTAATTTAAATAATTACAAACCAATTGTAATTGATAATTTATATAAAGATTTAAATGCGGTTGAATTTGAAGCCTTAAATTATAAATTATACGAAAATGCTATAACAGTAATTAAGAATAATGAAAAGTTAGTTCCGGTTAGAGATATCGATAAAGAAAAAATCGCTTACATCAAATTAGGTAACGACAATTCAGATATTTTTCTATCTCAATTGAGAAATTATGCTTCTATAAGTGAGATTACAAACAAAAACTTAGATTCGGTTTTAGTTCAATTGCAAGATTATACAAAGGTTATTATTGGTTATCACAAACAAGATGGCGCTTGGAGAAATCACAATTTGAATTTCAAAGAAATGTTATGGATTAACCAAATTGCAAAACAAAATGATGTAATCTTAACATGTTTTACAAAACCTTATTCTTTAACAAACTTAAAGAATTTTGAAGATATTGAAACCATAATTATTGCTTATCAAAATAACGATATTGCTCAAACAATTGCTCCACAAATCATTTTTGGTGCTATGGGTGCTAAAGGAAAATTACCTGTTTCAATAGATGATGAATTTAAGGTTAAGGAAGGAATTGAAACATTAGAAATAAAACGTTTGGGATTTTCGATACCAGAAAATGTTGGAATGAATTCTAAAGTTCTAACAAAAATTGATTCCATTGCTAATTATGCAATTTCAAAAAAAATGACACCTGGACTTCAGGTTGTAGTGGCAAGAAAAGGAAAAGTAATTTATCAAAAATCATTTGGTAATCATACTTATGAATCTTCTCAAAAGGTTTTAAATACAGATGTTTACGATATTGCTTCTTTAACTAAAATTGTTGCAACGTTACCAAATGTTATGCAAGAATTCGATAAAGGTCATTTAACATTAGAAACCAAGTTAAAAACGATGTTACCAGTTGCTAAGAATTCAAATAAAGCCAACGCAACGGTTTTAGATATGCTTACGCATCAAGCTAGATTTCAACCTTGGATTCCGTTTTACAAAGCTACTTTAGATAGTTTAAACCGACCGAGTACACATTATTACAGAAGTCAATATTCAGTAGATTTTCCAATTCATGTTGCTGAAAATTTATATTTAAGAAAAGATTACAACGATACCATTATCAAAACAATTTTGGATAGTGAGTTGTTACCCAAAAAACAATACAAATACAGCGATTTTACATTTATTCTTTTTAAAGAATATTTAGAGCAACACAATAAAAAAACGCTAGAAGATTTAGCTCATGATAATTTTTACGTTTCGTTAGGAGCAAACTCTATTATGTACAATCCTTTGGGTAAAATAAATGCAAATAGAGTTATTCCAACTGAAAATGATACTTATTTTCGTCATCAATTAGTTCAAGGATATGTTCACGATATGGCTGCTGCTATGCAAGGTGGTATTTCAGGTCATGCCGGTTTGTTTGCCAATGCTTTAGATATTGCTAAGCTTATGCAAATGTATCTTCAAAAAGGTTCTTATGGTGGTAAAACTTATATTTCGCAAAATACATTTAATATGTTCAATACGTGTTATTTTTGTAAAGATGGAAATAGAAGAGGAGTTGGGTTTGATAAACCGCAATTAGGAAATGAAGGACCAACTTGTGGATGTGTTTCATTAACTAGTTTTGGACATACTGGTTTTACTGGAACTATGACATGGGCTGATCCTGATAAAGAAATTGTTTATGTTTTCTTATCAAATAGAACCTATCCAGATTCAAATGCAAGTAATAAATTATCGAAAGAAAATATCAGAGAGAATATTCAAAAAGTTATTTACGAATCTATAATTGAATAATCATGACATCAGAAGCAACTACAGTAGATCAATACATCAACGAAGCTCCAGAAGATAGAAGAGAAGCATTACAGAAATTACGAAACGTAATTTTAGAAAATCTGCCAAAAGGTTTTCAAGAAGGAATGGGTTATGGAATGGCTGGTTATGTTGTGCCTCATTCAATTTATCCAAGCGGGTATCATTGTAATCCAAAGCAACCATTGCCATTTATGGGATTTGCTAGTCAAAAAAATAGCATTAATTTTTATCATATGGGTATTTATGCAAAACCTGAATTATACGATTGGTTTGTATCCGAATATCCGAAATATTCTAAGCAAAAATTAGATTTAGGCAAAAGTTGTTTGCGAATCAAGAAACCTGAAAATATCCCATTTGAATTGATTGGTGAACTAGTAAAGAAAATTACGGTTGAAGATTGGATTGCTACTTATGAGTCAGCATTTAAAAAATAATTTAACAAATGTTTTATAATTGCCAGAACAAGAAATGGTAATTTTATTTTAAAATTAAAATTCATGAAAATTGCTATTGTTTGTTATCCTACATTTGGTGGAAGTGGTGTTGTAGCTACCGAACTTGGTTTGGAATTAGCTAAAAGAGGTCACGAAATACACTTTATAACTTATAGTCAACCAGTGCGTTTGGCGTTGTTAAATCCAAATGTACACTATCATGAAGTTCACGTTCCAGAATATCCGTTGTTTCATTACCAACCTTATGAGTTAGCACTTTCAAGTAAATTGGTAGATATGGTAAAACTATATAAAATAGATGTATTGCATGTGCATTATGCAATTCCTCATGCTTATGCGGGCTTTATGGCAAAACAAATGTTAGCCGATGAAGGAATTCATATTCCTATGGTTACAACGCTTCATGGAACCGATATTACTTTAGTTGGAAATCATCCTTTTTATAAACCAGCAGTTTGTTTTAGTATCAATAAATCAGATGTGGTTACAAGTGTTTCTCAAAGTTTGAAAGACGATACTTATCGATTATTTGAGATTCAGAAAGAAATTAAAGTAATACCAAATTTCATTGAAGTCAATAAATCGAAATTGAAAGAAAACATTCCTTGCCACCGTTCTTTAATGGCTTCTGAAAATGAAAAGATAGTTACTCATATTTCAAACTTTAGAAAAGTAAAACGAATTGATGATATTATACGAATATTTTATGAAATTCAAAAAGAAATTCCTTCAAAATTAATGATGGTTGGAGAAGGTCCTGAAAAAGAAAGTGCAGAACAATTATGCGAACAATTAGGAATTCAAAACAAAGTGATTTTCTTTGGAAACAGTAATGAGATTGACAAAATTTTATGTTTCTCCGATTTATTTTTATTACCATCTGAAACTGAGAGTTTTGGTTTAGCTGCTTTAGAAGCTATGGCTTGTGGAGTACCTGTTATTTCGAGTAATTCTGGAGGTTTACCAGAAGTTAATAAAGATGGTTTTTCTGGATATTTAAGTAATGTAGGAGATGTCGCAAAAATGAGTCAAGATGCTATTTCATTATTAAGTGATGATGAGAAATTAAAACAATTCAAAGTGAATGCTCTAGAAACGGCAAAACTTTTTGATATTCAAAATATCATGCCTTTATATGAACAACTTTATTTTAAAGCAATAAATTCAAAATAATGATTAAATTTTTACCAATAATATTTTTGGTTTTTTCATGCAGTACTCCTAAGGAGGTTGTTGAAGATAATTCTTTTTCTGTTTTTTATAAGAACGATTATGGAGGAAATGAAAAACCTAGTCATGTTTTGATTCAAGATAATGAATCGTATATTAAGTTGATAGAATCTCTTAAAATTGACGAAACGGAGTTCTCAAAATTTTTAACTGTCGATTTTAAGAAAAAGAATGTTTTGGTTTTGTATCAAGGTCAAAAAAATACTGGAGGTTATGCAATTGATATTGAATCGATCTCAAAAGTTAACAATACAATTCATGTAAAGAAAAAAGAAATAACACCAAAAAAAGGAGATTTAGTAACAACTGCATTAACATCACCTTTTTGTATAGCGCTTATTCCAAAAGGAAATACGATAATTATTGAATAAAAAAAAGCCCCGAATTTCGGGGCTTTTTAATTATTACCATCTATATCTGATTCCTAATGCGATATCAGGTCCAAAACCATCTCTAAAATCGGCATAATCTCCACCGAAATAAATTTCTGGTCTAAAATCTAAAGATAATTGGATTGGTGCTTCTTGGAAATTGTACTCAATACCTAGATCTCCAGCAGCTAAAACAAAACTTCCGCTACCATCCCCATAATCTTTGTCAACACTCCAACTACCAATACCAGCTCCTACACCAGCGTACCAGTTGAATCCACCTTCAATGTTCCAAACCCATTGGTATAAACCAACTAATTTAAAAGCATCTACGTGTTTGCTGTTTCTCCAACCTAAATCAAATTCTAAACGATTGTTTGATCCCATTCCTCTTTGATAAGAAATTTCACCACCAAAACCATCGTTGTCACCTAAACGTAAACCTAATGCATTCTTAGAAATGTCTTGTGCCTGTGCGCTAAATGCTAAACCTAGTAGCATGAAAGCAGATAAAATTAATTTCTTCATAATAAGTGTTTTTACAAATATAGCCAAATTTTTACAAATTTCGTACCAAAATTAATTTACTACATAAATATCTAAATATTCTTTTTGATTTTGCGAGTTTGTTGCAGGAATTCCAAAATCATCAGCAATGTCAGAATTTATTGAATATGAGGTGTCTGTATTTACATAAACTACCCCAATATCTTCAGCCGTATATAATGTTGAAATAATTAAATCTTGTGGGGCTAAAATAGTTATAGGAATGGTAAATCCGCCAAAAGTTTGTTCAGAAGTTACCGAAACATTCAATTTAATTTTTGTTGATTTTACATTTGCATAAGTATCTCCATTCGGAGAAGTAAAACTAGATAATGATTCTCCTCCATAACTTTGTAATGAATAAGCAATTGTTAATGGGTATCCATTATAAGTTTCTTGAATTGTACCTGTTACAGGACTACTATTTAGTGTTTGATTATTAGATGCATTACTATTGAAAATAACAAAATCATCTAATGTTAAATCAAAATTAAAAGGTAAATCTTGTCCAGATGCAAGAGATAAATTTCCTGATAATAATAATTTTGAACCACTTTTTCTTACACCATTATTTCTTAAAGAAGATGAGTAAAATCCTGTTGCAACATTATCTAATGTTTCAAATTTTTTATATGTTTTGGTGTTCATTACAACATCTCCTGAAATATATAAGGAATCACGAGTTTCAACGCCTTCACTATTTACATCGTAAGTCCAATAATTCCCATCATTTAAAGGGAGATTGTAATTAGTACCGCCATCACCATCTTCACTTGAACAAGAAATAAATGAAGAAGCAGCAAATAAAGAGGTTAGAAATATTAGTTTTTTCATGATTGATTTGGTTAAATTGTTAAGCTAATATACTATTTTTCCTTAATTAATTACGAATTTATTATTCGAATTTTAGTAAATGGATTTTGTAATAGTCGTTTTTTAAAATATCCTTACATTTGTTTGTAAATAAAAATGTTAACCTTTTTTTATCATTATGGCTGGAAATACTTTTGGAAAATTATTAAAATTAACCACTTTTGGAGAATCTCATGGAGAGGCTTTGGGTGGAATATTGGATGGATGTCCTGCAGGTATAGAATTGGATTTCGATTTTATTCAAAGTGAAATGCAACGTAGAAAACCTGGACAATCTTCAATTGTAACTCAGCGTAAGGAAGAAGATGAAGTGCAGTTTTTATCTGGAATTTTTGAAGGTAAAACTACAGGAACTCCAATTGGATTTATTATTCCAAATACCAATCAAAAATCTGACGACTATTCTCATATAAAAGATACTTACAGACCAAGTCATGCAGATTATGTTTATGAACAGAAATATGGAATCCGTGATTACAGAGGAGGAGGAAGAAGTTCTGCTCGTGAAACAGCGAGTAGAGTAGTTGGTGGCGCCATTGCCAAACAGATTATCTCTGAAATTAAAATAAATGCATTTGTTTCTTCAGTTGGAGAAATTTTCATCGATAAGCCATATCAAGATTTAGATTTTTCAAAAATAGAAAGTAATGCTGTGCGCTGTCCAGATTTAGAGTCAGCCGCTAAAATGGAAGCACATATTAAGGAAATCAAGAAGCAAGGGGATACTGTTGGAGGCACTATTACATGTGTAATTCAAAATGTTCCAATTGGTTTAGGAGAACCAGTTTTTGATAAACTTCATGCCGAACTAGGAAAAGCAATGTTATCAATAAATGCTGTAAAAGGTTTTGAGTTTGGTAGTGGTTTTTGTGGTGCAAAAATGAAAGGAAGCGAGCATAACGATTCTTTTAATTCTGATGGTACTACAAAAAGCAATCTTTCTGGAGGTATTCAAGGAGGAATTTCAAACGGAATGGATATTTATTTTAGAGTAGCATTTAAACCCGTTGCAACATTAATTCAAAAGCAAGAAGTTTTAACCAATCAAGGGAAAATTGTTGAGCAACAAGGAAAAGGTCGACATGACCCATGTGTAGTTCCAAGAGCTGTTCCTATTGTGGAAGCAATGGCAGCTTTAGTAATTGCAGATTATTTTTTATTAAATAAATAAGAAAAGATGCATTTTATTTATGCATAGTTTGTTGTAAGTATATTTTAAAATAAAACCCTGTAAAATTAATACTTTACAGGGGTTTTAGTGGAGCAGAATGGAGGTAAATCGAACTTTTTTGATGATGATTTAAAACTTTTATATTTGATATTTCTAAGATTCCGATGACAAAACCATTTGAAAAAATGAAGAATTCACCTTGTGTTAATTCGTTTTCTTATAACTCCAAACTGCTAATCCATTTATAGTAATTGCAAATACTGTAATTACAGATAAATTTAACAAAACCTCTTGTAAACCTGCTCCTTTAAGTAGAACCATTCGAATAAATTCAACAAAATAGCGAATTGGATTTAAGAGTGTTATGTTTTGAGCCCATTTAGGCATACTCTCAATTGGTGTAAATAAACCGCTCATTAGAATAAAAATCACCATAAAAAACCAAGCAATAAACATAGCTTGTTGTTGTGTTTCGGTGTGGTTAGAAATGAATAATCCAATTCCTAAAATGAGTAATAAATAAATTGAAGTAAAAAGGTAAACTAAAAATATATTTCCTAACATTGGAACATTAAAAACCAATTTTGCGATTAATAACCCAATTGTTAAAATAACCAATCCTAATACCCAAAAAGGAAATAATTTACCAATTATGAACTGATGTTTTTTTATTGGTGTTACATTTATTTGTTCTAAAGTTCCCAATTCCTTCTCTCTAACAATATTCATTGAAGAAAGGAATAAAGTAAGCATGGTAACTAATAATACTAAAATACCTTGAACCATAAACGTCTTATAATTTAACGTCTTATTATACCAAAATGAAGGAATCATTTCTATTCTACTCAAGTTTTGTTGACTAGATAGGTTTTTATTTTCAAGCGTTATATTTAGATTGAATTGTTTTACAATTTGAGCGATATAAACATTTTGAACTCCTGCTGTTGCTCCATCAATCGCATTTATGAGAACTTGTATTGACGTTTTATTTCCGTTAACTAATTGTTTTTCAAATTGCTGAGGAATTTCAATAACTGCATCTGTCTTTCCTTTTTTTATATATTCAATTCCTTCATTTGAACTGTTTAAAAGTTTCGTTTCAGCAAAATAAGAGTTCATTTGAAACTTTTCAATTAAAGCTCTCGATTGCATGGAATGACTATTATCTACAATCGCAACTTTAATGTTTTTAACATCAAATGTAGCTGCATTTGATAATATTAAAAGCTGTAGTATAGGTAAAATAAAAATTAAACGCAGCATACCTTTATCTCTAAAAATCTGCTTGAATTCTTTTTGTATGATATAACGAATGATTCTCATTTTATTCTAATCTTGTTTTGTAATTTTTAATGCTCAAGCCAATATACACCACTGTCATAAGTACTAAAATCAAAGTCTCTTTAGCGATATATTGTAAACCAACTCCTTTAAGCATAATCGATTTCACTATAATGATAAACCATTTTGCAGGAATAATATTACTCATAACTTGCATGGGTAAAGGCATTGAGGCAATAGGAAATATAAAGCCAGAAAGAATGATAACAGGAAGCATTAAACCCATTAAAGAAATCATCATGGCAGTTTGTTGCGTTTTAGAGATAGTGGAAATAAAAATACCTAATGAAAGAGCGGTAACAATAAATAATATACTTTCAAAAGCTAATAAAAAGAGACTACCATTTATAGGCATTCCAAAAATAAAATAGCCCATGCTCACAATTACAATAGCATTTATTATTGATAAAAACACATAAGGAAAAACCTTTCCTACAATTACTTGGAATGGTTTTAAAGGCGAAACCAATAATACTTCCATTGTACCTAATTCTTTCTCTCTTGTAATAGAAATTGAAGTCATCATTGCTGAAACCAACATTAAAATTACGGTCATAACTCCAGGAACAAAATTGAAAACACTTTTTAATTCAGGGTTGTACAACATTCGGGTTTGAATATTTATCCCAATATTTTTTGCACTAGAATTTTGATTTTGATAATTTAATAAAATGGATTGTGTGTAATTAGCGATTGTATTGGCAATATTAGGTTCAGTTGCATCTGTAATTACTTGTATTGTTGCCTTATTTTCGGTATGAAGTTTTTTTGAAAAATCTTTCTCAAAAAGTAACACGGCTTTTATTTTTCCTTTTTTAAATTCAGATGCGATTGCTTTCTCGTTTGTTATTTCAGTTTCAATATTGAAATATTCTGAAGCTTTTAACTTTTGAATAATTTTTTCAGATTCTGAATCTTTCGCATAATCTAAAATGGCAACTTCCACATTATTAATTTCATTAGTAATGGCAAATCCAAATAATAAAATTTGAGCAATAGGCATTCCAAAGAGAATAAAAAGTGAACGTTTATCTCTAAAAATGTGAAAGAATTCTTTTTTTACAAAACCTCTAAATCGTTTCATTTGTTTTTTGTTTCAAGTTTCAGGTTTTAAGTAGTTGTTATTCAATGTTACGAGCCAACTTTAAAAACACTTCGTTCATAGATTCAACATCAAATTGCTTTTTTAAATTCTTTGGCGAATCTAAAGCTTCAATAACGCCTTCAACCATAATAGAAACGCGATTACAATATTCCGCTTCATCCATGTAATGTGTGGTAACAAAAATGGTTGTTCCTTTATGAGCTTCGGCATAAATTAATTCCCAAAACTGTCTCCTCGTAATGGGATCAACTCCACCTGTTGGTTCGTCTAAAAACACAATTTTAGGTTCGTGCAATAACGCAACTGAAAACGCTAATTTCTGTTTCCAACCCAAAGGCAAATCGCCAACTTTAGTTTTTGTGATATTTCCCAATTGGAGATTTTCAATTAAAATTTCTGTTTTGGATTTAATTTGATTTTTTGATAAACCATAAATACCGCCAAAAAATGTAATGTTTTCTTGTACCGTTAAATCGTCATAAAGTGAAAATTTCTGACTCATATAACCAATACTTTTTTTAACCAATTCGCTTTGTGTTTGCACATTATAACCTGCAACAATTGCGTTACCACTTGTAGGATTTGAAATACCAATAAGCATTTTCATAGCAGTCGTTTTTCCAGCACCATTTGCACCTAAAAACCCAAAGATTTCACCTTTGTTTACGTGAAAAGAAATACTTTTTACAGCTGTAAAATCGCCAAACTTTTTGGTTAGGTTTTCTACTTCTATGATTTTTTTTTGGTTCATTGTCTGTTCCTTTTATAAATCCATAAAAACATCTTCAATAGTGGTTTTTGCTTTTTGGATTGAAATATTTTGATGTCCTTTTTCGGTTAAATAACTCATTAAGTTTTCAATTTGAAATAAATTACCTTTATCAGTATAATGAACAAATTCACCAAAAGCATACACACTATAACTTGAAGGAAACGCCTTTAAATCTTCAATTAATTGATACATCGTATCTGATTTTACTTCGTAAATTACTTTTTGATACGAATTCACAATGTTTTCAGGCGAATCTATTTTTAATATTTTTCCTTCTTGAATTAAAGCAATTCTATCACATAGAGCAGCTTCGTCCATATAAGGAGTTGATACTAAAATTGTGATTCCTTTTTGTTTTAATCGCTTGAGCATTTCCCAAAATTCTTTTCTTGAAACAGGATCAACTCCAGTTGTAGGTTCGTCTAAAAACAAAACTTTAGGCTTATGAATCAAGGCACAACATAATGCCAATTTTTGTTTCATTCCGCCTGATAATGCACCAGCTCTTCTATTTTTAAAAGGTTCAATTTGAACGTAAATATCTTCGATTAAATCGTAATTTTCTTCGATTGTCGTACCAAAAATAGTTGCAAAAAATTCTAAATTTTCGGCTATTGTCAAATCTTGATATAAAGAAAACTTACCCGGCATATAACCTACCGAGTTTCGAATTTCTTTTAAGTTTTTAATAATGTCATATTCGGCAACTGATGCATTTCCTTCATTGGGAACAAGTAAAGTAGTGAGTAATCTAAAAAGGGTTGTTTTACCTGCTCCATCGGGACCAATTAATCCAAAGAGTTCCCCTTCATTTACTTCAAAACTAATGTTTTGTAACGCCTGGACCTCTTTGTAACTTTTGGAAATATTTTGAACCGAAATACTCATAAATTATTTTATCAATAAAAAATTACTTTTTTCATGTGCATCTACCCAATGTTTTACATTTACAGGAATATTGAAATAATCACCTGATTGTAATGTGACAGAAGTTCCCTTTTCATCGTTATATGTTGCTTTGCCAGAAACACATACTAACAAAGCAGGAACTTTTGTGATGTGTTCCTTTAATTGTTCGTTTTTAGCAATTTGCAATGAAATTACTTTAGCATCAGTTGGTTGAAATAAAAGATGCGTTTGCACAGCTTTTTGTTCTGTATGTAAGCTTTTTAAGTTCATGGTTGTTGATTTTGAATTTGTTTTTGTGGATTTACATCCAATTGCAATAGACAACATTGCGATAAATACTATTTTTTTCATTTTAATCTATTTAGTTATTAAGCCAAACCTCGGCTGGCATTCCTATTTTTAAACTTCCGTCGTTTTTTACTTTTACTTTTACAGCGTAAACTAAATTGGTTCTTTCTTCTTTGGTTTGAATTACTTTTGGTGTAAACTCGGCTTGCGAACTTATCCAAGAAATTATTCCGTTGTAGGATTTTGTACTATCATTAGAATCGATAACAACTTTTACATGCTGTCCAATTTTTATTTGTGGCAACTGTGTTTCTGAAAAATATACTTGAAGTTCCATTTCATTAAGATTGGCAATTTTATAAAGTGGTTTTCCAAAAGCGGTAATTTCTGAAGCTTCTGCATATTTGGTTAAAACCGTTCCGTCAATAGGATTAATAACTTGTGATTTTTTTATTTGGTCTTCCAATTTTGCAATTTGTACTTCAATTGATTTGACTTCATTTAAAATAGGAGCATTTTGCGTTTGAACACTATTTATTTGCTTGTTTATTACATTAACTTTGCCTTCAATTTCATCAACTTGTCTTTTTGTTGCTGCATTTTCGTTGAACATGTTTAAAATTCTATTTTGTTCAATTTTAGCGGTTTTTAATTGTTCGTTTAAAACAGAAATTTGCGATAAAACAGAAGCCGATTTAGATTGAACTGTTGCTATAGAAGCTTTAAGTTGTTCTTTATTAAAATGTAATTGAAGCGTGTCGATTAAGGCAACAATTTCTCCTTTTTTGATTTCATTTCCTTCTTCAATATTCAAAAATTCAATTTTACCATTTGCTTCAGATGAGACGGTAACTTCGGTAGTTTCAAAATTTCCATAAGCATCGGCATTTTCGTTGTTTTTATTACAACTAGACAATACTATTGAAACAAGAATTATTTTTATGAATGTCTTCATTTTATGTTGATTTAATTTCCTTTTATGATTTGATAATTCGCTTTTGCCAATTCTAATTGAACTTTATGTGTTTGTTCGTTGATTTTAGCTTCAAAAAGTTGAGTAACTTCATTCAAATAATCTGATGAAGTAATAACACCATTTTTCATTTGTGCTTCAGCAGAACGAACAATTTTTTCTCGCAATTGGATAATCTCATTGTCGCTAACTAATTGTTTTTCAATTCGCTCCATTTCAAAATTCATTTCTTGTAATTGTCTATTTAGGTTAATTTCAAAAGTTTCTTTTTCGGTTTCGATAAGTTGTTTCGAAATTTCTAAAGCTTCTTTTTCTTTTTTGGTTTTATTCCAATCGAATAATGTCCAGTTTAATCGAACTCCAGCCATGTAGAACGTTTCAAATGAATTGTTTAACATATTTAAAGCTGGATTTCCATAACCACCTTGTGCAAAAGCATTTATTTTTGGAGCATTACTTTTAGAAATAAGGCTTTTATTCGCATCTATTTGTTGATTTTGCAATTCAAATAATTCGTATTCAGGACGATTTCCTTCAATATTTAATGTAGTTATGCTTTCTACTAATTCTATATCTTCATTAAAGTTTGCATCAGTTAATTTATTTAGATGATTGAAGAGTTTTAATTTTTCGTAACGAATATCGCTCGATTGCTGATCGATTTTAATAATTTCAGCTTGAATCACTTGTTCCGATGAAGGCAAAACAGCACCAAATTTAACTGCTGCTTGAATTTCTTTAATTTTCTCGAGAAGTAATACTTTTTTTGTCGTTACTAATTCTTGCTTTTTTTGCAACAATAAAATTCCAAAATAATACTGATTTACAAGATTTTTTAATTGGTACAAAGAAACTTTTACTTGTTGCTGTTGCGTTTTGGTTTGAGCTGTTTTTAAATTGGTTTGCGCTTTTATAACATTTCCATTATAGATTAATTGATTTATATCTAAAGTAGCGCGATATTGGTCTTTATTTAGTGGTTCAATTGTAGCGTTAGGTAATGAAAAAGGAACTCGGGTAACTTCCGATTGATATGTTGCTTGAGCATTTAATGAGACTTTTGGTAATTTATCTTTATTAAAAGCTTCTGTTTGAACTTCAAGCTGATTTGCTAAAATTAAATTTTGCATGGCTAATGGATAGTTAGTTTCAACTAATTGATAGCATTCTTCCAATGTTAACTGCTCTTGCGCAGTAACTAGTTGGAAAAGAAAAAAACTTATTATTACTATTTTATACTTCATCATTTTTAATTGCCATAATTATTTGATTACTTATATGTTTTTTACGTTCAATCATTAATGATTTAAATTCTTCTTCTGTTAACTGTAACATGCCTTTTACTAAACCTTGCGCTGCAAATGAGAAAATTGTCATGGAGAAAATATCTAATAATAATTGTTTAGGATGAATTGGTTTTATTATTCCTAATTCAATTTCTTTCTCAATTTGCGCGATCAGTTTTATGGGATTAGGTCGATTCTCAACCTTTAAAAAATTAGACACAAATTCACTATTATTATTCATTTCTTGAACAATGAATTGCGGTAAAAATGGATATTCAAGTACAAAATTGATGTAGCTTTGAGTAAATTTCTCAATTTTAATAAAAACTGAATCTTCGGAATTAAATATTTGATTGATTTGAGGAGCCAATTTTCCAAAAGCATTTAAAAATACAGCTTCAAATAATTTTTCTTTACTTCGAAAGAAATAATGAAGCATCGCCTTATTTATTTCTGCTTCATCTGCAATTTCTTGCATTCTTGCACCATTAAATCCCTTTCTTTGAAAAACTTTAAAAGCGGCTTCGAATATTTTTTCTTCAGTTGACATAAATTAACTTTTTAGATTAACCAAACGGTTAACAAAGTTACTTTTTTATTTTCAGTTAAACTATTTATAAATCATTTTAATATTTTTTTAACTTTTTTTTGAAATATGATTTTTATCATATTAAAGGATGTTTTTGTCCTTTAATTTTGACCTATAAAATGATAGGAATAAAACTATTATTTAAACCAATATTAAAAAACTAATTTTTCTACCATGAGTAATTTTATTAAAAAAGTTTTAGTATTATGTGTAGCTTGTGCAGCAAGTATTTCATGTAAACAAAACAGCAACTCTAAAACCGACTATGCTAATATTTCAGTTGGTGAAGAAATGACTGCAGAATTAACATCTCCTCCTTTTGTGCCAAAGCCTGTTGGAGATCGTCCAGCAAAAAAATTAATCGTAAACATGGAAATTAAAGAAATCGAAGGTGAAATGGCCGACGGTGTTAAATATGTTTACTGGACTTTTGGTGGTAGTGTACCAGGAAGTTTTATTAGAACTAGAGTAGGTGATGAAGTACAATTTACTTTGAAAAATCACCCAGACAACAAATTGCCTCACAACATCGATTTACACGCCGTTACAGGTCCAGGTGGTGGAGCTGCTTCTTCTTTAGTAGCACCAGGACATGAAAAAACTTTTAATTTCAAATGTATCAATCCAGGATTATATGTGTACCACTGTGCTACAGCTCCTGTAGGGATGCACATTGCAAACGGAATGTACGGATTAATTTTGGTAGAACCAGAAGGTGGTTTACCTCCAGTAGATAAAGAATACTATGTAATGCAAGGTGATTTTTATACCAAAGGAAAAAATGGAGAACCTGGAATACAACCTTTCGATATGACAAAAGCCGTAGATGAACATCCTGATTATGTAGTTTTTAATGGGAAAGTTGGTGCTTTAACTGGTGACAAAGCGTTAACCGCTAAAGTGGGTGAAACCGTTAGAATTTACATGGGTAACGGTGGACCGAATTTAGTTTCTTCCTTCCACGTTATTGGAGAGATTTTCGACAAAGTACACATTGAAGGTGGAGACATGATTAATAAAAATGTTCAAACAACATTAATTCCTGCTGGAGGTTCTGCAATTGTAGAGTTCAAAGTAGACGTTCCAGGAACTTTCATTCTAGTGGATCACTCCATTTTCAGAGCGTTCAATAAAGGTGCTTTAGGGATGTTAAAAGTTGAAGGTGCTGAGAATGCTAAAATTTATTCAGGTACAACCCAAGAAGGAATTTATCACCCAGAAGGTGGAACCATCCAAAACATGCCAAAAACGGGTAATGGTAAAGAAGTAGTGGTAAATAAAACGTTAGACCAACAAATAGCCGATGGTAAAAATATTTATGGAAGAACTTGTTTTGCTTGTCACCAATCAGAAGGTCAAGGTATTCCGGGGGCTTTCCCTCCATTAGCAAAATCTGATTTCTTAAACGCAGATTCAAATAGAGCAGTTAATGCAGTTCTTCACGGATTAAGTGGTGAAATCACTGTAAATGGTAAAAAATACAATTCTGTAATGACAAGTCAAAACCTTACGGATCAAGAAATTTCAGATGTTTTAACTTATGTGTATAACAGTTGGGGTAACAACAAAACCAAAGTAACCCCTGAAATGGTTAAAACACAAAGAGCAAAACCAGCGCCTAAAGTAAAAGATATGCACGAATAATAATCAAATAAATATAGTTAACAAAAATGAAAAAAATAGTATTGAGTGTCATTGCACTTATCGTAACCGGAACTTTAATCAGTTTTAAATTGCCAACCACCAAGACATCTGAAGTAGTTGCATTTCAGGATGTAAATAAAGGAAAAGCAATTTATAGCAAAACATGTATCGCATGCCATCAGGCAAACGGACAGGGAATTCCAAATGCATTTCCTCCTTTAGCTAAATCCGATTACTTAAATAAAGATGTAAACAGAGCCATTAAAGTGGTACTAAACGGATTAAGCGGACCTGTAACTGTAAATGGTAAAAAATACAATAGTGCGATGACTAGTCAAGGATTAAACGACCAACAAGTGGCTGACGTACTGACTTATGTTTACAGCAGTTGGGGAAATAACAATACAAAAGTTACTCCAGCTATGGTAAAAGCACAAAGAGGTAAAAAATAAGTATAAACAATAAACAAACTGAAGAATGGGAGCTCAATTTATGAAACGATTTCACTACTGCCTAATTTTATTATTTTGGGTTTCCATTTCTTTTTCTCAGGTACCCAAAGATATGGTAACCATTGGAGCAGGGAGTTATGTTCCGTTATATGGAACAACAGATAAAAAACCAGTGTACATAAAATCCTTTTTGTTGGATGTGTATCCGGTAACGAATCAGGAATATTTAGAATTTTTGAAAAAAAATCCGAATTACAGAAAATCAAAAATCAAACGCCTTTTTGCTAATACAACATATTTATCAGAATGGACTGGCGATTTAAGTTTTGGACCATTAAATGCTAATGCGCCAGTTACCAATATTTCATGGTTTGCTGCAAAAGAATACTGCGAATGTCAAGGTAAAAGATTAGCCACTTTAGATGAATGGGAATATGTAGCTATGGCAGATGAAAAACGAAAAGACGCCAGAACTAGAGAAGAATTCAATAAATATATCTTGAGTTGGTACGAAAAAAACAAAACCTACAACAATTCTGTAGGGAAAACATTCAAGAATTACTGGGGCGTTTACGATATGCACGGATTAGTTTGGGAATGGACTTTCGATTTCAACAGTATCTTTTTATCAGGAGAATCCAGAAAAGATAAAGATACCGATAAAGATTTGTTCTGCGGAAGTGGTTCTGTCAACGCCACCGATTTAATGAATTATGCCGCTTTTATGCGCTACGCTTTCAGAGGCAGTATAAAAGCAAACTATACGACAAAAAATTTAGGTTTCCGATGTGCCAAAAACATCGCTAATTGAGTTTTCAATTAAAAAATTGAGTTATGAAAAAGATAATTTTATTCGTAATTGCTTCCCTTTTATTAATCGGATGTAATACAAAAGAAGAAAAACAAGATATAAAAGATAAACCCATCACCGATTTATCAATTTATAACTTACCTGAAAAATGGACCAATCAAGACGGAAAAGATATTGAATTGAAAGAATTAAGAGGAAAAGTTCTTGTTATGGTGATGATTTACACTTCATGTAAAGCCGCTTGTCCAAGATTAGTCGCAGATATGCGTCACATTGAAGAGCGAATTCCTGAAGAATACAAGGATAAAGTCCAATTGGTTTTAGTAAGTATTGATCCAACGGTGGATACTCCAAAACGATTAAAAGATTTCTCTATCGAAAATAAAATGACTGGAGATCAATGGGTTTTCTTGCGTTCAAATGAAGAAAATACCAGAGAATTCGCTGCAGTTCTAGCCGTAAATTATAAAAAAATATCTCCGATAGATTTCTCACATTCCAATATCATCAGTGTATTTAATGCGGAAGGCGAATTGGCATTCCAACAAGAAGGCTTAGGAGTTAGTTACGACAAAACGGTTTCAAAAATCAAAGAAGAAGCGGCTAAAATAGAGTAGTGGCTTCCCCAAAAAATCAATAAAACATGAAACTTCAAAATAAAATGCTAGTTGCAGTTGCTTTTGCAATTTCAACTGTAGGTTCTTTTGCCCAAGAGTTAGAAGTCAACCTACAAATACGACCTCGATTTGAATACCGAAATGGTTTCAAAGAATTAATGAAAGATGATTTTTATCCCACTTCGTTTGTTTCCCAACGTTCAAGAATGAATTTCTTCTACAAACAAGAAAAATTGAAAGCCAATTTATCATTTCAAAACGTTAGAGTTTGGGGCGATGTGGCTACAACTTCTCCATCGGATAAAAACGGAGTAGCGTTATTCGAATCTTGGATTTCGTATGATTTCAATACGAATTGGACAGCAAAATTTGGACGACAAGTGCTTTCTTATGATAATCAAAGAATTATGGGTGGAATCGATTGGTTGCAACAAGGTCAAAGCCACGATGCTGTTTTGGTTACAAACAAGAAAAATGGCTACCAATTGGATTTCGGAGCAGCGTTAAATAATAACAATGAAGTTTTGTACGAATCGGGTTATGTGACAAACTATAAAAACATGCAGTTCATTTGGTTCAACCAAAAATTTTCTAAACTTAGTTTGAGCTTTTTAGCATTGAATAATGGTTATCAATATGAAAATTTAGTAGAAAATAAATTTCAAGTTGCCTATTTGCAAACCATCGGAACTTATGGAAAATGGGACACTTCAAAATTTTATGGTGATTTCGGTTTGTATGCTCAAGTGGGTGAAGCTGCTGTAACTAATGATAAAGTTGATGTTGGTGCGTATTATGCGGGATTTAATTTGGGATATAAATTCACCAATCATTTCAAAGCCGAATTAGGTTTCGAATATTTATCTGGAAAAGATCAAAATGATACCGATACTAAAGTAAAATCATTCACACCTTTATTTGGAACCAATCACGGATTTAATGGTTTAATGGATTATTTCTATGTTGGAAATCATAAAAATTCGGTTGGATTACAAGATTTGTACACCAAATTCATTTACGATAAAAATAAATGGCAAGTTACGTTATCGCCACACCTTTTTTACAGCGCTGCATCGGTTTACAACATGACGACTTTAGAAGAACAAGATAGTTATTTAGGTACAGAAATCGATTTAACAGCAACTTATAAATTAGATAAAAACTTTGTGATTACAGGTGGTGTTTCCAAAATGTTTGCCAGCGATACAATGGAAATATTAAAAGGTGGAAATAATAACAATTGCAACAATTGGGCATGGGTAATGGTGTCATTTCATCCACAATTGTTTACTTACAAAAAATAGATTAATTATAAATGGGGTTATTTTTAATTAAAAAAGGACTGCTAATTATTTTAGCAGTCCTTTTACTTTAAAAAGAGTCGCTCTGTTTAGCAAAACGACTCCGTTTAAAGAACCTAATTAACTAATAAAACTTATCTTGTAAAACAATGGCACTTGGAAACAAAATATTATTTTCTAAATGAATGTGCGCATGTAAATCCGCTTCAAATTCTTGTAACATTTGATAGGTTACTTTATAAGTATTACAAGCATTTGATGGAGCTGTGTAATTGTTTGAAAGCTCAACAATTTTTTCAAAGCGTTCACCTTCATTTTCATGTTCTTCCATCATCATGGCTATAGGATTAGTTACAGAACCAAACCCAGGATTATTTAGAGATTCATTATTTCTATTGGCTTCAACCATTTTTTTTATAAATGGAAACAGAATTAACTCTTCTTTTTTCATGTGTTGAGTTAGTTCATCTGCACTTCTTTTGAATAATTTTTTAATTTCGAATAGTTCTGGGTGTTGTACGCCATGCACTTGTTCTATTTTGTTTAAGAAAGATAACAATTGAGGAATTTTTTCTTCTACATATCGATGATGTTTTTTTTCTATATAATCAATAAGTAAATCTAATTCCCAAGATTTAAAATCGATTCCTTGATTGTTGTTGTTTGCCGTAACACGTTCTAGTTCGTCTAAAAGCACATATTTATCAATGCCTTTTTTTGCACATACTTCATCGATTGTTCGGTTTCCTTTACAACAAAAATCGATACCTAATTGACTGAAAACACCTGCAGTTCTATAATCATCTGCTACTATGTTTCCCACTGTTTTGTTTGAATCTATTACCATAATAATGTATTATTTACAATAAAAGACAAATTTATCCTTAATTTAATTTCTATAGTATGATTTGAATCATAACGCATGTTTTTTTTTGGTAGTTATTTTGTGTTTAATTAAAGGATAAAATGGTCCTTTATAATTCTAACTAATATCTAAAATATGTTATCAAAATCACAAGCACGAGCATTTTTTTTAGGTGGAACCGTAGTAACCTTTTTAGTCTTTATTGGCTTAACTATTTACTCGTTCATGCCTAAAAATGATCAAACTTATCATGATAAGATTGATGCAAAAGTTATTCGAGGAAAGGAAATCTGGGAATCGAATAATTGTATGGGTTGTCATACCATACTAGGAGAAGGAGGCTATTATGCTCCAGAACTTACTAAGGTTATAGAAAGAAGAGGAGAAGGTTATGTAAAAGCTGTATTACAATCTCCTGTGCCTTGGGGACCAAAAGGAAGAAAAATGGTTAAATATGAAATGAATGATGCCGATGCAGAAGCAATGATTGCTTATTTAAAATGGATAGGTAATATTGATTTAAATGGTTTTGATAGAGTAGTTTCCCCATTAGCAAAAGATAAAAAATAATCTAAAAAAATTAGAGTTATGAAATATAAATCACAGAAAGTAGCATATTGGTTCTTTGGATTATGCATGTTATTATTTGCATTACAAATTATCTATGGTTTTATAATGGGATTTGCCCGCATTGGAATGGATGGTCTTCACGATTTTATTCCGTTTAATACAGCAAGAGCTGTTCATACAAATTTATTAGTAGTTTGGTTGTTAACAGGTTTTATGGGAGCCGCTTATTATATTATCCCTGAAGAAGCTCAAAGGGAGTTGATAAGTGTAAAATGGGCTTACGTTCAGTTAATATCATTAGCCGTTGTAGGTGTAATGGCTATTGTAGGTTATCATTTTAATATTTGGGAAGGACGTAAATTCCTTGAAATTCCGAGAGAATTAGACTTTTTAGTTGTCGTAAATGTGTTGTTATTTCTAGGATTAATTTTAGGAACACTCTTTAAAGCAGAAAGGAGAACAACAACTTCGCTTGTATTATCAATGGGATTACTTTTTGCAGCCTTATTATACTTACCAGGTATGATTTGGTTCGATAGTCAAGTAACCGATTCATTCTTCCGTTGGTGGGTAGTTCACTTATGGGTTGAAGGAGTATGGGAACTAATCATGGGAGGTATTTTATCATATTTACTAATAAAACTTACAGGAGTAGATCGCGAAGTAATCGAAAAATGGTTATATGTAATTGTTGGTTTGACATTTTTATCAGGTTTATTAGGTACAGGTCACCACTATTATTATATCGGAGTAAATAAAATTTGGTTAATTGTAGGTGGAATTTTCTCTGCATTAGAACCGTTAGCTTTCTTGGCAATGGCATTATTTGCAGTATATATGTATAGAAAAGGTGAAAAATCGCATCCAAATAAAATTGCATTGTTCTGGACAATCGGAGCATCTATCGTTTCATTCATCGGTGCTGGATTGTTAGGATTTGCACATACTTTACCTCAAACAAATATTTATACACACGGAACATTAGTAACAGCAATGCACGGACATTATGCTTTCTGGGGGGCTTACGCAATGATTGTTTTAGCAATTATAAGTTATGCATTGCCTAATATAACCGGAAGAAAATTATACGACAGTACAAGAGGTCATATGGCGTTTTGGTTGTCAAATATTGGAATGCTTGGAATGACCGTAGCTTTTGGTGTTGCTGGTGTAGCTCAAGTGTACATGGAACGTAAAATGAAAATGGATTTTATGGACGTACAAAACGAAATTAGTATTCACTTTGTAGTATTATTACTTTGTGCTACATTATTTACAACAGGAATTACTTTATATATTTTAGAGTTTATTAAGTATGGTAAGCCTACTGATGAAGCTCTAATAAAAGAATAGGTTTGTTTTTAATCTTTGATTAGTGTTTAATTACTAACCCTGCCGAAACCAATTGTTCAGAGTTGTCATTTTCGCTTTTGGTTTCGGTTTTTTCAAAAAAGTTATGATAACAACAGAAAAAAAAATATTTTACAAGGCAGTTGGTCAAGAAATAGAAGTGTTTAATCAAATTAATCAACTGCAATTACCTCTTTTGTTAAAAGGGCCAACAGGTTCTGGTAAGTCTCGTTTTATCGAATATATGGCTAATGAGTTAAACAAAAAATTAGTTACGGTAAGTTGTCACGAAGAAACTTCAGCAACCGATTTAATTGGACGTTTCATTATTAAAGGTGCCGAAACTATTTGGATTGATGGTCCATTGTCTATAGCTGTAAAAAATGGTTATATTTTATATTTAGATGAGGTTGCCGAAGCACGTCCGGATGTCATAGTAGCCATTCACTCTTTAACCGATCATAGAAGGGAACTTTTTATTGATAAATTAGGTGAAACCATTAAGGCGCATTCTGATTTTCTACTAGTAGCCTCTTTCAATCCAGGTTATCAAAAAGGATTCAAAGAGTTAAAACCTTCCACGCGTCAACGTTTTGTTGCTCTTTCATTCGATTATCCAAATCCAAAAATTGAAGCAGAAATTTTAGTAAACGAAACGGGAATTCAACACGATATTGCTCAAAAGTTAGTCGCAATCGGAACTAAAATCAGAAATCTTACCGAATTAGGTTTAACCGAAACCGTTTCTACTCGATTATTAGTTGATGCCGCTAAGCTAATCAATAATGGTTTACCAAAAAGATTAGCAGTACATGTTGCGGTTGTTGAGCCTTTAACAGATGAACAAGAAACCATACAAGCATTAAACGATTTGTGTGATTTAATGATTTAAAGAAGCAAAAATGGGGTTTGAATTAGATGAAATAATTTATAAAAAAGTACTCAAATACTTTAAAAATAAACGACTGAATGATGCAGAAATTCTAAGCCGTCAAATTAACTTGTCCGATATTAAACCAAGATTAACTCTTTTTGCAAGAGCTATTTGCGGTGCTCCAATCGAAATTTTTCCTGCTGAAAGAGAAGGTGGTTACAAAAACAAAAATTTTTTCTTACCCATTAATTGTTCGCTGTTTCCAACTAAGGAAGAAAATTTAAAATTCTATTTTTTTAGAACCGTTTATTTAAGCATTCAAAAACAACTGAATTTGAATTGGGACAATCAAGACAATTCACAACTGCTTTCTTTAGAAAAAGCAGCAGAAACGGCTCCTTTGGTTCTGGAAAAAATGTTTCAAGATTATCCATCAATGCAAGAGTTTTATTTTGATGCGGTGCCAAAATTACCCATTAATAAAAAATATCAAACCAATGATTATTCTTGGTTGTATGGAAAATGGATGAAAAACACACCAGAAGTTGAAAACAAAAATGCGTTACATAATTTTGATGACAATACTAAGAAAATAAAAAATAATGTAGTGGCCGAAACTACACTGCATACAAAAGCTGTTGAAGAAATAGAATCACTTACTATTGATAAAAAGCAGCAAGAAGATTATGTATTAATGCACAGTTTTGAGAAAATTGAAACTGCCGAGGAGTTTAATGGAAATTGGAGAGATTTTGATGGGAAAGACGATTTAAAAGAACATCAAGAAGCTTTGGAAGAAATGAATATGCGATTTACAGTTCGTGTAGACGATATGGTACATTCTGTATATCAAGCCGATTTTGTTGAAAACACTTCTATAGCCGAAAGTGCTGAGGTAGATGAAAAGGGTTTTCATTTAAAATACGACGAGTGGGATTTTAAAAAACGAAAATACTTAACGGATTTCTGTAAAGTTTATCCCAAAACCCAACTTAAAACACATTCGACTTATTATAAAAACACGATGGCAAAATATAAAACCACTTTAAATGGTTTGCGAAAAATGCTTACTAGTGTAAATAATAAAATGCAACAACAACGAAGACAATTACAAGGTGACGCATTTGATTTAGATGCATTAACCGATTTATATACTGATATTCATTCTGGGAAATCGCCAGATGAACGTATTTATTTATCTCAAAGAAAAAAAAGCAAAGACATTGCCATTTTAGTTTTGTTAGATATTAGTCTTTCAAGCGATGGTTATGCTGCTGGAAATCGTGTGATTGATGTTGAAAAAGAAGTTTCTATTTTATTTGGCGAAATTCTTCATGAATTTGACATCGATTTTGCGATTGATGGTTTTTATTCCAAAACCAGAAATTTCACAACCTATCTCACTTTGAAAGATTTCAATGAAAATTGGAATAAAGCCAAACATAAAATCGGAGCAGTAGAACCTAATGGTTACACCAGAATTGGTCCTGCTTTGCGTCATGCTGGAGCTAGAATGGATCAGTTGGATGTTAAAAATAAATGGATAATTGTTTTATCTGATGGTAAACCAAATGATTATGATAAATATGAAGGGCAACACGGTATTCAAGACATCAAACAAGCTTTACGAGAGTTAAACGAACGTAAAATTAATTCCTATGCATTAGCCATAGAAGCGCAAGCCAAATATTATTTACCGCAAATGTTTGGGCAAAATCATTATCAAATATTAACTTCTCCTGAAGCCTTGCTAAAATCATTAGTAAAGCTTTATGAGAAAATAAAACATCAATAAAATGTCGCAACAAGAACAGCAAACAAAAATAATTGAAGGACATCCCATACATACTTATTTCATAGAAACTGATTTGATTCATCAATTATTAGAAGAATTAAAAGAGATTAATCCAAAAGAAGAATTTCAAAAATTTTATAATGTTTTCAATCATTTAGCTACAGTTGAAAGAAGGTTTGAAAGAAAAGAAAATCAATTGTTTCCATTTTTAGAACAAAAAGGGTGGACAGGACCATCTCGAAATATGTGGTCGTTTCATGACACAATTAGAGAAATGTTTCGCATTGTTAGGAAAAATTTAGAAGAACAAGATTTTACTTCGGTAAAACATAATACCAATTTAATAGCGCAAAGTTTATATCGTTTGTTAGATGTAGAAGAAAATGTGTTGTTTCCTAATGCTTTAGACATGCTGTCGGAAGAAGATTGGATTAAAATGCGAAAAGGAGAAGATGAAATTGGTTGGATGCTTTCCGAGTCGCCAGCAAAATTTCCAAATGAAACTACTGATTACATTCATCCTTCGCAAGATACAGAAAGAAGAACCGATGTGGTTTTTGATGAAAAAGCAGCACATTATGATGAAGGTTATATGACAATTGAACAAGTAAACTTATTGTTTAAAACCTTACCTATTGATTTAACTTATGTAGATGAAAACAATAAAGTAATTTTCTACAATCGGGGAGAAGAACGTGTTTTTCCTAGAAGTGCAGGAATCATTGGTAGAGAAGTTCGTTTTTGTCATCCGCCAAAAAGTGTGGATACTGTTTTACAAATTTTAGAAGCTTTTAGAAAAGGCGATCAAAATGAAGCTTCTTTCTGGATTAATTACAAAGAACGTCTTATTTATATCCGCTATTTTGCAGTAAGAGATGCACAAAAAAGATATAAAGGAGTAATTGAGATGTCTCAAGACATCACTGATATCAAGCAAATTAATGGTGAAAAACGATTGTTAGAATGGAATAATTAATTTAGAAAATTATGAGAATTATAGGTACTATTTTATTCAGCATTTTTATCATTTTTATTTTTTCTTGTGAAACTATCGAGCATCATTATGTTCCAAAAACAGCAAATGAAGCTTTAAAAGAATTGATGGAAGGAAACCAGCGCTACGTAAATAATGTACCGATGCATCATGATTTTATTGACGAAGCTCACCATTCCGAAAAAGACCAACATCCTCACACCTTTGTACTGTCTTGTATCGATTCGAGAGTGCCTCCAGAGATTATATTTGATCAAGGAATAGGTAATTTGTTTGTAGCTAGAGTCGCAGGAAATATCGAGGACGATAATATATTAGGTAGCATGGAATATGCTGTTCGTGTAAAGGGAACCAAATTGTTAGTGGTTTTAGGACATTCAAATTGTGGAGCTGTTCAAGGAGCAATAGATAATGTCGATTTAGGACATCTTACACAACTAACAAATCAAATTAAAGTTTCGTTTAGCAAACATAGAACGTATCCTTTACCTGAACATTTATCAGATGAAACAGGAAGATTAAATGTACTTTCAACTATTGATCATATTTTATCTTCTAGTAAGATTATTAGAGAATTGGTTAACCAGAAAAAAATAAAAATAGTAGGAACCTTTTACGATTTGCATACAGGAAAAGTAGAATTATTACAATCATGAACAATACAAAATCAATTTATTATCCACCAGGTGGAATTTTAATTTGGATAATTATTTATTTAGAACTTTTAACTTTTGGAATGGCCATTTTAGCATTAGCTTATTACGGTTCACAAGAGCGCGAGTTATTTCATCAAAGTAGCTTGAAACTTAATAAAACAATTGGTACAATAAACACAATATTACTTTTATCTAGTGGATTTTTCGTAGCCAAGGGTATTCATTTTTTTAAAGAGTCTAACATTAAAAAGGCGTTGTTATACTTTAATTGGGCAATGGTTGGAGGTTTTGGTTTTTTGGTTTTAAAATCGGTAGAATATTATGAAAAATTGGAAGTAGGATTGCACATGGATTACAATTCATTTTTCAGATTTTATTGGTTATTAACGGGTTTTCATTTTATACATGTTTTGGTAGGACTGGTTATATTAATTATTATTAGTTTCTCAATTCGAAAAAAACAAGCAAATGCTTCTTTAGAAGATATTGATGCAAGTGCAAGTTTTTGGCACATGTGCGATTTAATTTGGTTGCTATTATTTCCAGTTCTGTATTTACTATTTTAAATGTAAGTTTATGAAAGATGCTATTTTATCCACGTTTATTTTGTTGCTAGCTCTTACTTTAATTGCTGCTTTTTTAGCTTTTAATGTAAGTGCTGAAATTATGGCAACTACAGTTGTAACTTTGGCTTTAATAAAATTTTGGTTAGTAGCTTTTCAGTTTATGGAATTAAAAAAGGCACACTCTTTTTGGAAATATCTAATACTCGGTTTTGGTGGCTTAATAGGAATAATTCTATTGATTTTACTTTAAAATGTTACATTTTCAAAGCATGACAATAATCATATATTAGCTATATATATTGTACGTCATTTGCTTCAATTTATTTATCAAGAAAAAACAACATGACATTACAAAAAAACGTACACACTTTTCATATTCCAGTAATGGGATTAGCTTTTACAATCGATAGTCCAGTGCGTGTTGCGCAATATGGTATTGATTCTGTAATTTCAATAATGGATGACGATTTAATTGAAAAAATGACAGCTTTTTATGCTGAAAAATTCAAACAACCTTATGAAGAAATAACACAAAAAGTAGAGGATTTTAGAGCAAAACGTATTACTAATTATTTAAATTTATTAGATAAAGTAGTCACTCAAAAGTTTGAATCTTTCAAATCTGAAATAATTGAAAAAAGTACACAATTAGAAGATTTTATTGCTATTTTACCATCAAGCTCTGAATTAAAAATGAAGCTAGAAAACTTAATTGCTTCTGGAAAAAGCAATATGATAGAGTTAAAAAATATTTTAGATCATCATTTTACTCCGGGAAGTATCGATGTTAATATCATGACCAAAATTGACAAAGATAATTTTGATAATGATGAGCAATTACCTGTAATATATAATGATGCGCATGCTGCTTTAAGAGGTTTTGTAAATAGCACAACAAATTCATCGGTAATTTTTTCTGCAGGTTTGAATCCTAGGTTATACAGCTATATGGAATCTTTTGATTCTTTTTATCCTAATGCAGATGGACAATTTCAGAAAAAAATTATTTTAAAAGTTAGTGATTTTCGTTCAGCGTTAATTCAAGGAAATTTTTTAGCCAAAAAAGGACTTTGGGTTTCAGAATATCGAATTGAATCGGGATTAAATTGTGGCGGACATGCATTTGCAACTGACGGTTTTTTATTAGGTCCAATTTTAGAAGAATTTAAAAACAAAAAAGAAGAGTTAGTACACTCTGCGTATACGTTGTTTACGCAGGCTTTGACTTCAAAAAATAAAGTTGTTCCAAATGAACCACCAGTTTTAAAAATTACAGTTCAGGGTGGTGTTGGTACTGCAACCGAGCATCAGTTTTTATTAGATCATTACCAAGTTGATGCTGTAGGTTGGGGTTCACCATTTTTATTAGTTCCAGAAGCAACTTCAGTAGATGTGGCAACAAGAAAATTATTAGCAAATGCTAAAGAAAAAGATTTGTATTTGAGTACGATTTCACCTTTAGGAGTTCCTTTCAATACCGTAAAAGGGATGACAAATGACTTTTATAAAAATCAACGTATAGTTTCTGGAAAAGCTGGAAGTTCATGTCCAAAGAAATATTTAGCACTAAGTAAAGATTATAAAAAAGAAGGAACTTGTTCAGCTTCAAAAAAACATCAGGATAAGAAAATTGAAGAATTGGAAACAAGACGCGATAGTATTTCGTTAAAAGCTTACACAAAAGAATATAATTCAATCACTGAAAAATCATGTTTGTGTGTTGGATTAGCAAATGCAAGTCATATTGAGTTAGGAATTCCAATTAAAGGACAAGATCAAGGAGTTGTGGTTTGTCCTGGTCCTAATATGGCATATTTTTCAAAAGAGGTTTTCTTAAAAGATATGATTCAACATATATATGGAACAAAAGAAATAGAAAATCATAAAAATAGACCTAATATGTTCTTGAAAGAATTAGAATTGTATGTTGCTTATTTGCTTAAACAAATTAACGATATTTTTGAAAAAACTCCACAGCAAGTTAAAAAATGGGAAACTTTTAAATTAAATCTCTTAAATGGTATTGATTATTATAAATTAGTGTTTCAAGAAAAGAATTTAAACTTTCAAAAAGAATTTTCAATAATTGAATTACAACTAAAAGCACTGAAATTCAGTTAGGTCTATTTGAGTATTTTTTATGAATCTTATTTGTGAGTTTAAAAGGATAAAGTATTGAAAATTTATCGTAAAAATATAAAGGTTGCTTTCTGTTTTGATTGCAACTTTTTTTGTTTAATAAAACAATATAATAAAAGACAAAAAAATCTTTTTTATGATTGTAATCATAAATTTAAGAGACTCAATTTCAGAAATTTGTAGTAATAATTTTAATATTAAAATATCATGAACAAATCAATTTTACTTGTTTTATCTCTTGCTTTAGCAATAGCATGTGGTAAAAAAGAAGCATCTGCCGAAGATGATTATCAACCAGGTGGTGGTGAAGCTGCAACAGAAGCAACAACAGAAACTACAGATCCAGCATCGTATGATCCAAAACGTGGTGAAGGAAAATACGATACTGTTGAATTAGGAGCAACTTTAGATCAAGCAATGGCAACAAAAGGAGAGGAGGTTGCAGGTGTAAAATGTACTTCTTGTCATAAAATGACGGATGAAAAATTAGTTGGTCCAGGATGGAAAGGAGTTACTGAAAGAAGAACACCTCAATGGATTATGAATTTTATTACTAATCCAGATCCAATGATTGATAAAGATCCTGAAGTTCAAGCACAACTTGAAATTTGTTTAGTTCGTATGCCAAATCAAGGTGTTTCAGATGATGAAGCTAGAGGAATTTTAGAGTACATGCGTAAAAATGACGGTGTAAAATAAACAAAAAGAGGAATTGTGTTAAGTGAAAGTAATACAATGCCTTAATTTAACTACACATATTATGAAAAATAAATTTGTACAGGCAATTTTAGTAATAGCCTTTGGTAGTGCATTAATCACTTCTTGTAAGCCAAAAAGTTCTGGAGATGCAGTTAGTGGAGATGCTGCGGAAAAAGCGTATGTTGCACCTGGTAAATATGACGAGTTTTACAATTTCGTTTCAGGTGGTTTTAGTGGACAATTGAGTGTTTACGGATTACCAAGTGGACGTTTGTTTAGAGTTATTCCAGTTTTTTCTGTTGATCCAGAAAAAGGATGGGGATATAGCGAAGAAACAAAACCTATGCTGAATACTTCACATGGATTTGTGCCTTGGGATGATTTACATCATACAGAAATGTCTCAAACAAATGGTGAAGTTGATGGACGTTGGGTTTTTGGTAATGCAAATAATACACCAAGAATCGCCAGAATTGATTTGAAAACATTTAAAACTGCTGAAATAATTGAGTTACCAAATAGTGGAGGTAATCACTCATCACCATTTATTACTGAAAATACAGAATATGTAGTTGCCGGTACTCGTTTTAGTGTTCCTGCAGATTATTCAAACGGAGATGTTCCTATTAATACGTATAAAGAAAATTATAAAGGACATATCAGTTTTGTTAGCGTTGATAAAACTTCAGGAGAAATGGATTTGGCATTTCAAATTCTTACTCCAGGGGTAAATTTTGACCTTTCTCATGCAGGAAAAGGTAAATCTCATGGATGGTTTTTCTTTTCTTGTTACAACACAGAACAAGCCAATACTTTGTTAGAAGTAAATGCTTCTCAACGTGATAAAGACTTTATCATGGCTGTAAACTGGAAAAAAGCTGAAGAATATATTAAAGCTGGAAAAGGTAAAAAACAAAAAGTAAAATATGCGCATAATACTTGGAACGAACATACACATACAGCAAAATCTGAAATGAAAGATGAAGTATTGGTTTTAGATGCTTCAGAGCTTAAAGATATTTGTTATATGATTCCTTGTCCTAAATCACCACACGGATGTGATGTTGATCCTACAGGAGAATTTATTGTAGGTTCTGGTAAATTAGCTGCATTAATTCCTGTATTTAGTTTCGATAAATTACAATCAGCAATAAAAAACAAAACATTTGAAGGTGATTATGGAGGAATTCCTGTTGTTAAATATGAAGCTGCTTTACATGGTGAAGTTCAAAAACCTGGTTTAGGGCCATTACATACAGAGTTTGATGGAAAAGGTAACGCTTATACAACTTTCTTCGTTTCTTCTGAAGTAGTTAAATGGGATATTAAAACGTTAAAAGTATTAGATCGCGTTCCTACTTATTATTCTGTTGGTCACTTATGTATTCCTGGAGGAGATAGTAAAAAACCATTTGGTAAATATTTAATTGCATATAATAAAATTACTAAAGATCGTTATTTGCCTACAGGACCTGAATTAGCGCAATCAGCACAAATATTTGATATTAGTGGAGATAAAATGAAGCTAATTTTAGACTTCCCAACTATTGGAGAGCCACACTATGCACAAGCAGCACCAGCTGACTTAATTAGAAACAATGGCCAATTGAAGTTTTATAAATTAGATGATAATAAACATCCATTTGCTACTAAAGGTGAAAAAGAAGCTAAAGTCGTGAGAGAAGGTAATAAAGTACATGTATATATGACTTCTATTCGTTCTCACTTTGCTCCAGATAATATTGAAGGAGTATTCTTAGGAGATGAAGTATATTTCCATGTAACAAATTTAGAACAAGACTGGGATGTACCTCACGGATTTGCAATAAAAGGAGCAAATAATGGAGAATTATTAATTATGCCAGGAGAAACCACAACATTAAAATGGATTCCTGATAGAGTGGGAACTTACCCTTTCTATTGTACCGATTTTTGTTCGGCATTGCATCAAGAAATGCAAGGATATATTAGAGTTTCACCAAAAGGTTCTAATGTTCCATTACAATTTAGTTTAGGCACTAATCTACCTGCAACAAAATAAATTTTTAACAAAAGGGACAAATTAACTTTTGTCCCTTTTTTAAACCCTTTTTTTATGGAAACTTCAAAAATTTCGTTAGTTTCAAAAATCTTTCTTTTTATTATATCTTGTTTGTTTTTAGGATCTTTGTTTGTTCCTATGTGGCAAATCGATTTAGATGCGCCTCAATATCCTGAAGGTTTGGTGCTAAAATTATATGCTAATAAAATTGGTGGCGATGTAGAAATCATTAACGGTTTAAATCACTACATCGGAATGGCAACTCTGCACACAGAAAATTTTATCGAATTTAAAATTTTGCCTTACATAATTGGTGCATTTTCTTTAATTTCTTTAGGTTTAATTTTTCTTAATAATAGAAAATTTGTCTTAGCTTTTTTCGCAACTTTTGTGCTTTTCGTTATCTTAGCTGGAGTAGATTTTTACCGCTGGAATTACGAATATGGACATAATTTAGATCCAAATGCTGCTATAAAAGTACCAGGAATGGCCTATCAACCACCATTAATTGGATATAAACAATTATTAAATTTTGGGGCTTATTCTGTTCCAGATATTGGAGGTTGGATGTTAATCATTGCCGGAACACTATTGTTTTACATTGTGTTTAAAGGATTCAATTTATTTAAAAGAAAACAAAATATATAGTTATGAAGAAGATAGTCCTTTTATTTTCGTCGATTTTTATAATTTCATGTGTTTCGAACGAACCTAATCCTATTAAGTTAAATGTTGATAATTGTGACTTTTGTAAGATGACAATTTCAAATGGAAAATTTGGTGCCGAATTACTTACAAAAAAAGGTCGTTACTATAAGTTTGATGATTTATCTTGTATGTTGTCATATGCAAAAGAGAGTAAAGATGTTCAAGTACAATCTTTCTTTGTTAATGATTACACAAAAGACAATGTTTTAATTCCTGCGGAACAAACCTTTTATTTAAGAGGAGGCAAAATTAATTCTCCTATGAGAGGAAACTTTGCTGCTTTCGCAACAGACAAAGAGAGAGAAGATTTTCAAAAACAATTAAATGCTGAAATGCTAACTTGGGAACAAGTTTTCACTATGTATTAATGAAAAAAATCAGTTTCATATTATTCCTATTGTTTTTTTCAATTGGGAAAGCAGCTACTATTCAGGTAGGCGCCAACTTTCCAGTAAAGAAAATCAAGCAAGCCCTTGCATTAGCAAAAGATGGTGATACTGTCTTAGTACATTCGGGCATTTATAAAGAGGGAACGATTTTAATCAATAAAAAGATTTATTTTATTGGTAAGAACTTCCCTGTTTTGGATGGCCAACATAAAAAAGAAGTATTATCTATCAATGCCAATGATGTGGTGGTAAAAGGATTCAAAGTAATTAATTCTGGACATGCTGCATTAGACGATCCTTGTGGAATTCGTGTTTATGATAAAAATAATGTAATAATTCAAGGAAATATTCTCGATAATAATTTCTTTGGAATTTATTTACAAAACAGCACTAACTGTGTTGTTAAGAACAACTCAATTAAAGCTTATGGTAAAGCAGAACAGCTAATAGGAAATGGAATTCATTGCTGGAAAAGTTCTAATTTACAAATTATTGGAAATACAATTAATGGTCATAGAGACGGAATCTATTTTGAATTTGTTACACAATCCGTTATTTGGAGAAACATTGCGAGTAATAATATTCGATACGGACTACATTTTATGTTTTCAAATGATGATGCTTATATAACCAATGTTTTCAAGAACAATGGAGCAGGAGTAGCCGTAATGTTTACTAAAAACGTGAAAATGTTTAATAACTATTTTGAGGAAAATTGGGGCGATTCAGCTTACGGATTGTTACTAAAAGAAATCTCCGATAGTTACATTTTTAATAATCGTTTTGCTCGAAATACCTCGGGAATTTACATGGAAGGAACGTCTCGAATCAAAGTTGAAAAAAACAGTTTCGAATCGAATGGTTGGGGCATGAAAATCCAAGCGAGTTGTATGGAAAACGAAATCGTAAATAATAATTTCTTGAAAAACACATTCGATATCAGTACCAATGGAAGTTTGGTTTTAAACACGTTTAATGCGAATTATTGGGACAAATATGAAGGTTACGATTTAGACAAAGATGGAATGGGTGATGTGCCTTATCATCCGCTGAGTTTGTTTGCTGTGCTTACCGAAAACACGCCTTCCGCCATGTTGCTGTATCGGAGCTTCATGATAACACTGTTAGATAAATCTGAAAAAGTATTGCCTAGTATAACACCTAATAATTTTGTAGATAATAAGCCTTTAATGAAGTCACTGCCGCTATGATTGAGATAAAAGAATTGCAGAAAAAGTTTGGAAAATTTGAAGTTTTAAAGAACATCAATCTTTCTTGTAAAAAAGGAGAATGTATCGCTTTAATTGGTCCGAATGGTTGTGGAAAAACCACTTTGATAAAATCAGTTTTAGGAATGGTGTTGCCAGATTCGGGTGCGATTCATTTTAACGGAAATTCTGTTTTAGGTGAATATTTGTATCGCGAAAAAATTGGCTACATGCCACAAATTGGAAGATATCCCGATAACATGACAATTGGTCAAATTATCGAAATGATAAAAAAGATTCGAAATTCATCAGATAATTTGGATGAGGATTTGTTACATGCTTTCGAATTAGAAAAAATGTTTGATAAGCAAATGCGCACTTTATCTGGTGGAACTACGCAAAAAGTAAGTGCTGTGTTAGCCTTTCTTTTTAATCCAGATGTATTGATTTTAGACGAACCTACTGCTGGTTTAGATCCGTTAGCGGCTGAGGTTTTAAAAGAAAAAATCATCAAAGAAAAAGAAAAAGGGAAATTGATTTTGATTACGTCGCATTTACTAAGTGAATTGGATGATTTAATTACCGAAATCATTTTTATGCAAGAAGGGAAAGTACATTTTCATCAAAAAGTGGAAGAATTAAAAGAAACTACAGGTGAAGAGAAAATCTCAAAAGCGATTGCCAAAATTTTAAAGAACAAGCAAAATGAACCGAATCATTAAAATCATATTATCCGACATTATCCGAAACAAAATCGTTTTGGCTTACACGCTGATTTTGTCTATTTTATCTTGGAGTTCTTTTGCTTTGGAAGATAATTCGTCAAAAGGATTACTAACGATTTTGAATGTGATTTTATTCACAGTTCCGTTGGTTTCCATTTTATTCGCTACGATTTATTTGTACAATAGTGCCGAATTTATTGAACTTTTACTAAGTCAACCCATCAAAAGAAGAAAAATTTGGCTGAGTTTGTTTTTCGGATTATCAACGGCAATGGTTTTTGCGTTTTTTATAGGTGCTGGAATTCCGTTGTTAGTCAATTCTCCTGATAGTATTGGTTTTATGATGTTGCTCAATGGTTGTTTGATTTCAGTCATCTTTGTCGCTTTGGCTTTTTTGAGTTCGATTTTAACCCGAGATAAAGCAAAAGGAATTGGTTTAGCGATAATGATTTGGTTGTATTTCGCACTATTATTCGACGGAATGGTTTTGTTTTTACTGTTCCAATTAGCTGAATATCCAATCGAAAATATGATGGTTGGCATCACCGCTTTTAGTCCAATAGACTTAGCTCGAATTCAAATTCTTTTGCATTTAGATGTTTCTGCCATGATGGGATATACAGGAGCAATTTTTAAAGATTTCTTTGGGACTTCGGTTGGATTAATAGTTTCATTTGTGCTATTGAGTTTGTGGGCAATTATTCCGTTTTTCATTTCGATGCGAAAATTCAACAAGAAAGACTTGTAATTTCTATTTAATAAAATTACAAAATGAAAACAGATATTAGAAATAGAAAAGATATTGAACTTTTAGTCGATACCTTTTACGATAAAATTAAAACTGATGCTGTTATAGGTTTTCTATTTACAGAAATTGCTAATGTAAACTGGGAAAAGCATTTGCCTATAATGTACGATTTTTGGGAAAATATTCTTTTCTATACAGGAAATTATAATGGAAGTCCTATGCAAGTACATAAAGATTTGCATAACAAATTTCCAATGAATCCAAAACACTTTGAACATTGGGTTTATTTGTTTACAAAAACAGTTGATGAATTATTTGAAGGGAAAAAAGCAGATGAAATTAAAGAAAGAGCAATCAATATAGCAAACGTTATCAAGTATAAAACATTAACATAATGTACCATCATTTACTACTTATTATCCATTTATTAGCCGCAACAGTTTGGATAGGTGGTCATCTTATTTTAGCAATCCGATATTTGCCAGAAGCAATTAAAACTAAAGATTTAGATAACTTAAAAAGTTTTAAAGATAAATTTGAACCTGTAGGAATACCATCATTAATTACTTTAGTAATAACCGAAATTTTAATGGCTTATGATTATGATGTAACATTGGTAAAATGGTTTTCTTTTTCAAACGGAATTGAAAAAGTAATCTCAATCAAAATTATTTTATTCTTTATTTCTTTAATATTGGCTATTTCAGCACAACTTTATATTTTTCCTAAACTTACTGCTAGCAAGCATCATTATGTTACAATTCTAATTATTGTTGTGACTTTTATAGCAATCTCAATGTTGGTATTAGATTCTTTAATACGAATAGGAGGTATATAAAATAAAAAGCGCAAATTATGAAATATGCGCTTTTTACCTTTATAAAAAGATGAATTAATAATTGTTTCCTATTTTGGAAGTAAAACGTCATTTATAACATGAATAATTCCGTTTGAAGTTTCAATCGATGTTATAATTTCAGAACCATTTACAAATGTTTTTCCGTCTTTTTTGGTTATTTTAACTTTTCCGCCAAATACCATGTCAAATTCTTGACCATCCTGCATATATTCTGCTTTTAGCGAACCAACATAAGTATGGTAGCCTAAAATATTTTCTAGATCGCCTTTCTTTTCTGGTTTTAATAAACCATCAACTGTTCCTGCAGGTAATTTATCAAATGCTGCATTAGTTGGTGCAAAAACTGTAAATGGACCAGCATTACTTAACGAAGTAACTAAACCAGCTGCTTTTACTGCGGTAACTAAAGTAGTATGGTCTTTACTTCCTACAGCAGTTTGTACAATGTTTGGAGCAGAATTTTCATCAACAACATTTTCTTGTCCACCAGATGGTATTTCTGTAGTTTCTGATGTTGATTCTGAAGTTGTTTCTTCTCCTTGTTTACATCCAAATGTGATTAGTAAACTAGCTAATAATAAAGTTTTAATGGAATTTTTCATGACGTACAATTTGTAAAATTTATATACACAAAGTACTTGATTATCACGTTGTTATTTTATGCGTAGAATCATAAAAATATACTTTTTTAACCTTTTTTTATAAAAAAAGATGTCCATAAAATACTAACAAAAAGAAGTAGGGCAATTCCAAATAAAGCTTCATTGATAAAAGGAATCATAGTGTAACTCAATGAAGCAATTCCTTGAATTCCTAGTACAACTTCATTTAATACAACTCCAATACTAAATAGAATTAGTCCTAAAATAGTTTGTTTACTAATAACAATAAATTTATTAGCATAAATATAAAATAGAAGAAAAAGAGAAATAATTGCCAATAATATTAAATGTAAATAAGCAATGATTATTGGTCTAAAACCAAAAGCTAATTTGCTAATAGCAGGAACTGTTGAGCCTAATTGCAATAGAAATTTCGCACTTAAAGCAAAACTTATGAAGATAATCAAGTATTTCAAATATCCTGGAAGGTTAACAAAAATTGATTTGTTTTCTTGGACAATTGTTTTAAACATATAATACCAAACTCCAACCTGGACAATCGCAGAAATAGCAGTTAGTACATAAATTAAAAATGGTAAATCTAACCAAAGTGTTGATAGAAAATACCCTGCAATACATGACCAAAATAACCAGATAAACGATTGCGAATAAATGCGATTAGTGTTTGAATTTACTTTTAAATAATCCAACAACAATCCCATGCAAGCAAAGAAAAACCAACCGTTATATTGAAAATGTAAATAATAATAAATGGAAGCCAAATATTCATTTTGATGAATGTTTTTAGTAGCCATCATGTACGCCAAAGCAAAAGTACCTAAAGACGAAATCACATTAAAAAACAAAGCCGCTTTAAACCATTTAATCGCCACAGAAGTTGTTTCAAGTTGTTTGCAATCTTTGAAGAAAACATAAGCAAACCAGTAAGAAACAAAAATAGAAAGGGTTGAAAAAGTAATCGAAATCGAGCCATAACCCTTAATGATAAAGGAAATTAGCATTACATATGAGCAAATTAAATTCGCAATTAAAATAAGATTGTATTTCTTAAATGCTATTTTGTGAAGCGTATCTTGTTTTTGTAAAAAAGCAATGAGTAGGGTAATTAAAGTATGCGTAACCCAACCAGCGAAAGCAAAATGAGAGTGCGAATGTTGCAAACTTTTTTGATCGAGAAGCGGAAATTCAAACAGAATCTTATAACGCATAAAAAGTCCTAATAATGCAACAAGCATCAGATTAAAAATCGAAAACCGAATCCAAAAAGTTGTTTTAAAAGACATCAGTAATATAATTTATGATTAATAATTTCCACTTTATTCGTCTTGCTCATTTTTGAAAGCTCTCGAATCACAGTTTCCACGCGTAAACCTGTAAAGTTGGCAATTTCTTGTCTTGTAAATTCTACCAATTCTTTTTTAGGACAATCGGGGTTTTTGTGGGCATTTAAAAAAGCTAAAATTCGAAACTCTGGTTTTTGATTTACAATGTCTTTTGTAGTTTTGGCTTTGGTGTGAATTCGAGTTGCCATTAAATTCAAGAATTGCTTCTGAATAAAAGGATATTCCTCTAAAATCTTTAAAAACTTCTCCTTCGAAATTTTTATAATCTTGGAATCTTTGAAAACTACTGCTGTAGAAGGATATACTTCATCAATAAATAAAGGAGGTTCTCCAAAACTCTGACCATTTTTAAAATAGCCTTGGGTAAACTCTTTTCCTTCATCATTTGAATTGTACATTCTTACGCAACCGTCAATAATTTGATAATAAAAATTCGCCGATTCCTCTTCATGAAAAATAATTTCATTTTTCTTGTACTCTTTGGCAATAGCACCCCAAGTAAATAATAAATCTAAATCAATTTGCATAAAGTAGTTGTGTTGAAGGCTTTAATTCTTTTAGATAAAGCACAAATTAATTTCAATAAAAGTAAAAAAAATATGACTGAAATCATATTAAACCCTAATTTATTTGCTGTAAATTTGTCTCATGAAACAATTACTAATCATATTAACAGCACTAATGTTTCTTAAGCCAATACTTCCGGTTTTAGAGTATGCGGTGAACTATGATTACATTGTAACCAACCTTTGTGAAAACAAATCCAAACCCGAATTAAAATGCAACGGTAAGTGTCACTTGGCAAAACAATTGGCAAAAGCTTCCGAAAGTAATTCTGAAAATTCTTCTGATAAAAAAATATCTTTCGAGCATACTGAAATTGTATTTTTTCAGGTAATTCAACCTATAGAAATTAGACAAATTTATTTTTTAAATAAAACTTCTATTGGTAACAATTATTCTAACCTTTACTTTCACTTGAATGATTGTGCCTTTTTTCATCCACCCACATTTATTTCTTAATTAAATATTTGGTTTTTGTTAGTTCATTTTCTGAATTAACTTACTCAACTTATATCATAATTTCACTGAAAAATCTCATTTCAGATGTAATTACAATCACTTTAATTAAAAATAAAATGAAAACTTCAATAAAATATATTGTAGCAGTATTTGCTATGGCCTTAACTTTCGTGTCTTGTTCAAACGATGATGAAACTACTGTAAATGAATTAGACGGGATCACTAAATTTAAAGAAATTACTAACGATACTCATACGATAGAATTGTATTCTCACTTGGGGAGTTTAGAACAAGGATATAACGAAATTAGCCTACGAATCAGAGAAAACGGAACCAACAATTATATTAAAAATGCCGAAGTGAGTTGGACACCATTAATGCATATGACTTCAATGACGCATTCATGTCCTAATTCAGGAGTAGAAAAAGTAACTGAAAATGGTACTTTATACGAAGGATATGTTATGTTTCAAATGGCTCAGAATGATGCAGAATATTGGGATTTAAAAATCGATTATGCTATTAATGATGTTGCTTATACTGCAACTTCTGTAATTGATGTGCCAGCTTCTGCTAAAAGAAAAGTAAATACATTTACGGGTTCTGATGGTGTTAAGTATTTAGTGGCTTACATTGGGCCTAATCATCCAAAAGTAGCCATCAATGATATGAAAGTTGGCGTTTGGAAAATGCAAAACATGATGACGTTCCCAGTTGTGGATGGTTACACCGTAAAAATCGATCCTAGAATGCCAAGTATGGGAAATCATACCTCTCCGAATAACGTTCATGCAACTCAAACGCTTGCTGGTGGATTATATGATGGGAAATTATCGTTAACCATGACAGGTTATTGGAAAATCAACTTACAATTAGCTGACGCAGAAGGAACTATCTTAAAAGGAGAAGAAATCACAGAAACAGTTACTGCTAGTAGTATTTTCTTCGAAATCGAATTTTAAATTTTACTTATAAAAAGGGTCGTTATGACACTATAATGACCTTTTTTAAAACTTTTATATCATGAAAAAATTAATAGTATTTTTTCTGTCACTTTCGTTTTGTTTTACTTTTAGTCAAGAAGCGGATTCTATCAAAACCAAAGAACTTAAAGAAGTTTTGGTAGTAGGAACAAAAGCAACTTTGCACGAAAAACAAACCAAAACACTTGCTACTTTAGACGAATTTCTGCAAAAATCAACCAAAGTAGATTTAATCAAAAGAGGTGCTTATGCTTGGGAACCCATCATCAACGGAATGGCAACCGAACGCACTGTAGTCACAATCGACGGAATGCGAATCTTTGGTGCTTGTACCGATAAAATGGACCCAGTAACTTCCTATGTTGAAGTTTCTAATTTGTCTGAAGCTAAGATTTCTTCAGGGCAACAAGGCAGTTGTCATGGAAGTACGATTGGTGGTTCTATTGATTTAAAAAGAAGCCAACGCCAATTTACCAATTCGGGTTGGGAATTCTTTGTTAACTCAGGTTATGAAACGAATAATCGTCAAAAAATCATTGGTTCGGCAATCAATTATGCTGATAGTTTATTTTATGTGGATACCGATGTAATGTTTCGCGATGCCGAAAATTACAAAGCAGGAAATGATAAGGAAGTTCAGTTTTCACAGTTTAGAAAATTAAATCTTTCTACAACTTCTGGCTATCGATTGGCGCCTAATAAAAACATTGAAGCTTCAGTAATTTTTGATAGAGCTACCAATGTCGGTTATCCTGCTTTACCAATGGATGTTTCTTTAGCGGAAGCTTTTATTTCGTCAGTAAAATTCAATTGCAAGCCTAATTTGGAACAAATCGATAATTGGGAAACCAAACTCTATTTCAATACGATTACGCACACTATGGACGATACCAAACGCCCTGTTGTTCCTATTCATATGGATATGCCAGGTTGGAGCGACACTTATGGTTTTTATTCCAAAGTAAATGGAAAATACAAAAAACATCAATTTTTAGCCAATTTGAATTCGTTTTACAATCGTTCCGTTGCCGAAATGACGATGTATCCATCTGATCCAAACGAAAACTTAATGTTTATGTACACTTGGCCTGATGTTCGCACGTTGTATGCTGGAATTTATTTGGAAGATAATTTCGAAATCAACTGTCATTCTAATTTGAAATTCACTACGAATTTAGGTTTTCATAATAACAATGTTGCAAGTGATTTCGGCTTACAAAGTTTACAGATTTTCTATCCTGAAATGCAAGCTTCAAAATCTAGATTCCTAAAAAGTTTTTCCACCAATTATTTCTACAACAAAGACGGGATTTTGTATGGATTCGGAATGGGTTATGGCGAACGCGCTCCGTCAATTTCAGAAGGGTATGGTTTTTATTTATTCAACAGCTTTGACGGATTTGATTACATTGGTAACCCAAACTTAAAAAGCGAAAAATCCTTAGAAGGAAATGCCAATATTGGTTTTAAAAATGCGAAATGGCAAACCAAAATATCTGCATCGTATTTTCATATTTACGATTATATCATCGGAATTCCTGATGCTTCGGTAGCACCTATGACTATTGGTGCTAATGGTATTAAAGTCTATACAGCTTTAGATTATGCGACTATTTTATCATCTGATTTTACCGTAAGTTATCAATTATCAGATTTCTGGATTTGGAAAGGACAATTTGTCTACAACTTAGGAAAAGATAATGAGAGTAATGGATTGCCTTTTATGAGTCCGTTTAATTACATGACTTCTTTAGGCTTTAGACCTGGAAAATTTAGTTCAGAATTACAACTAAAAGGAAATGCTACACAAACTCAATATAACGCTTTTTATGGTGAAGACAAAACACCAGATTATGTGATTGTAAATGCTAATTTTGGTTATAAATTTACTTTTGAAAAATCAAAAATGATCCTAAATACTGGTGTTGAAAACATGTTCGATGCTAATTATACTACTTACACCGATTGGAAAAATCTTCCAAGAATGGGACGAAATGTCTTTGTTAATTTGATGTTTCAGTTTTAAAAATACTACAAATTAGAAGAATTGGTTTTATAGCGATTTCAAGAAAGTTTCTCCTGATTTAATTCCCAAAGCTAATTCTTCTAAATTCGTGGTTTCTAGCATATGAGCTAATTCATCTCGAATACTTTTAAATTTATCATGCACTGGACAAGGATGTGTTTCAGAACATTGCGATAATCCTAATCCGCAACCATGAAATACTGCATCACCATCAATAGCATCAACAATTTCAACTAAGAAAGTTTTTTTAATTCTCTTTTTCGGAATATAAAATCCACCATTTACACCTTTTACCGATTCGATAATACCCGCTTTTACTAGTATTTGTAAAATTTTTGCTGTAAACGCTTGTGGCGAATCGATTTCTTTGGAGATGTCAACAAAACCTACCTTTTTTTCTTCTAAGGAATGTTTAGCAATAAATATAGTGGCTTTTATAGCATAATTGCATGATTTTGAAAACATAAGTAATGATAAATTTGAAAGAATTAAAGGCCAAATATACAATGGAATTATGATATTTCACCTGATTTTTATCATCGTATTTTTAGGATAAACTTATTCTTCAATGTTCAATTTGTTTTTCTTCCAAGATTGAATAAACAGATATATGAAAAAACTCGCCATACTGAACATTAAAATTGTTCCCAAAATGATGAAAAGTAAAACCCAATTTCCACTGGAACTACTCATTTTGCTGAAGCTTTCAGAAGTCAATCCGGCTTGCCAAATCGCGCGTTGAACACCCATTCCAATTAAGGAAATTAGAAAAAGTAATAAGGTAACTTGTACTATCCAAAACGCAATACTGCCATACAATCGCCATTTTGCCGAATTAAAAGTCGGTTTAATAAAGTAGAAAACACCTGCTAAAATAATCATCGTGTTAATCCCAATGGTAGTTCCCATAGCATGCGCCACCGTAATATGCGTTCCATGTGTATATAAGTTGATGGCTGGAATTGACATAAATAACGCGAGGGTTAAGTTTATCGTTACCCAATAATCAGAAGCCATTAAAAAGCGGTAAGGGAAAAAGTAGTAAAACTGTTTGTTTTCTTTGATTTGTTGACTCCATTTGTAAAAAATACGAATCAAAATAATCCATTCGGTCATGCTCACTGCGTAAGCGATGTAATGAATGTATTTTTCGGTTGGAAGCAAGTAAATATGATGTCCCCAATTGAACATCAAATTAAACATTCCCAGAAAATACATGGCAAATGATAGTTTTTGATAGGACGATTTTTCATCGCCACTAATTTTTTCCATCAAATAAAAAGCAACGCCATAAATGATTTGATTGATAGCGCCCACGAGCGAACCATTTACTTTCCACTGAATTGTCATATCGGCAATAAAATGTTGTCTGAAATAAGGGAAAATCCACAAATAATTTTCGATGAAAGTGAAAATAAAGAAGATAATTCCAGTAAGCCACATCCAATAATAAACGGGCCATTTTATCGAAAATCCAATTTGATGCAGATAGAAAACTAAGAAAACAATAAAAGAAATAAATATCGGTAAAGCCCAAACGGGATTGAATTCCCAGTATTCTCTTCCTCCAAAATCACCTGTAAAATAGCTGTAGAAAATTCCCAGCAAAGCAATCACCCAAAGTGCAAAATGAAGATATTGTAAAAAGCTTCCAAATCGAGTAGTTTTCATTTTTGCAATAATCAATGTCAGAAAACCTAATCCAGCAGTTATGATGCCTAAATAAGCGCTACTCACATGAAGCGGACGAAGCGATAAAAATCCCATAACACCCGATTTTGGTTGGGTAATGCGATAACTTTCGGAAGCTAAATGTCCAAAAAACAAGCCTAAAACAAACAATACAAGTGCTATTCTGATGAGCCAAATTCCAAAATTCTTCATTTCTTTTCTAAACTAAAAGTTCCTATTATTTCAGGTTGGTAATCTTGCGGATTTGATGTTCCGGTGGCATCTACATTTTTTAAGAAGTGTAAAAGGCCATTCATTTCGTCATCCGAAATTTTAAAAGCAGGCATTTGTTTTACTCCCGATTTTATTATGCCTTTGATATACGCTTCATTGTTGGCAGTTCTCGAATACACATTCGTTAAATCCGGACCCAAATAACCGCCTAAACCATACAATTGATGACACGTATGACAGTTGTTTTTCTGCCAAACCAATCGACCTTCAGCTACTAAATGAAGTTCTTTTTCAGAATAGGGAGTTGGGCTAAAAAGCGGAATGGCATAAATCCAAATGCTAAACGCTAGAAAGCAAACGAAAAGCACCAAAAAAATGCGTTTTGGATGAGCAAATAGATTCAGCATTACGAAATAGTTTTTTCTTTTTTAACCGATTTTACGCGGTATCTTTTGGGTAAACAATCTTTTAAAATGATTTCTGCGGTTTGAATTAAATTATAAGTTTCACATAAAAACGGATGCGAATCATAATTTTTGAACTTCATTTTGAAGCGTTTGCTCATTTCGGTAACCATTTCATATACTTTTTCAGTATTTTTTCCCGAAGTGTACAAAGCATCGTATTTCATGAAATGTTGCAGTTGGTTTTTGAATTGCAAAATTTGGTCGTGATGAATGTTTTTATAGCGAATGGACGTAATTTCAGACTTATTCAATTTAATCGCATCTATTGATGAAATGAGATGATTCGCTAAATCATGCGCATAAACAATCGCTTCTAATAATGAATTTGAAGCCAATCGATTGGCACCATGAAGTCCGGTGTGCGAACATTCTCCTATAGCGAACAATTGTTTGATAGAAGTTGCTCCCGTTTCATCCACGACAATTCCGCCACATTGATAATGCGCTGCCGGAGTTATCGGAATTAAATCTTTTGAAACATCAATGCCATTTTCAAAACAATAGTTGAAAACCTTTGGAAATTTTGTTTTAAATGTGTCTATCGGCAAATGTGTAACATCCAGCCAAACGTGTTGCGAATGTTCTTTTTTTATTTGATCCGAAATGGCTTTCGAAACAATATCTCGTGTCGCTAATTCGCCATCAGGATGATATTGAAAAACAAAACGCTCCATTTTTTGATTCAAAATATGAGCTCCAAATCCTCGAATGGCTTCAGTAATTAAGAAAGCCTGACTTTTATTAGGTTCGTAAAGTGCTGTGGGATGAAATTGAATATATTTCATTTTTTCCAATTTTGCTCCCGCTCGATAGGCCATTGCAACACCATCACCTGTAGAAACAAAAGGATTTGAAGTCACGCCAAACACTTGTCCCGAACCACCAGTTGCTAAAACAGTTGCTTTTGCTACGATTGAAGTCACTTCGCTTTTTTCATCAAATCCGATGATTCCGATACATTTTTGATTGTCTTGCAAAACATCAGTTGCAAAAAAGGAAGTTTTGATGGTGACATTCCGTAAATTTTGAACAACTTGAATCAACTTGGTTTCAATTTCTAATCCTGTTTTGTCTTTGTAATGTACAATACGATTTTGAGAATGACCGCCTTCTAACCCTAAATCCAGTTCACCTGAATTATTCTTGTCCAATTCCACGCCCCATTGAATCAATTCTTGCAATCGGGTAGGTGCTTCTGTAATGACGTGTTCGACTACTTTTTTATCGCAAATGCCTTTTCCAGCAAGTAAAGTGTCTTGAATGTGTTGTTGATAACTATCTTTGATAAAATCGTGTACTACGGCAATTCCGCCTTGAGCATAATAGGTATTGCACTCGTCAATAGAGGTTTTGCTAAGTAAAATAATTTGTAAGTTCGGATTTTGCTCGCTGAGATATTTTGCTAGTGATAATCCCGCTAATCCTGTTCCTACTATGAGTATATCGGTTTCTAAATTTTGCATGATTTTTTAGTTTAGCGCTAACATTCTTTGAATAGGAAGTAAAGCTTTTTCGATGATTTCGTTGTCCAAATGTACTTCCGGATGTTCATCTTGTAAACATTGATAGAGTTTTTCTAAGGTGTTGACTTTCATAAACGCACACTCACTGCACGCACAAGTATTGTCTTCTTTTGAAGGCGCTGGAATTAATGTTTTGGTCGGATTATCCAATTGCATTTGATGTAAAATTCCCGCTTCTGTGGCTACGATGAAAGTGTCGTTTGAACTGTTTTTTACATGATTCAACATGCCAGAAGTCGAACCTATGTAATGCGCTACCTTCAAAATATGTGTTTCCGATTCAGGATGTGCAATGATAGTAGCGGTGGGATGTTTTTTATATAAATCGATTAATTTTTCTAATGAAAATGCTTCGTGAACAATACAAGAACCTTCCCATAAAACCATATCGCGACCAGTTTCAGCTATTAAATATTTGCCTAAGTTTTTATCTGGAGCAAAAACAATGGGTTGGTCTTCCGGAATAGATGCGATTACTTTTTTAGCATTAGAAGAAGTACAAACTATATCGGTTAAAGTTTTAACTTCGGCTGTGCAATTGATGTAGGTTACAACGGTATGATTCGGATAATTTTCTAAGAAAGTTTTGAATTCATCTGGCGGACAACCATCGGCAAGAGAGCAACCTGCTTTTACATCGGGAACTATTACTTTTTTATTAGGATTGACAATTTTAGCGGTTTCTGCCATGAAATAAACACCAGCAAAAACGATAATATCCGCATCAACTTGAGATGCTTTTCTTGATAATTCTAAACTATCACCCACAAAATCAGCAATTTCTTGAATGGCTTCTTCTTGATAATAATGCGCCAAAATAACTACATTCTTTCTTTTTTTCAATTCAAGAATTTTCTCTTTTAAATCCGAAGTTGTTTTCATTAGAGGATATTTTTGTCTTTTATTTAATTAAATTTTTTAAAGCTTAAGGAAAGTCTCTCCGGTATTGAATTCACTAATTAAATCCAAGAGAGAGGTTTCTTTCAGCGTTTTCTTTAAATTTTCACGTAATGGTTTGTACTTATGATGAAAAGGACACGGTTGTTTGTCGGAACAATCATGAAGTCCTAAACTGCATCGGTCAAATAAGTCATTTCCGTCGATAGCTTTTACGAGCTGTTCTAATTTAATGTGTTTCAATTGTACCTTATCTATTTCAAATCCTCCGCCATTTCCTTTAATCGATTTTATGATGTCGACTCTTACTAAACGTTGTAAAATTTTGGCAGTAAAAGGCTCTGGCGATTCAATTTTTCTGGCAATGTCTCGAATACCGCAACGCTTGCCAGCAAACGATTCTGAGGCAATGTAAATAGTAGCTCGTATGGCATATTCACAAGTTTTTGAAAACATAGTTAAAATTTGCACAAAGTTAGTCATTTTAAATCATCGAAATATGATTTTAGTCATATTGTGATGGATATCCTTTTCAGAAATTAATTGCGAATCCGGTAGTGGTTCAATCGTGTTTTGATAATTTCTAAAATTTTGAATGTAATAGTTTTTTTCGTAACCTAATTCTAATAAAACGTTTAGCATTGCAGCAATATCTTCTGGATTCAATAAAGAGGAATGATAAGTAGTTCGAATTTCAAATGGAATAGAACTCGCTTGAAGCAATTCAAAACAATTTAAAAATTGAGCATAAAAATCAGCTTTTGTAATCGCAAAGAATTTTTCTTTCGGACCTTTAAAATCCAAAGCCACATAATTGATGAGTTGTTCTTCTATTAGTTTTTCGAGTACTTTGGGTTGACTTCCATTGGTGTCCACTTTGATTAAAAATCCTAGACTTTTTACTAATTTTATGAATGAAATAATGTCTTTATGTATCAAACATTCGCCACCGCTAAAAACTACGGCATCCAACAAATTGCTTCTGGATTTTAAAAACGAAATGATTTCGGAAAGGTAAAAAGAGCCTTTTCCGAAAACTATTTCGGGATTGTAACAATAATCGCATTTCATGTTACACCCTGCAAACCATAAGATACAAGCCGATTTATCGGGATAATCTAACAGTGTGAAGGGTGTAAAACTATGAATGGCTTTTTTGTTTAGAAAATCAAGATTTACATTCTCTAAAGTGGGTTCGTTGTTTGTGTTCACCTTTTTTTCCAATATTAAAACTTTCTACAGGTCTGTGATAGCCCATTACTCGTGTATAAACCAAACATTTGGTTCTTTTTTCATGGTGTTGAAGCAAAGCTTCAGTGGTTTGTGTTTGCATAAGATGTTGTATTTAAGGTTGCTAATAATTCTTCATCGCATTTAGGACAATATTCGTGTTCGCCATTCAAATAGCCATGTTTTGGACAAACGCTGAAAACTGGAGTCACCGTGATATAGGGCAATTTAAAATTCGTAATCACTTTTTTAATGAAATTACGACACGCTTCTACCGAACTTAATTTTTCGTTCATATACAAGTGCAAAACCGTTCCTCCAGTGTATTGACATTGTAAATTGTCTTGTAATAACAAAGCTTCAAACGGATCTTCGGTATAATCAACTGGTAATTGCGAACTGTTTGTATAGTAAATGTTTTCACCTTCACCTGCCTGAATAATATCGGAATAACGTTTCTTGTCTTCTTTGGCAAAACGATACGTAGTACCTTCTGCTGGAGTTGCTTCTAAGTTGTATAAATTGCCTGTTTCTTCTTGATAGGCTCTCATTTTGTTTCGGATGTGTTCCAAAATTTCGGTTGCGAATGCCATTCCGTAATCTGAAACGATGTCTTCTTTTCCATTGGTGAAATTTTGAATCATTTCGTTAATTCCGTTCACACCAATTGTAGAAAAGTGATTTCTGAAATGGGGCAAATAACGTTTGGTATACGGAAACAAACCTCTATCGTACATTTCCTGAATGAAAACGCGTTTTTTCTCTAAAGTTGCTTTCGAAATTTCTAACAAACGATCTAAATCGGAATATAACTTCGCTTTATTGCCTTTGTTTAGATAACCCAATCGCGCCATATTGATAGTAACGACACCGATACTTCCGGTCATTTCTGCACTTCCAAATAAACCGTTTCCTCTTTTTAGTAATTCACGTAAATCGAGTTGGAGACGGCAGCACATACTTCGTACGGCATTCGGTTTATAGGCATTTGGATTTTCAACTTTATTGCCGTTTTCATCATATGTATATTGACTTCCGATAAAATTCTGGAAGTATGACGAACCAATTTTAGCTGTATTTTCGAAAAGAATATCGGTATTTTCTCCGTACCAATCAAATTCTTCAGTAATATTAACCGTTGGAATAGGGAAGGTGAACGGCTGTCCATGCGCATCGCCTTCGGTCATAACCGTATAATAGGCTTTGTTGATGAGATTCATTTCTTTTTGAAAATGTTCGTAACGCATTTCGGTAATGTCTGAAACGCCTCTTTCTTTGGCTCTTTGTATAAAATCTTCAGATGTAATTCCCTTGAAAAGATGCTGTTCGTTTCGAGTTGGGATTTGCTCTTTTAAATCATCGGGAACTACCCAATCCAAAGTAATATTCGTAAACGGCGATTGTCCCCAACGTGCAGGCACATTCAAATTGTAAACGAAACTTCGAATTGCTTTTAAAACATCTTCATACGATAAATCATCTTTGAAAACATAAGGAGCCAAATACGTGTCAAACGAACTAAACGCTTGAGCACCGGCCCATTCGCTTTGTAAAATTCCAAGGAAATTCGCCATTTGTCCTAATGCTTCTCTAAAATGATTTGGAGGACGACTTTCCACTCGACCACGAACTCCGTTAAAACCTTCATTTAGTAAAACACGTAAACTCCAACCCGCACAATAACCCGTTAAGCAATCTAAGTCGTGAATGTGAATATCGCCATTTCGGTGTGCATAGTCTTCTTCTTTCGAATAAACTTTGTCTAACCAATAATTCGCAATGATTTTTCCAGCGACATTATTGACTAAACCTGCGTTGGAATACGAAGTATTGGCGTTGGCATTGATACGCCAATCGGTTTGGTTGGTGTATTCTTCTATGGTTTGAGTGCTATCGACATAAGTGGTATCTTCATTTAATCCTAAAACGTGTTCGCGCTGCAGTTTTCGAGTATGACGGAACAACATGAAAGAACGCATCACTTCATAATGACCGTATTCGTAAAGCGTTTTTTCAATCTTATCTTGAATATCTTCAACTGCCCAAGTGTATTTTTCTTGTAATAACTTAAATACTTTTTCGGTTACTTTAGCATTGTAATTTTCTGAGACACTGCTAAACGCTTTCAGTATAACATCCTCAATTTTAAATGCTTCAAACGGAAGATATTGCCCGTTTCTTTTGATAACATATTTGTCCATAGTGCAGAATTTTTAATTGCGATATGAAGCAAATTTAAATATAAAAAAGACTTTTTAGTCCTGTTTGGATAAATAGTAATCAACAAATTGCATTTAAATTTTGTTGATAAGTTTTTATTTAGGGGGACGTCGTTTTATGTTATATTTTAGAATATACATTTTAAAAATGAAGTCAAATTAGATTTTAAAAAAAGACATTGATTATTTGTGGAAAGGATAATGAATAATTTAGACATTAATAAAAAGCCCTGTAAAAAAAATATTTTACAGGGCTTTTTGTGGAGTCGGAGAGAATCGAACTCTCGTCCAAACAAGCAATCAAATAGCTTTCTACACGCTTAGTTTCATCTTGGATTTTCGACAAAGAGCAAGGCTAGAAACCGCCACTCTTTGCTTAGCTCTGTCAGTGTCAGAACGGATTTAAAGCATTACCGTTCCTAGGTCTACTTTTACGGTTCCCCTAAACCAACCGCCATAAACCAAGGCTTTTGAGGAGAATCTAGCTTTCCAACCTTGTTGGAACTAGGCAAATCGTACTATAATTCGGATTAAGCAGCTAAAGCGTAATTATTTTCGCCGTTTATAAGTTCGTACATTTGGATTTACGAGCTAAACATACAATGCTCGACGTGCTTACTAATCAATTCCACTCGCTGTCAAAACCAGTCGACCCCAATTTCTGAGTGTTCAGTCGCAACTTTGTGTGCAGACCTAATACTTGTAATCAAAAAGTGAGCCAAAATTACATTCTTTTTTTCAATTAAAAAAACTTTGCATAGTCGCTTCTTTAAAGTTATATTTGTAACATTAAATCAATATTAAGTTAAATATATTGTTTGCTATGAAGTTTGGAATTATCAAAGAAAGAAAGAACCCACCGGATAGAAGAGTAGTATTTACTCCAGAAGAGTTAGTACGCTTACAATCAGAACATCCAGAAGCTGAAGTTAAAGTAGAAAGTTCGGATATTCGAATTTTTTCTGATGACCAATATCGTAATTTAGGACTTAATGTCACTACTGACATGACCGATTGTGATGTACTTTTTGGGGTAAAAGAAGTGCCAATTGATGCTTTAATTCCAAATAAAAAATACTTTTTCTTTTCGCATACAATTAAAAAACAACCTTATAATCGTAAATTATTACAAGCAATTTTAGCTAAAAATATCGAATTATACGATCATGAAACTATTGTAGATGCTACTAATCACCGATTAATTGGTTTTGGTCGTTATGCTGGTTTGGTAGGTGCTTACAATGGTTTTAGAGGATTCGGAATTAAATATGATTTATTTACTTTACCAAAAGCTGAAACTTTGAGCGGTAAAGAAGATTTAATTGCTCGTTTAAAACGTCAAACGCTTCCAAACATTAAAATTGTACTTACTGGACATGGTAAAGTAGGAATGGGAGCAAAAGAGATTTTAGACGGAATTAAAATCAAGCAAGTTAGCGTTGAAGATTTCTTAAACAAAAAATATACTGAGCCTGTTTATACCCAAATTGACGTGTTGGATTACAACAAACGCAAGGATGGTCAGGTTTTAGATAATAATGATTTCTATAAAAACCCTCAAGATTACGTCTCGGATTTCGAGCGTTTTACTAAAGTTGCTGATATGTATATTGCTGGTCATTTTCATGGGAATGGTTCGCCAGATATTTTAACTCGAGAAATGTTAAAAGCACCAGATAATAAAATTCAAGTGGTTGCTGATATTTCTTGCGACGTTGATGGACCAGTAGCTTGCACTATCAAAGCATCAACAATTGCAGAACCGTTTTTTGGATATTTACCTAGCGAACACAAAGAAGTTCCATATACACATCCAGCATCTATTATGGTTATGTCGGTAGATAATTTACCTTGTGAGTTACCTAAAGATGCTAGTGAAGGATTTGGAGAAATGTTCATGGAGCATGTAATTCCTGCTTTTTTTAATGGCGATAAAGATGGAATTTTAGAACGTGCTAAAATTACAGAAAACGGTAAGTTGACAAAGCGTTTTGAATACCTTCAAGATTATGTTTATGCAAGTTAATTTATTCCTATAAATATTTTTAATCCCGATTCTTTCGGGATTTTTTATATTAAATATTTAAAAACTTCAAAAGCACTCAATCGTTTTCGTTAATATTTTTTTAGATAAATTCTTTTTATGAATTTGAATAAATGTATATTTAACAAAAAATAACATCATTATTTTTTTATTCAATAATGAAGCATTTTTTATAATAAACAATCAATAACTAAACTTAAATTTATGTCGATTAACCAAATTAAAACTAATTGGGCTCAATTTATTCCATTAGTTACAGTATTCTTCTTTTGGGGATTTGTGGCTGCAAGTAATGATATTTTAATTCCTGTTTTTAAAGAAGCTTTTGATTTAACTCAAGGTCAAAGCCAATTAGTTTCTGTTGCATTTTATGTTGCCTATACCGTAGGATCAATAATTTACATGATAATTTCTTATTTTTTGAAAGAAGATTTAATAAATAAAATTGGTTATAAAAACTCATTGGCAATGGGATTAATTATTTCGGCTTTAGGAACTTTGTTGTTTTACCCAGCTGCTAATTCAGGTTCTTTTTCGTTGATGTTATCTGGTTTATTTATTGTTGGTTTAGGTTTTTCACTTCAACAAACAGTTGCAAATCCATTAGCTATTGCACTTGGACCAATTAATACTGGTTCACAAAGATTAACACTTGCTGGTGGTATCAACAATTTAGGAACAACTATTGGTCCTTTAATTGTAAGTTTCGCAATTTTTGGTTCTGCAACATCAAGTCAAACAACTTTAGATATTGAAAGTGTTAAAATTCCTTATTTAATTTTGGGTGCTGCTTTCTTGTTAGTTGCCGTTTTTCTTAAATTTTCATCATTACCAGATAGACCTCAAGTAGTTGTTGAATCTGATGATACAATTTCAAGCGATAGAGGACATGCATTAAAATATCCGCAATTGATATTAGGTATGATTGCAATATTCGTTTATGTAGGTGTTGAAGTTTCTACAGCAAGTAATTTGCCAGCTTATATGGAGAAAGATTTAGGATTTTTAACAAAAGATATTGCACCATACATTTCTTTATATTGGGCAAGTTTAATGATTGGGCGTTGGACAGGTGCTGTTGAAGCTTTCACGGATAAAATGGATTTGCAAAAAATATTACGATTTATTGCGCCTTATTTAGCATTTGGAGTATTCTTATTGGTTAATACAATTGCCAAACATGATTTGACACCATTCTATGTTTATGCTCTTATAATTTTAGTATTAATTGCTGCTGATATGGCTAGTAAAGGTAATCCAGCAAGAATGTTATTAATATTTTCTGGATTAGGAATTTTAGCTTTGTTGGTTGGAATGTCAACTACAGGAATGACAAGTGTTTATGCATTTACTTCAGTAGGATTATTTTGTAGTACGCTTTGGCCATGTATTTTTACGCTTGCAGTTAGTGGTTTAGGAAAAAATACAAGTCAAGGAAGTAGCTTCTTAATCATGATGATTATGGGTGGAGGAATTATAAGCTGGTTACAAGGTTTTGTTGCTGATGAAACAACGATTCATTCAAGTTATATTGTAGGAGTTTTATGTTTTGCTTATTTAGCATTCTACGCTTGGAAAGTTAGAGGGATTTTAAAAAATCAAGGAATTAGTTTTGATAAGAAAATTTCTGGTGGCCATTAAAATATTATAAATATTTTATATTTAAAACCTCCGATTGAAATCAATTCAATCGGAGGTTTTGTTTTTATTTATTCCATTCTATTTTTCTAGAGAAGTACATTACTGCTGCCAGTATTAAGAATAAGCCAATGCTACCTACTAATAGCGCATAATCTTCTAATTGTATGATTACATAAATAAAAGTATACAACACACTTAACGACATTGCAATGAACATCGGGAATTTTCTATCTTTTAATATGGAAATCGAGTAAAGTGATATCAAAACAATAACCGAAACTCCAGATATTAAATAAGCAAACGAAAAGCTACTATGTTCAGTAATTGAAATCAGTAAGGTGTAAAACATAATTAAGGCAATTCCTATCATCGAATATTGAAAAATATGAATGTTTATTTTACTTATCGATTGTATTAAAAAGAAAATTAAAAAAGTTAAACCAATTACTAAAAAGCCATATTTAGAAGCGCGTTCGTTTTGTTGGTATTCGTCTACAGGAGTAATAAAATCTACTGCAAAAGAATATTTCCCTAGTTCAGGTAAAGCATCATAATATTGTTGTGCAAACGGACGATTAAAATACAATACTTTCCAAGTTGCTTCAAAACTATCTGTTTTTATATCTCTTGTAATAGGTGAGAAGTTACCATTAAAATTTGGCGAGCCCCAATTCGATGTCATTTTTGCAGCTGTTGTTTTACCAATAGGAACTATTTTAATTTGTTTACTTCCGTTAAAAGCAATTGTAAAATCAAATTTCGAATTGTCCTGAATTGTTCTGTAATCAAAATAATTGGTTTCTAAACTTTCAATGCTATCATTCGTATTGCTTGCAACCGATTCAAATGTTAAATTTTGATTGCCTAATTTTATTTTAACTTCATCTTTTAAGCTTTTTAAATTTGTTGTTCGAATCATAATCTTCGCTCGATTCCAATAAATGTTTTCTGCGGGAATTCCTTTAGAAACAAAATTTGGTGTAGTGTATTTTCCATTAAATTGCATTTTGGTTGAAAATACATTCGATTTATAAATACTTCGTTCTAATGGTTTTTCCATTGTAACTTCCGTTTTATTATTCAATTCTTCTGGGAAAAAATAAGCATAATTTGATGCTCCAGAAATAGGGTCTTTATAAGGAACTTTTAAAATTGGTCCATAAAAATAGACTGAATTACCCCATTTTGAAGTGGTTTCGGTAATGACTTCTTTTTGGCGTTGACTTCTTTCAACTATTAACTCTTGAACTAATGCTAGAGGAATTATTAAAATTATTGTTAGGATTCCTACCATCATCATTTTTGCAGTTGTGGTTTGAAAGAACGAAACTTTTGGTTCTTGTTGAAATTGTGTTTCCATAATGTTTGTTTTTATTAGTTAAAAAGGTGAATCTGAAATTGCGTTATAAATAATAATTAATATGTATAAAAATGCTATTGGAAGGTTTGCTAAGACTATTATAATTTGGATTTTTAAATCAGCTCTTTTAGTAGGAATCGTTATCCAATCATATACAAGTTTCAAAAGCATAATTCCATTTACAATTCCAGCAATGAAAATGTAAAGTATTCCCGTATATATAAGAATCTCTGAGTTTTTAAATGAAAAGTAAAGTCCAAATAAAAATGTACCAATAGCAAATGAAATGATTGCAATTTGGGTTGATACAGGCATTTTTAAAAAATCTGTTTCCATAGTAACTTCGTTTTTGTTTTAATGATTGCAATACTGTTTTTGATAATTTCCATTCCGATAAAGAATAAAATTCCAATCGTCACGCTGATGTTAATTAGTTTGTTCATTTTGTTTGATATTAAAAGATTGTCTGATATTGTTAATTGGAATGGTAAGCATTCTTAAAAACTCTAAACTGTGAAATTCATAAGCTGCTTTTCCTTTTTTATATTGCTTTATAAAATAATTGAATTGAGTAGGATAGAAGAGTGTCCCTGATAGAATTACCATAACTAAATACAAACTTCGCTTGCCATTGCCAAACAGATAGTATTGCATTCCAATTTCTTCAACAACTGAAACTCCAGTATTCGTTAACACATGAATGATATCATGGTCTTCTAATTTCGGCTGTATTTCAAAGTTGTATTTCATTAAAAAGCACCCCAGGTGAAATCCTAAACTTTCTTGTGGCAACTGAATAAGTTGCTTGACTTCAATGTTCCAAGCATTTCCTTTCTTGAAAAACTTTTGATAAGGTTTCTTACTGATTTCGTACATTTTTTCTATAAATAAATCTCTCATAAATTATATTTAAAAGTACTTTGAAATTCAAAGTAAATGAATAAAAAAATAGTGTTAACTTTTCTTAATTAATTTTTCAAGTGCTTCAATATGAGAAGTAAAGGCTTGTCTTCCTTCTTTTGTAGCACTATATTTTGTATTAGGTTTTTTTCCAATAAATTGTTTTTCAATTTGAATATAATTTTCTAATTCTAAAGCTTTAGTGTGCGATGCTAAGTTACCATCTGTAACACCCAAAAGTTCCTTCAACATATTAAAATCAGCACTTTCATTTACCATCAATATCGACATAATCCCCAAACGAATTCGGTGATCAAAGGCTTTGTTGATATTTTGGATGATGTTGTGCATGATTTGGTATTAAAGATTAATTGAAATTACTTTCTCTCGTATTTAAAATACATTAAACTTCCATACAGAATATGACAACCCCCAAATCCTAATGCCCAAAACAATAATCCGTAACCTAAAAACCATGTAGATAATAAACCCAAAACTATCATAGTGATTCCTAAGTAACGAACATCTCCTAAAGTATATTTACTTGCATTAACACAAGCTAATCCATAAAATATTAAGGTTAGGGGAGCGATAAGTTCTAAAATATCTTTTTCGATTAAGTAAATAATTAAAAAACCACCAGTAGCTAAAGGAATTAAGAAATTAATAACCAATCTTTTTGAAGCAACATTCCAAACATTTTCGTTGCTTTTTCTTGCTTTACGAATACTTAAACCAATTCCAGTTACTATCGACAGAACTAAAACAGTGGCAGCAATTACTAATAATCGAATTACAGCTTCTTCAGAAATAACTAAATCTCGATAAGCTCCCATAGTTGAAGTATCAAAATAGATCGTTTTATAAGCAAACCATGCGCCAACAATTGCATATACACCAGCTAATATTCCCGACAAACCACTTAAGGAAATAAAACGTGATGATTTGTTCATCATGTTTTTGATTTCACTAATGTCATTTAGATAGTTATTGTTTTCCATTTTAAAGTACTTTGAAATACAAAGTAAATAAGAAATAATTTTCTAACCAAACATTTTTTCAATTATTTTTGAATAAAATTATGAAACCAACTGAAGAGTATATTTTAAGGCAACCAGAGCAATATCAAATTATGATGTTGCATGTAATCTCTGTAATAGAGAAGGATTTGATAGCATCTGAATTACTTTTTAAATGGGGAATTCCGTATATATACTATAAGAAAAAGCCATTTTGTTACTTGGCTCCAAACCATAAAAAAGGTTTTTTAGATGTTGGTTTTGCAAAAGGATTTCAACTTAAAAGAAATCAAGATGTCCTAGTTGATGAAAATAGAAATACCGTAAAATCATTGCGTTATTTTGCAATTGAACAAATAGATAATACAGTTTTACTAGTTGTTGTTAGTGAGGTTAAGTTACTATATAGCTAACTTAATTTTAACTTAATTTCAATTTAAGAATATAAATTTCAATTCTTTTTCTCGTTAAATTTGATATAAAATTAGATGACATGAGAAAGTTACTTCTTTTAATAGCCTTAACAATTACCAATTTTATAGTTGCTCAAGATTGGAACTATAACTTCGATAATGCAAAAAAAATAGCTTCGGAGCAAGATAAAAATATCATAATTGTTTTTTCCGGATCAGATTGGTGCGCACCTTGTATCAAGTTAGATAAGAATATTTGGCAATCAGATGCATTCAAAAAAGAGTCTGAAAAAGAATGGGTAATTGTTCGTGCCGATTTTCCTCGAAAAAAAGCAAATTCATTATCAAAAGAACAAACGGAACACAATAGAAAATTAGCCGAAAAATACAATGTAGAAGGTAGTTTTCCTTTAGTTGTTGTACTAGATAAACATGGGAAAGTTATTGGAAAAATGGGCTTTAAAAATGTTTCTCCAGAAGAGTATATTAAAATGATTCATGCATTAGAAAAAAAATGAGACAATTTTTAATTTCAATATTTATTATCAGCTGTTCTATTTCATTTGGGCAACAAGTTTTTAAGAAAAAACAAAGTTTGTTGGGAAGTCCTTTTGAAATTACAGTAGTTGCTTCAGATTCTGTTCAAGGATATCTGTATACTGATATGGCTATTGCTGAAGTAAAACGTATTGAAAATTTAATTTCTGATTGGATTCCAACTTCTCAAATTTCTAAAGTAAATCAAAATGCAGGAATTGCTCCAGTAAAAGTAGACAAAGAAGTTTTTGATTTAGTTGAAAGAGCAATTAAAATATCAAAATTAACTTCAGGAGCTTTTGATATAAGTTATGCTTCAATGGATAAAATTTGGAAATTTGATGGTAGCATGAAAGAAATGCCATCACCTGAAGCAATTAAAAAGTCAGTTGAAAAAGTAGGTTATCAAAACATTATTTTAAATCCAGAAGCATCAACTATTTTTCTTAAAAACAGAGGAATGAAGTTAGGCTTAGGTGGAATAGGTCAAGGTTATATTGCAGACAAAATTAAAGTTTTACTTCAAGTAAATGGATGTAATTCTGGATTAGTCAATGTTTCAGGAGATATTAATACTTGGGGAAAACAACCTGATGGTAAATCTTGGACTGTAGGAATTGTAAATCCAATGAACAAGAACAAAGTGTTTGCTACATTTCCTTTAGATGATAGCGCAGTAGAAACTTCAGGGAGTTATGAAAAATATGTAACCTTTAATGGTAAACGTTATTCTCACATAATCGATCCTAGAACTGGTTATCCGGCTTCGGGAATTGTAAGTGTTTCTGTTTTTGCTAAGCAAACTGAAATTGCCGATGCACTTGCTACAGGTATATTTGTTTTGGGTGTAGATGTAGGATTGGATTTAATTAATCAATTACACGGAATTGAGTGTATTATAGTTGACGATAAAGGAACAGTTCATGTTTCTAAAAATATAGATATTAAGAAATACCAATAGTTATGAAAAAGGTTTTATTAGCGCTGATTGTAGTTTTTTCAACTATTTCATGCAACACAGTTAAAGAATATGATAAACAATATATCAATGACCCTGAAATGAAACTTTCAGCAAGAAGTTCTGAGCGTTTTGAAACTACTTTTCAAGTATATCGTGAAGCTGCTTCTGGAGCTAATGGTGGAAAAACTGGTGGCGGTTGTGGATGTAATTAATGAAATTAGATGAAAATTAAAGTAACCTCATTATTTCTGTTTTGTTCGCTATTGGGCTTTTCTCAGGAAAAAGATTCAACTGAAGTAACGTACAAAAAACGTGTTTTAGAAACTATTGAAGTAGATTTCTTAATGAGTTATTACAAACAAGACGGAATCCATTCTGCTGTTTCTGGAGGAAGAGGAATGGAAGAATTAACCAACATAACACCTACTATTGTTGTTGCAATTCCTTTAAATGACGATGATGTTTTAACTGTTGACGCTGGTCTTTCTGCTTATTCATCTGCTTCTTCAGGAAATATAAATCCTTTTGATAGTAACACTCCAAGTCCTTGGCAAGCAAGTTCTGGAGCATCAGCTCAAGATCAATTAAAATCGTTGGTTTTAAATTATAGTCATAGTTCTGATGATAGAAATACTATTTTAACTGGACATGTTTCAGGTTCTGTTGAATACGATTATTCATCAATTGGTTTTGGTGGTGGTTTTTCGAGGTTATTTAACGGAAAAAACTCGGAAATTTCAGCGAATGCTAATGTGTATTTAGATACTTGGAAACCAATTTATCCTAAAGAATTACAAGATTTTATGGATTATAACGGAATGAATGGTGGAATTTATAATTATTTCGCAGTCACTCCGGGACAAGTTTCTTCAGAAGTTTACAATCCATCCAATTTTAAATTTCACGATACAAAAACTAGAAATTCATTTGCATTGAGTTTGGCTTTCTCGCAAGTTGTAACCAAAAAGATTCAGGGTTCTATTTTTATGGATGTTTTATATCAAAACGGATTGCTTTCGACTCCATATCAACGTGTTTACTTTTCAGATAAAGGTAACTTTTTTATCAATGAATTTCAGTTAGCTGATGATATCGAAAGGTTACCAGATACTCGTTTCAAAATACCAATTGGTACACGTTGGAATTTCTATTTAAATGAAAAATTGACACTTAGAACATATTACAGGTATTATTTTGATGATTGGGATATTTCATCACATACTTTCAATGTAGAACTTCCTTATAAAATAACAGATAAGTTTACATTAATTCCAATGTATCGTTATTATAAGCAACAAAAATCGAAATATTTTGCTCCTTATGAACAGCATTTATCAACGGAAGAATACTATACATCAGATTACGATTTGTCTACATTCAATGCAAATCAGTATGGTTTAGGAATTAGTTATACGGATATTTTTACCAACATGAAAATTTGGAAATTTGGATTGAAAAATCTAGATATTAGATTCAATCATTATGATAGAAATGACGGATTAAATGCTAATATTGTAACGTTTGCAGTTAAATTTGTTCAACAATAATTTAATTAAGTATGCATATACTAATAGTAGAAGACGAAAAAGGTATAATTGATTTCCTTCAACAAGGTTTAGAGGAAGAAGGTTATACTATTTCTACTGCATCTAATGGCGAAGAAGGTTTAAAAAAAGCACTTGAATTACAAGTTGATTTGGTGCTTTTAGATTGGATGTTACCAAAAATGCAAGGAATTGATGTTTGCATAAACGTTAGAAAAGAAAAGCAAAATTTACCTATCATCTTTTTAACTGCAAAAGACACAGTTCAGGAAACTATTGAAGGTCTTAAAGCGGGTGCAAATGATTATATCAAAAAACCTTTTTCATTTGAAGAATTGTTGGAACGAATTAAAATTCATTTCAGAACAAAAGACGATGTGAAAATTCTAACGTTAGGTAATATTAAAATTGATAAATCAAAATTTCAAGTATTTGTTGATAATAAAGAAGTATCTTTGACTCAAAGAGAATTTGAATTACTTGAATATCTAATTAAAAATAAAGGTCAGGTTTGTACCAGAACAAACATTATCGAAGATGTTTGGGACATTCATTTTGAATACGATACAGGAGTTATAGATGTGTTTATGAATGCTATTCGAAAAAAACTCAATCTGTCAAAAGACCAAGAATTAATAAAAACAATTAGAGGAGTAGGGTATATAGCAAACGAAATTTAATATGCCAAACGCAGAACAAAAAGCAATTAAAGCCACTTATTTTAGTATTATTGGGAATACGTTATTAGCCTTAATTAAAGGAATTACAGGTTATTTCGGAAATTCTTATGCAATGATTGCTGATGCGATTGAATCTACTGCTGATATTTTTTCTTCTTTTTTAGTGCTTTTTGGAATAAAGTATTCAAACAAACCTGCAGATGAAAATCACCCTTACGGTCATGGTAGAGCCGAACCTTTAATAACTTTTTTGGTTGTTGGTTTCTTAATTACTTCTGCAACTATTATTGCTTACGAAAGTATTCATAACATCAACACACCGCATGAACTTCCTAAATCATTTACCCTTTATGTATTAGGAGCTATTATTCTTTGGAAAGAAATTTCGTTTCAAATTGTAATGAAAAGAAGTATTGAAACTAAAAGCAGCTCTTTAAAAGCAGACGCTTGGCATCATAGAAGCGATGCTATTACTTCGGTAGCAGCTTTTATCGGAATTTCAATAGCTTTGATATTTGGGAAAGGTTATGAAGCGGCAGATGATTGGGCAGCTTTATTAGCCTCTTTTTTTATTTTGTATAATTGTTATAAAATTTTCCGACCAGCTTTAGGTGAAATCATGGATGAACATTTGTATCATGATTTAGAAGCTGAAATAAAAACAATTTCACAAACGGTTGATGGTGTAATTTGTATTGAGAAATGTTTTATTAGAAAAGCTGGTATGAAATATCATGTGGATTTACATGTTATGGTTGATGGAAATATTTCGGTTAAAGAAGGCCACGATATTTCTCATATTCTGAAAGATACTTTAAGAGGAAAATTAATAGAATTAGGACATGTTTTAATTCATATTGAGCCTAATTTCGAATCTATTGAACGCTAATTTATGTTTTCGTTTTCATTTAAAAATAGAATTGCATTTAACTACATATTAAGTGGTTCGATTCTTATTGCAATTGTATTTTTATTCATTTACAATATTGTAAAACTAAGTGTAAGCAAGCATGTAAACGAAGAAATTCACGAAGAATTAAATAAACATTTAGATGATGTTTCTACAGATTCAAATGATACCTATTTAATTCATGTAGATCAATGGAGAGCTAGAGAGCACAATTCTATTAGTGTTAATCCTGTATTCGTTGAGTTTTATGATAATAATAAAGAGATTATAGATAAATCACCAAACTTAAAAAACTCGGATTTAAAATTATTTTCTGATAAAAATAGTGATGAAGTATTTATAGATACAAAGCTCAATGAAATTGCTATTAGGCAAATTCAAAAACCAATAATAAACAAAAATAAAGTTGTTGGTTATTTGGTTGTGGCTATGTCTTTAGAAGATTTTGAGATTGTTTTAATTTTGAAAAACATTCTATTAATTTCATTTCCTATAATTCTAATTTTACTTTTCTTAATAGCTCGTTTCTTTGCAGGTAAAAGCATTCAACCAATTCGAACGGTTATCGAAACATCTAATAAGATTACAAAAGATAACTTGCAAACTCGTATTCCTTTACCTCAAAACAAAGACGAATTGTATATTTTATCTCAAAATATCAATAATTTATTAGATAGAATCGAAAATGCGATTGAAAGAGAAAAACAGTTTACATCTGATGCTTCTCACGAATTAAGAACACCTTTAGCAGTTATTAAAGGAACAATGGAAGTGTTAATTCGAAAGCCACGAAATCAACAAGAATATGAAGATAAAATTCAGTTTTGTATTTCTGAAGTTAACCGATTAAATCATATGGTAGATCAGTTGCTTTTATTAGCTCGGTTTGAAAATCAAAAACAAAATGTAAAACAAGAGTCTATATTCTTAAATGCACTGGTTTTAGATAACTTAACTCGTTTTTCTGAACGAACTGAAGCTAAAAAGATAAAAATTCAAACAAAATTTGACGACGATTATTATTTGATTTCAGACAATTATTTGGTTTCCATAGTTATTAGTAATCTGATTTCAAATGCTATTAAATACACCAAAGATTCAGGTAACATCGAAATATCATTACATAATTCTTCTAATCATATTGTATTTACAATAAAAGACAACGGAATTGGTATTTCAGAAGATAATTTAGAAAAAGTATTCAATTCTTTTTATCGTTCAGATGTTTCCAATCACCCAGAAATAAAAGGAACTGGTTTAGGTTTATCAATTGTAAAACGACTTTGTGAGTTATTAAAAATTGAAATTGCTATCACAAGTGTTTTAGAATTAGGAACTGAGGTCAAATTGATTTTCAATGATAACAATCCTAAGTAGAACTTAAGAAAAGTTTTATTTTTTTATTTTAAATTTGTAAATCAAATTATAAGTTTGAAATAAAAGCTTAATTACAAAATGAAAAATATAATTGCCATTTTTTTAATAACTACTTTTTTGTGTGCAAACACATCAATAGGGCAATTATTTAAAGTTCCAAACCTATTAGAGCATTATAAAGTTCATAAAAACCAAAAAGCTACAAACTCTATTTCATTTATCGATTTCATAAAACTTCATTATTCTAAAAATGCTGAGAATAATAAAGAGGAGCATCAAGATCTTCCATTTAAAACATTTGATAATGTAACAAGTGTTTTATTTACCATTTCAAATAATAATTTCCAAATACAGTTATTAAAACCTTTAATTTCTAGTAAAAAGAAATTCTTTTATAATGAATCATTCAAATCAAATCTGATAACTTCGATTTGGTTACCGCCTAAAATCGCCTAACATTTAATTAGATAAAGACTTTACGGAGTTTTTATTAGTTCATTCTATTTATCATAACAAGATAAATAGTATTTATTATTTTTTAAATAATTTAAAAATGTTAGAAAAAATCATTGCTTTTAGTTTAAGAAACAAACTCATTATTATCCTTTTTACATTAGGAGTATTCGGATTTGGAATATTTTCTGTTTTCCAAATTTCGATTGGAGCCGTACCTGATGTAACCAATAACCAAGTTCAAGTAATCACCACATCTCGAAATCTTTCAACGCAAGATATTGAGCAATATATTACGTATCCAGTAGAAATAGAAATGGCAAATTTGCCTAGTGTACACGAAATTCGTTCTATTTCAAAGTTTGGATTATCTGTAGTGACTATTGTTTTTGATGATGATATTGGAACCTATTTGCCACGTCAATTAATTGCTGAAAAAATTAAATCAGCATCTGAAAAAATTCCTGAAGGTTTTGGAACTCCAGAAATGGGACCAATTACAACGGGTTTAGGAGAAATTTATCAATATACTTTAGAAGTAAAACCTGAATTTAAAAATCAATATACCGTTACCGATTTAAGAACAATTCAAGATTGGGTAGTTAAAAGACAATTATCTGGAATTAAAGGTGTTGTCGAAATTAATACTTGGGGTGGTTATCTTAAACAATATGAAATTGCTATAAATTCTACGAGTTTAAAAGCAATGAATATTTCTACTTCTGATGTTTTTACGGCTTTAGAAAAGAATAATAGCATTGCCGGTGGTTCATATATTGAAAAAACTAATGAAAGTTATTTTATTAGAGGAGAAGGAAAAGTAAACTCAATTGAAGATATCGAAAACATTGTAGTTAAAAACGACTCAGGTACTCCAGTTTATATTAAAGATGTGGCTAAAGTACAATTTGGTCATGCCAATCGTTTTGGTGCTATTACTGGAAATGGTGAAGGTGAAAAAGTATTAGGTCAAGTCATGATGCTTAAAGACGGTAATTCTAAAAAAGTAATTCAAGATGTAAAAAATAGAGTTGCTGAAATAGAAAAAACGTTACCAGACGGTGTTTACATAAATGGATTTTTAGAACGAAGCGAATTAGTTGGTAAAACAACATTTACCGTTGCAGAGAACCTTATTTTAGGGTGTTTGATAGTAATTTTTGTTGTAGTACTATTACTAGGTAATTGGCGTTCAGGATTAGTTGTTGCTTCAGTAATTCCATTGTGTCTGTTGTTTGCCATCTCATTTATGAATATTTTCAAAATTGATGCTAACTTAATGAGTTTAGGAGCAATAGATTTTGGAATCATCATTGATGGAGCAGTAATCATTGTCGAATTTATTGCTTTTCAAATTGCTAATAAATCAAGTCATTTAGTAGGATTAAATAAAACTGATAGACAATTAGAAATCGATCAAATCACTTATAAAAGTGCGTCTAAAATGATGAATTCGGCTGTTTTTGGTCAGCTGATAATTTTAATTGTATTCATTCCCATATTATCACTTTCTGGAGTAGAAGGTAAAATGTTTAAACCAATGGCAATGACTTTTAGTTTCGCACTATTAGGAGCTATGTTGTTTTGTTTTACTTATGTTCCAGTAGCTGCTTCATTGTTTTTAAAACCAAAAGAAGAGAATTTAAATTCGTTATCTCATCGGTTGATTAATAAACTAAATTCTTGGTATTTACCAGTTATAAAATGGGCTTTACAGAACACTAAAAAAGTGTTGTATACTGCTATTGCTTTGCTTTTTATGGCAATTGCTTTATTCTCAACTATGGGTGGCGAATTTATTCCGCAATTAGATGAAGGAGATTTTGTTATCCAACCTGTTTTAAAAACGGGAACTTCTCTAAGTAAAACTATTGAAACCACTACTAAAATTGAAAAAATCATTTTGAAAAACTTTCCAGAAGCAGAACAAGTTGTGAGTAGAATTGGTGCAGCCGAAGTTCCAACAGATCCTATGAGTATGGAAGAAAGTGATGTAATCATCAAGTTAAAACCTAAATCAGAATGGGTTTCTGCGGATTCGAAAGATGAATTAGCTGATAAAATTAAAACAGCTATTGAAAAACAAATTCCAAATATGGAAATTGAATTTACACAACCTATAGAAATGCGTTTTAACGAATTGATTTCTGGTTCGCGTTCAGATGTAGCAATCAAAATTTTTGGTGAAGATTTGAATATTTTGGCAAAAAAAGCACAAGAAGTTGAAAAAGCGATTCGAAATGTAGAAGGCGCTTCGGATATTATTATTGAAAAAACGGAAGGTTTACCACAAATGTTTGTTCAGTACGATAGAAGTAAAATCGCTCGTTATGGTTTGAATATTTCAGATTTAAACGATATGATTGCATTAGGATTTGCTGGAAAAATTGTTGGAAATGTGTTTGAAGGTGAAAAACGATTTGATATGGTAATTCGTTTGGATAAAACCAATAGAACAGATATTGAAGATTTACGAAATTTATATGTTTCAACTCCAAGTGGCGATCAAATTCCGTTGCGTGAATTAGCAAACATCAATTATACAGAAGGTCCAGCCAAAATTTCGAGAGACAATACCAATCGTAGAATTACTGTAGGAATTAATGTTAGAAATAGAGATTTACAAAGTGTTGTTGATGATGTTCGTAAAATTATCGATCGCGACATCAAATTACCTCCTGGTTATCGTGTAACTTATGGCGGTCAATTTGAAAATTTAGAAAGTGCTAAAGCTCGATTGTTGATTGCTGTGCCAATTGCGTTATTCTTAATTTTTGTGTTATTGCATTTTGCATTTGGTTCTATCAAAGAGGCTTTAATGGTTTATTCTGCAATTCCATTGTCTGCAGTTGGTGGTATTTTATTCCTTTGGATTCGCGACTTACCTTTTAGTATATCAGCAGGAGTTGGTTTTATTGCACTTTTTGGTATTGCCGTTCTTAACGGAATTGTATTAATTGAGCATTTTAAAGAATTAAAACATAGTGGAAAATATCCAAATATGAATGAACTAATTTTAAAAGGAACATCAGATAGACTTCGTCCGGTATTATTAACAGCAGCTGCAGCAGCATTAGGCTTTTTGCCAATGGCAGTTTCAGCAGGAGCAGGAGCAGAAGTTCAGCGTCCGCTTGCTACCGTTGTAATTGGTGGGTTGATTACGGCAACAATTCTAACTTTGATAGTTTTGCCAGTTTTATTTAAAGTTTATGACGAGAAAGAAGAAAAGAAACTTAGCTTTAAAAAGTTGAAAAATAGTTCTTTAATCATTGTATTAATGTTCAGTTCATTTTTAAGTTTTGGACAACAAAATACTGCCGAACTAGATAGTTTGGTTTCAAAAGCAATTGCCAATAATAAAAATATCAAATCAGGTCAGTTACAAGTTGATAAAGCTAAAGAAGCTATCAAATTGGGATATGATTTCGATAAAACCAATATTTATTATAGTTATGACCAAAATAATTTGGCTTTAAATAATGAGCCTTTAAAAGTTTTTGGAGCACAACAAAGCTTTGCTTTTCCAACGGTTTATGGAGCGCAACGAAAAGTCTATAAAGCAGCTTACGAAAAAGAAAAATCTAGTTTTGAAATTCAAAAAACAAAGTTATCACTAGAAGTTTCTAAAGCCTATTACGAGATTGTGTATTTAAAACATCAGGAGAAATTATATAAATATCTTGATAGTTTGTACCAAAATTTCTCCAAAGCAAGCGACAGACGTTTTGAATTAGGTGAAACTAATTATCTTGAAAAAATTACGGCTGAAGCAAAATACAGACAAATTAGAACCAAGTTATTTCAAATTGATAATGCAAAATCGGCTCAATTGGAATTGTTACAATCTTTGATTCAATCGGATAGTAAAATTGATATTAAAACTACAGAATTGGAAATTTTAAATACTTTTAAAAATACTTCAAGTAAAGATGTTTATACTACTTATTTAGAGAATATTACAAAAGAATATAAGTCTAAAGAAAGTTTACAAAAACAGAATTGGTTACCCGATTTGAATTTAGAATATTTTCAAGGAAGAAACAGTGGACTTTCACAATCTTTGTATGGTTTTCAAGTAGGTTTATCAGTTCCTATTTTATTCAATGGAAACATTGCAAAATCTAAAGTTGCAAAACTTGAAACTCAAGCTTGGGAACAGCAAAAACTAAATGAAGAAACCAAGATAGATGCTTATATTAAGCAAAAACAAGATGAGTTGAAAATTTATCAGCAAGCTATAGATTATTATAATCAATACGGTAAAAAAGTTTCAGAAGAAATTATCAAAGTAGCCAATAGCAGTTATAAACACGGAGAAATCGACTTTTTTCAGTACATCTTAAGTTTAGAAAATGCAGCTACAATTCAAGTTGATTATTTAGATGCTGTTATCCAATTCAATAAAACTCAATTAGATTTAAACTATATCAATTTATAAAAAATTCAAATGAAAAATATATTTTCAATATTAGCCTTAGTTCTGTTAACTGTTTCTTGTAATAAAGAAAAAGAAGTCGAACAAACCACTCAAGATGATGGAATAATTACTGTTACTGAAGAGCAATTCAAGTCTTCAGGAATGCAAGTTGAAACACCTTCAACTCAAGATTTTGATGCAACTATCAAATGTTCAGGAAAAATAGATGTTCCGCCACAATATCGTGCTAAAATAACGCCTTTTATTGGTGGTTATGTAAAATCAACTTCATTGTTAGTTGGTGATAAAGTAAGAAAAGGACAAGCTTTAATTACATTAGAAAACACAGAATATTTAGATATTCAGAAAGAATATGTTGAAGTTGCCGAGCAAATCAATTATTTAAAATCGGAGTTTGAACGTCAGAAAACTTTGTTTAATGAAAAGATTACATCGCAAAAGAACTATTTAAAAGCAGAAAGTGATTATCGCCAAGCAAAAGGAATGTATCAAGGATTAAAAGAGAAATTACTGTTATTGAACATTAGTCCTGCAAAAGTTGAAAAAGGAAAATTTACTTCTGTAATTACGTTAGCATCACCAATTTCTGGTGATATTACAGTTATGAATGCAAATGTGGGAATGTTCATGTCGCCTTCAGATGTTATTCTAGAAGTTGTGGATACCAATTATTTACATTTGAATTTGAGCATTTTTGAAAAAGACATTTTGAATGTAAAAGAAGGTCAAAAAATCAATTTTACAATTCCTGAAGCAAGTAAAAGTCACTATACTTCAAGTGTGCAATTAGTAGGAAAATCAATAGAAAATAAAGATCGTACGATTTCTGTTTTCGGAGTTTTAAACGCTGCTGATAAGGCCAAATTGCTTTCTGGAATGTTTGTTGAAGCCGGAATAGTTACGCATTCTAAAAAAGGTTTAGCCATTCCACATGATGCTTTAATTACTGAAAATGAAAAGAATTTCATACTTTTATTAAAAGAACAAAAAGGAAATTATACATTTAAGAAAACCCTAGTTACGATTGGAGAAACATCTGAACAATTTGTGGAAATTATCCCAAATGAGATGATTAATGAAAATTCGAAAATTTTGACAAAAGGTGTTTTCGATTTAACTAATTAAAATATTAAAACTATGAATCAAGCGCATTTACACATGGTTTTTAACCATTTTCCAATTATCGGGTTATTCTTTGGAATAGGAATTTTAGCTTATGGAATATTCAAAAAGCAAACAGTTTTAGTCAATACGGCTTATGTAATTTTTATCTTTTGTATGATTATGGCAAAAGCTACTATGATGACAGGAGAAGGAGCAGAGGAAATTGTAGAAGAATTAGGTATTTCTCACGATATAATTCACGAACACGAAGAAATTGCTGAAACGTTTATGAAAGTACTTTATGCACTAGGAATACTTTCAATTGCAGGATTGGTTACTAATTTAAAAAATCACGCAAAAGCAGCACTAATTTCTTATGTTGTGTTTGTTTTTGCAATTGGATCAGCTGTTTTGTCTAAATATGTTGGAACTTCTGGAGGCGAAATTCGTCATACAGAAATTAGAGAAAATGTTAGTGTTAACAATACTTCAGTAGAAACAGAAGAAGCTGAAACACACGACGATGATCACTAAACAAAATATAAAATTTCAAAAACATTTTGTTTATTCGAAAAATTAGTCGTTAACTTTGCAGAGTTAAATAACAACAAAAACTATGTTTTTAAATCAATTACATCATCATCATACCTCCGCTCAAGCGAAGTAATGATGCTATGTAATTAATCCATATAATCAATTAACCCGTTTGAGTACATCAAGCGGGTTTTTTGTTGGTAAGCATTTTTTAAAAAACTTCTTGGTGTACTCATTTTAAAATTAAATAAAATTAAAATGAACACGTTAAAAATTGCTATTCAAAAATCAGGTCGACTTCACGATGAAAGTATCCAAATCTTAAAAGATTGCGGAATTTCAGTGTATAATGGTAATGACCAATTAAAAGTTACCGCTTCCAATTTTCCTTTAGAAGTGTATTATTTACGTAATTCCGATATTCCACAATATTTGATTGATGGTGTAGTTGATATTGCTATTGTTGGTGATAATCTTCTAGTTGAAAAAGGGCAAAATATTCAAATTGCTGAGAAATTAGGATTTTCAAAATGCAAAGTTTCGGTAGCGGTTCCAAAGAATTTCAACTACAATTCCATTCAAGATTTAAACGGATTACGAGTAGCTACTTCTTATCCAAAAACCGTAGTAGATTATTTTTCTTCTAAAGGAATTTCCGTAGATATTCACCAAATTTCAGGCTCGGTTGAAATTGCACCAAATATCGGACTTTCTGATGCGATTGTAGATATCGTTTCCAGCGGAAGTACCTTATTTAAAAACGGTTTAAAAGAAGTCGAAGTGATTCTAAAAAGCGAAGCCGTATTAGCTGTTTCTCCTCAAATTTCGGAAGAAGCCAAACAAGTTTTATCCAAATTACAATTTAGAATCCAATCGGTTTTGCAATCAAGAAAATCAAAATATATTTTGATGAATGTACCCAATGATAAAATTTCAGAAATCAGCAAAATTCTCCCTGTTTTAAAAAGTCCAACAGTTATGCCTTTAGCAGAAGATGGTTGGAGTAGCGTACATTCTGTTATCGATGAAGATCAATTTTGGGAAGTCATAGATCAGTTAAAAGAAGCTGGAGCCGAAGGTATTTTAGTTTGTCCAATTGAAAAAATGGTCCTTTAAAAGAAAAAAGAATTTAGAATATAGAATCATGAAAAAAATATACAACCCACAACCCGAAACTTGGTCAGAAATTTGCAAAAGACCAACCCAAACTTTCTCAGACGTAGAAGAAACGGTAAAACAAATTTTCAAAGAAGTACAACAAAAAGGTGACAAAGCTATTGCAAAATATGCTTGCTTCTTTGATGGTGTAACTTTAGAAAATATTCAAGTCACACAAGAAGAAATTGAAATTGCTAAAAATGAAGTTTCAACGGAACTAAAAGAAGCAATTCAATTAGCCAAATCAAATATCGAACAATTTCACGCTGCTCAAAAAACGGATAAAATAGTTGTAGAAACAACTATCGGAGTTATGTGTTGGCAAGAAAAACGTCCGATTCAAAAAGTCGGTTTATATATTCCAGGTGGAACGGCTCCCTTGTTTTCAACGGTTTTAATGTTGGCAGTTCCAGCAAAATTAGCAGGTTGTAAAGAAATTATATTGTGTTCGCCTTCTGATAAAAATGGAAAAATTAATTCTGCAATTCTATATGCTGCTGATTTATGTGGTGTAACCAAAATTTATAAAGTAGGCGGAATTCAAGCAATTGCAGGTATGACATTCGGAACAGAAACCATTCCACAAGTCTACAAAATTTTCGGACCAGGAAATCAATTTGTAACGATTGCAAAACAATTTGCTTCTCAAAATGGAGTTGCAATTGATATGCCAGCAGGCCCAAGTGAATTATTAGTTTACGCTGATGAAACGGCAATTCCAAGTTTCGTAGCTTCCGATTTATTAAGTCAAGCTGAACACGGAAAAGACAGCCAAGTGATTTTGGTTACTACCAATAAAAACATTTTAAACGATGTGGAAGAAGAAATTTATAAACAATTGAAAGTTCTTCCAAGACAAGAAATCGCGCAAGTGGCTATTAATAATTCCAAATTAATCTTTGTTGAAACCGAAAAAACGGCTTTATCATTAATTAATGAGTACGGACCAGAACATTTTATTGTATGTTCTAAAAACGAAGATTATTTCGTTGACGGAATTCAAAATGCAGGTTCGATTTTTATTGGAAATTATACTCCAGAAAGCGCTGGCGATTATGCTTCTGGAACCAATCACACATTGCCTACAAACGGTTATTCTAAAAGCTATAGTGGTGTAAATTTAGATAGTTTCTTGAAAGCAATGACCTTTCAAAAAATATCAAATGAAGGAATTCAAAACATCGGAAAAGCAATAGAAATCATGGCAGAAGCCGAAGGTTTACAAGCTCACAAAAATGCTGTTTCATTAAGACTAAAATAAAATTTATGAATTTAGAAAATATAATCAGAGAAAACGTTAAAAAACTGAGTCCATATTCTTCAGCACGCGATGAATTTGAACAGTTTAAAAAGCCAATGGTCTATTTAGATGCTAATGAAAATCCGTTTACTAACGGTATGAATCGTTATCCAGATCCACAACAAAAAGAGCTAAAAGCCATTATTGGAGATAAAAACAATGTTTCAAAAGAAAATATTTTACTTGGTAATGGGAGCGATGAAGTTTTAGATTTGATTTTTAGAGCCTTTTGTGAACCGAATCGCGATAATATCATCACATTACCACCAACATATGGAATGTACGGAGTTTTAGCGAACATCAATGCTATTGAAAATCGTGAAGTATTGCTAAATGAGGAATTTCAACCGAATGTTGAAGCCATTCTAAATGCTGTGGATAACAATACTAAAATCATCTTTTTGTGTTCACCAAACAACCCAACAGGAAATTCTTTTACAGATGCATCAGTAATCAAAATTTTAAATCAATTTAAAGGATTAGTGGTAATTGATGAAGCGTATATTGATTTTTCAAAAGAGGAAAGTTGGTTAAGTGTTTTGAAAGATTTTCCTAATTTGATTATCACCCAAACTTTATCAAAAGCTTATGCAATGGCAGGATTACGAATCGGAATTTTGTATGCATCTAGAGAAATTATTGCAGTTTTGAATAAAATTAAGCCACCTTACAACATTAACGGTTTGTCACAAGAAACTGCTGTCAAAAAATTGTTGCAAAGTACGATGCCAACGCAAGTTAGAAAAATATTGGTGGAGCGAAATAAACTCATCGAAGCACTTTCAAAATGCGAATTTGTTGAAAAAATATATCCATCGGATGCTAATTTTATTTTGATTAAAGTCGATGATGCGAATTTTAGATACCAACAATTTATCGAAAATGGAGTAGTGGTTCGCAACAGAAGTAATCAACCTTTATGCGAAAATTGCTTACGAATTAGTATTGGAACCAAAGAAGAAACCGAGCAAGTTATCGAATTATTAAAAACTTTCAACAATGCCGAAAAGAGTATTATTTATAGATAGAGATGGAACTTTGGTCGTAGAACCAGAAAATTATCAATTGGATTGTTTAACCAAATTGGAATTCTATCCAAAAGTATTTCAATATATGAGTAAAATCGCCAAAGAATTGGATTTTGAATTGGCTATCGTAACTAATCAAGATGGATTAGGAACGGATAGTTTTCCGGAAGACACTTTTTGGCCAACACAAAATTTCATCCTGAAAGCATTTGAAAATGAAGGCATAAAATTTGACGAAATTTTTATCGACAGAAGTTTTCCAGAAGATAACGCGCCAACCAGAAAGCCTAGAACAGGAATGTTAACCAAGTATTTGAACAATCCGGAATACGATTTGGAGAATTCTTATGTAATTGGCGATAGAATTACCGATGTTGAATTGGCTAAAAACTTAGGTTCGAAAGCAATTTTCATTAAAAACGAAGAGAATTTGGGAGGAAACGAAATTGCGACTTCATTGGAAGAACTCCAAAATGTAATTGCTCTACAAACCAATGATTGGCAAAAGATTTACGAGTTTCTAAAATTGAAGGAAAGAACAGCTTCGATTTCGAGAACAACAAATGAAACCGATATCGCTATCACTTTAAATTTAGACGGAACAGGAAAAAGCAACATCAACACCGGAATTTCCTTTTTCGATCACATGTTGGACCAAATTGCGCGTCACGGTCAAATAGATTTAGAAATTCAAGTCAAAGGCGATTTAGAAGTTGATGAACACCACACGATTGAAGATACTGCCATTGCATTAGGTGAAGTTTTTGCAAAAGCATTATGCAACAAATTAGGTATCGAACGCTACGGATTTTGTTTACCAATGGACGATTGTTTGGCACAAGTAGCTATTGATTTTGGCGGAAGAAATTGGTTGGTTTGGGAAGCTGAATTTAAACGTGAAATGATTGGTCAAATGCCAACCGAAATGTTTTTTCATTTCTTCAAATCGTTCACAGACGGAGCCAAAGCGAATCTAAATATCAAAGCTGAAGGCACAAACGAACACCACAAAATTGAAGCGATTTTTAAAGCCTTCGCTAAAGCAATAAAAGTAGCGGTAAAACGTGATACAGAAAAAATGATTTTACCTTCAACAAAAGGAATGTTATAATGAAAATAGCAATAATAGATTACGGAGCAGGAAATGTTCAAAGTGTTTTATTCGCTTTAGAACGACTGGGCTTTGAAGGAATTGTCACTAATGATTGGAATACCATAAAGAAAGCTGATAAAGTCATTTTTCCGGGTGTAGGCGAGGCGAGTAGTGCTATGAAAATGTTGGTTGATAGTGGATTAGATGTATTGATTCCTACCCTGAATCAACCGGTTTTAGGAATTTGTTTGGGAATGCAATTGATGTGTAAACATTCAGAAGAAGGAAATACCAACGGATTAGCAATTTTTGATGTCAATGTCGTGAAATTTTCAAATGAGGTAAAAGTCCCTCAAATGGGTTGGAATACGATTTACAATTTGAAATCGTCATTATTTGATGGAATTAAAGAAAATGAATTCATGTATTTGGTTCATAGTTTTTATGCGCCATTATCTGAAAACACGATTGCTACAACGAATTACGAACTCGAATATAGCACGGCATTGCAACGCGATAACTTCTTCGGAGTACAATTTCACCCTGAGAAAAGTGGAGTGTTTGGAGAACAAATTTTGAAAAACTTTCTTAACCTATAACCCATTACCAATTAACCAAAACCAAAAAAAATGAGAATAATCCCAGCCATAGACATCATCGAAGGAAAATGCGTTCGTCTTTCCAAAGGTGATTATGATACCAAAAAAATATACAACGAAAATCCGCTTGAAATAGCTAAATGTTTTGAAGCACACGGAATTCAGTATTTGCATTTAGTCGACTTAGACGGAGCCAAATCCAGTAGAATTGTGAACTACAAAGTATTGGAACAAATTGCTTTAAAAACGAGTTTAAAAATCGATTTTGGTGGCGGTTTAAAATCCCATGCTGATTTGAAAATTGCTTTTGAAAGTGGCGCAAATCAAATTACAGGTGGAAGTATTGCCATCAAACAACCCGAAGTTTTCAAAAGTTGGATTCAGCAATATGGAGCATATAAAATCATTCTAGGTGCTGATGCAATGAACGAAAAAATAACGATTTCAGGTTGGTTAGAAGAATCAAAAGAAGAAGTGATTCCGTTTATTCAAAATTATCAGAAAGAAGGAATACAATACGTGATTTGCACCGATATTTCAAAAGATGGTATGTTAGAAGGTCCAAGTTTTGAATTATATCAAAGAATTTTGGATTCTGATTTGTCAAATCGAGCATATCATTTCGAGCGAAGTCGAGAAGCGAGATTAAAACTTATCGCTTCAGGAGGAATTTCAACTTTCGATGAATTACCCAAGTTAGCCGAATTAGGTTGCGAAGGAACCATCATTGGAAAAGCGATTTATGAAGGTAGAATCACCTTAAAACAATTAGAAAATTATATTATTAATAAGTAAAAAGTAAAAAGTTCTTTAAGCTAATCACTATTTACTAATCACTTATCACTAAATTATGTTAACAAAAAGAATCATTCCCTGCTTAGACATCAAAAACGGTCGAACTGTAAAAGGTGTCAACTTTGTGGATTTAAAAGATGCTGGTAATCCAGTAGAATTGGCAAAGAAATACGCTGCAACCGGTGCCGATGAATTGGTTTTTTTAGACATTTCGGCAACTGAAGAGCGTAGAGCAACACTAATCGATTTGGTTCGAAAAGTAGCAGCTGCAATAAATATTCCCTTTACCGTTGGAGGTGGTATTTCTTCCATTGCTGATGTTGATGTTTTACTTCGTAATGGCGCGGATAAAATTTCGATTAATTCTTCAGCCGTTAAAAATCCGAATTTGATAAACGAAATTGCAGCAAAATATGGAAGTCAGTGCGTTGTTGTTGCTATTGATGCGAAACAAATTGATGGAGATTGGATAGTTCATTTAGTTGGCGGAAAAGTTCCTACGGAATTGAATTTATTCGATTGGGTAAAAGAAGTCGAGCAACGTGGCGCTGGCGAAATTTTGTTCACTTCCATGAATAACGATGGAACAAAAAACGGATTCGCTAATGAAGCTTTAGCCAAGTTATCCGAAATCGTAAATATACCCATCATAGCTTCTGGTGGTGCGGGAACTATGGAACATTTTGCTGAAACTTTTATTAATGGAAAAGCCGATGCCGCCTTAGCAGCTAGTGTTTTTCATTATCAAGAAATCGAAATTCCAGAATTAAAACAGTATTTAAAGAATCAAAAAATAACAGTCAGATTATAAAATTCAATACATAGGCCACATAGAAATAATTAAGAAAACTATGTGACTATGTGTTTCAAAAAATAAAAATCATGAAAGTAAATTTTAATAAAACCCCAGACAGCCTAATTCCAGCCATTATTCAAGACAACGAAACTAAAAATGTTTTGATGCTTGGATATATGAATCAAGAAGCATTAGATAAAACATTAGCTACTAACAAAGTGACTTTTTTTAGTCGTACAAAAAATCGATTATGGACAAAAGGTGAGGAGAGTGGTAACTTTTTAGAACTAATTTCGATTAAAGAAGATTGTGACAATGATACTCTTTTAGTGAAAGTAAAACCAGTTGGCCCAACATGTCACACGGGTTCTGATACTTGTTGGAACGAAAATAATAAACAAGATTATGGTTTCCTAACTAAATTAGAAAACACAATTAAAGAACGAAAAGAAAGCGCAACGGCTGAAAAAAGTTATGTAGCTTCTTTGTTTGAAAAAGGAATTAATAAAATTGCACAAAAAGTTGGCGAAGAAGCTGTTGAAGTGGTTATTGAAGCAAAAGATAACAACAACGACTTATTTTTAAATGAAAGTGCCGATTTATTATTTCACTATTTGATTTTGTTGCAAGCAAAAGGTTTTCAATTGAATGATGCTGTGAAGGTTTTGAAGGGAAGGGAGAAGTAAAGTAAAAGTTCTAAATAAAATATTATTTTTTATGTTTTAAATATCATTAAGAACAGAACTTCTTTTTTCTGAATTAACTCTTTCATTTTTCAAAGCATCATTCTTTATTGCTTCCTCTTGTTTAATTTCTTCTTCGTAGTCTTCTTTTGATTTATAAATAATTTTTATTAAGACTGATGAATTAATACTAACGGTTCTAAGTTTTGAATTTGAAATTAAGTATTTAGACTCTTTACCAAAACCCATTAGGCCTTCATTCCCTTTAGTGGTTAATTTGTATTCTCTAATTTCTTTACTGTTTTCCAATGAATAACTATAAGTATCATAAACTGATTTTATTATTTCTTGGTCAAAAACAATAACTATATCATCTTTAAAAACTATTAATGGGGTATTTGGAAGCATACCCTGTGAAAAATTATTCTCTACTTTTAATTTAATCGTTTTGCCTTTAGGTAGAAAATTGTTTTTATCATAAAATGCATCTGGTAAATTTACAATTTCATTTTTATCATTTTGATACAACATTACTGGAAAATAATCTGGATTATTTTCAATATATTCATAGTCAGTATAATTTTTTCTTTTTAAATCAGGAAGATTATATTTTTCTTTATAGAGAGGATAAATACATTCTGCATTAATTAATTTTATTTCTTTTAGCTTTTCTTTATAAAAAATAGGCTCTAATTCTATTTTACAATCAGCACTGACCCTATAATATAAATTGATTAAATTATCATTTTCTAAAACTTTGTCTTTTACTAAAACATTCACAACTCTATCAAAATCTTCTTGCGTCATATTTTTCCAAAATTTCAGAAATAGTTTAGGTTTATTCTCTAAATTATTTCTGAAATTTTTATCAGAATCAGCAGTAATATTTTTTCTATTTTCAATATTGTGATTTTTATCTTGACAACTTATTTGGAAATAGCAAAATAAAAACAATATTAAAATCTTTAAATTAAAATTTCTCATTTTCATAGTTGTCTTTTTAAAATTTTCTAATTAATTCGTAACAATATATTTAAACAAATATATCCAAATTTCTCCAAAAATTCTTACCTTTAAAAATAAAAAGATAAACATGAGATTTCATACAAGAAAATGGGTAAAGCCCGAAGATTTGAATGCTAACGGAACTTTATTTGGTGGAAAAATGTTGGCTTGGATAGACGAAGAAGCGGCTTTGTATTCGATTGTTCAATTAGAAAATTCGCGTGTAGTAACCAAATACATGAGTGAAATTAATTTTATGAATTCTGCTAATCAAGGTGATATTGTTGAAATAGGAATTGACGTAGTGAAATTTGGTAAAACATCATTGGTTCTAAAAAGTGAAGTTCGCAATATGATGACAAGAGAAACTATTATTTCTATTGAAAATATTACAATGGTAAATTTAGGTCCAGATGGAAAACCAGCGCCTCATGGCAAAACCCAAATTGAATTTGTAAAAGATCGTTTGAATAAATAATTACTATTGAAACACATAGACACATAGATAATAATTTTATTTCTCTGTGTTTTAAGCATTATATTTTCACATGGCGCTTTGTTTGGCTATGTCAAGTATAACATCTAACTAAAAGTTATTAAAACTATATGTCTATGTGTTAAAAAAAAATAATCGTATGCTACAAAAATCAAGTTTAGAATTTTTAAATCAACTTAAGGAAAATAATAACCGCGACTGGTTTGCTGAACATAAAAAAGCCTTTGAAGCTGAACAAAAACTAGCAAAATCGTTTTTCACATCAGTAGGGGAGCAACTGGGAAAAGTGGATAGCATCGAACGCATGCAGATTTACAGAATTTATCGTGATGTGCGTTTTTCTAAAGATAAATCGCCGTATAAAAATCATTTTAGCGTAAGTTTTGCTAGAACTAAACCATTATTGCGAGGTGGTTATTATTTGCATATTGAACCTGGAGGAAGTTTTGTAGGCGGTGGTTTTTGGGAACCAAATGCTGCCGATTTACAGCGCATTAGAAAAGAATTTGAAATGGATGATGAAGAAGTAAGAACTATAGTTGCTGATGCTACTTTTAAAAAATATTTTGGCGAACTTAAAGGTGAAGAATTAAAAACAGCTCCTAAAGGATTTGATAAAACACATCCAGCAATAGATTTGATTCGTAAAAAACAATATTTAGTAACCCGAAGTTTTACAGACAAAGAAGTATTGGCTCCTAATTTTCAAGAAGAAGTTTTAAAAACGTTTCAAGCTATGCGACCATTTTTTGATTACATGAGCGATGTTTTGAGCACCGATTTAAATGGTGAATCTTTATATAATTAGCCAATTTTTCAATGTGCCGATGTGTCAATTCTTTTCTCCTCATTGACACATTGACTAATTGTCACATTAAATTATCTGAATTTGGTTTTTTAAACGTTCAATCAATAAATTCATCATGCGTTTGTTTAAGTTAGATGAATTTAGAATGTACTCTTTGTATTCAGTAACAGTAAACATTCCTATTACGATTCCTTTTAATGAATTTCTGAATTTGATATCACGCTGGATAGCATTTTCAATGTAATTCATTTTCTTTTCTGGAGAAAGTGTAAAGAAAACGCCTTTTTGTTTTACCGCATAATTTCTAAATACTTCAATAAATAATTCATTTTGAAATTTTAGAATAGGACGTAAGGTTTGGTTTTGGAATTTTTCTTCAATACTCGATTGTTCTGTAATAACTCCAATACTTGCACCTCTAATTTCTAACAGAGATTCGTCTTTCGTTTTCATAGTTGCGTGAATTAGTTGTATTAAAGTTAAAAAAAATAACCCCCTAAAATTAGGAGGTTATTTATAAGTTATTAAGAATCAGTTGTTAATTACTTTAATTTGAAAATTACTTTTCTAACAAGTCTTCTTGCGTCTGCTGATGATGCATCTACTGATGTATCTTCACCTTGACCTTTAACTGATAATCTTGAAGCATTGATTCCTGCTTTTGTAATGACATCTTTTACAAAGTTTGCTCTTGTAGCAGAAAGTGTATTGTTGTATTCTGAATTTCCAATTTCATCAGCAAATCCTAAAATCTCAACACTTGAATTTGGATTTGATTTTAAATACTGAGTTACAAAGTTAATTGCACTATATGAATCTGCAGTTGGTTTAGTTGAATTGAAATCGAAGAAAACAGTTATATAACCACCGTTAATCATATCTTCAATTGAATGTCCTTCAGAACCTGAAGATTTAGTTTTGCTGTCTACATAAGCTTCCACTTTATCATCAACACCATTTTTGTTAGCATCAACAGTTCTTCCTTTAGTGTCTACTATAGCATTTGGAGCAGAGCTTTTCTCTTCATCTAAATAATCAGCAACACCGTCTTTGTCTGTATCAATTAATTTAGTTTCTAATTCAGCAACTCTTCTTTCTAATTCATCTAATCTTGGGTTTGAAGTATCCCAGTCAGCATGTTTAGCATGTTTTCCTAAATAAATAGATAAACCAATAGATGCATTATAAATAGTACTGTTGAAACCTCTGTCTTCTTTAACTGCTGGGTCTTCAATACCATCAAAAGTATATTGTTGATTTATGTTATTAATCATAGAAAAATCAGCATTCAAAGCAACTCTATTACATAATTTGAATTGTGCCGTTAATCCTAAGATAAAGTTAGTCATATCATCATTTCCATCGAATTTATCATTTGTCATAAATGAGAAACCAACACCTGAATGCGCTTGTAAATTGATTCTTTGCGTCCAATCTTCAAAACTTAAGATTCTACCTAAATTTACAACACCTTGTAAACTAGTTCTATAATATTTTCCTTCGAATGCAAAACTTTCTGATTTATTTTTGAAAGAATCTAATCCGAAATCTAATTTTAAACCAAATTTATTATTAAACATGTAACGAACTCCTAAATCTCCATGGATGAAGTTAGTATTACTTGAATAATAATTTGTTGAAAAAGGAGCAGTAGGTTTGCTTAATCCTGCATTTACATCAACCGACCATTTATTAAATCCTTCAGATAAAGTTTCTTTTTGAATTTTTTCGTCTTGAGCGTTAATTTCACTAAATGTTAATAGTAAAGCAGATAATAAAATAATTTTCTTCATTTTTTAAATAGATTTTGGGCAAAAATAGTCTTTTATAAATTATTTCCCAATTTATGTAAGATAAGTTTGTATAAAGTATTTTATTTTAAGTCTTTAGAAGAAGAAATCGTTTCAAAAATTTCTAAATCAAAATGAGAAACAGAAGCCATAATATGATCAAAAATATCCGCCATAATATGTTCGTAGTTTACCCAAGTTTTATCTTTTGAAAAACAATAAATTTCTAAAGGAATCCCATTTTCAGTAGGTTGCAAATGTCTAATCATCAAATGCATGTCTTTATTGATTCCAGGATGAGATAAAATATATTGATTGATGTATTTTCTAAACAATCCCAAATTGGTTAAATTTCTACCATTTATAATGACTGATTTATCTACATTATTACTTATATTGTATTTGTTGATATCAGCCTGACGATGATCGATATAAGACGATAAATGTTGAATTTTTCTGAAAGTATTCAATTCATCATCATTTATAAAACGTACAGAACTTGCTTTGATTAAAATGTAACGTTTGATTCTTCTTCCATCAGAATCTAACATTCCTCGCCAGTTTTTAAAACTATCCGAAATTAAACTATAAGTCGGAATTGTAGTGGTTGTATTATCAAAGTTTCTAACTTTTACTGTAGCGAGGTTAATTTCTATAACATCACCATCGGCACCAAATTTCTCCATAGTAATCCAATCGCCGATACGAACCATATCGTTTACCGAAACAGAAATACTAGCAACAAAACCTAAAATGGTATCTCTAAAAATTAAGATGATAACAGCCGAAATAGATCCGAAAGTTGTTAATAAAGTAGTTTTACTAACATCAAATAGAATTAAAACGAAAGAAACTATTCCGAAAAGCCATAAAAACAACATAATTACCTGAATGTAACTGTCGATTGGCTTATCGCTAAAACGAGGTTTTTGTTTTAAATAATCTCTTAACGAATTGAAAATACTTCGGGTAATCCAAAGTGATAATATTATAATGTAGATTTTAATTCCTTTTTCAAAAAGGTATTCCCAATAAGTAAAATTCTTTAATATTACTGGAACCGTTTTATAAATGAATAATAAAGGAACTAAATGTGCTAAATATTTTGCCGTTTTATTAGCTACTAAAAAATCATCAAAAGACGATTTTGTTCGAGCAGCAACAATTGCTAAGAAAATAATGAATATCTTTTTAAAAAGATAATCTAATATATAGGCTACAACAATAAGTACGACAACATTGATAGCTAAATTCAGATAAGAAGATACTACATCACTAAAGTCGAGACTTTTAAAAACATCATATGCCCAATTGAACATTTTCATTAAGCTTTCTGCAAATATTTTTTCTCAATATAAAAAGTTCCAAATGGAACAATAGAAGCCAAACAAACAATCATAAACGTTTTAAGATTCCATTTTTGTTCGTTTTTTATTAAAATAGCAAAGGCAATGTATAGAATAAATAAAATTCCATGAGCCATTCCTATGTTTTTTACATAAATAGGATTATCAGCCATATATTTCATTGGCATTGCAAAAAATAATAAAGCTAATAAAGAAAGTCCTTCTAATAAAGCTATTGATCGAAATGATTTTATCATGATAAAGCAGAGTATATTACAAATCCATAAATTATAAAACGGAAGAAACGTAGTAAGGCAAACATAAAGAAATGTTTTCTAGAATAATTAATCATTCCAGCTGCCAAACAAGCAATAGCAAAAGGCAAAGGTAATAAAGCTCCAACAGCAATTAAGAAACCGCCCCATTTTTGCATATTAATAATATGTTTCGACATTTTTCCGTATAAATACTTATTAATAGAAGGAATTGCAGCAATAGCCATTCCCATAAAATAAGCAATAACACCACCTAAATACGATAAAAAAGCCAACAAAGAAAGATAGAGTAGTGGGCTTTCGGTATTTTTTGTCCAAGCAATAAAAATATCTGGTGGAATTAATCCTAAAATACTTTCAGAAGCTAAAAATATAGAGAAAATAAAGAAATCGCTGAAGTTTTGCGTTACATAAAGTAAAGCTTCATTTAAATTGATTACCTTATAATTTACATAAAAAAGAATGGCAACTATAATTGCTGTTGGCAAAATAGCACCTTTAACTCCTTGCCAAATGAAGGAATAAAAACCAGTATATTTATAGTATTGATGAAGTAATTTTACTCTCGATTTTTTAACTTTAGACATTAGATGTTAGATTTGAAACAAAATTAAATAATAAAACAACGGTAATACGTTAAGAAAAATAAAAAAAATCGGTAAAAACTTACCGATTTATATTATGTAAAATAGAATTTAAAATTAGTACGCTAAAAATGCTTTATTGTATTCTCTTAAATCTAAAACGTTGTTTTTCTTTTCTAAATCAGTAAGTAAAGACAAGAAGTAATTAAAACTTTCAACATTGTTGTCTTCAGAAATATTTGCTTCTAATTCTGCGTCTTTGCTATCAATTGGTTCATCATCAGGAATTCCAATAAAAAATCCATTATTGTTTTCTAAATGTTCGTAGGCCAAACGTAAAGCTTTCGTTACAACCGGATTATTTAATTCTAATGTAATTTCTCTAAGTTTTTTTAAATCGGTAACAATTTCAGAAACTTTAAAATTATCTTTAAATAATTCTTTCTGAATTTTCTCGATCAATTTAAGGGCTTGTCTGTTTTCCATGATATGTAAAATATAGATTGCAAAACTAAACTTTCTGATAATTTTACACAAACGTTTTGCTCAGTATTTTAACTATTTTTAAATCATATTATTTTGAATTATAATATACATTATGTAAAATAGAAAATTTAAGCATTTACTTTAATAACACAGCCAAACTTCGTATCTTCGTTTTATAATAATGAGTTTATGAAAAACCCTATCGCAGAACGTATCACCGATTTTTTAAAGCATTATCCTCCTTTTTCAAGTTTAACGTATCAAAGTTTATTGGATATTGCAAAATCGTGTCACGTTATTTATTTAGAAAAAAATCAAACTTTATTCAAAATAAACGATGCTACGCATGATTTTTTCTACGTAGTTGCTTCTGGTGCTGTTGGTTTATCTGTAACTTCTGATGCTGATGATGTTTTAATTGATAAATGTGACGAAGGCGATATTTTGGGATTGCGTCCGTTTTTTGCAAAAAATAATTATTTAATGACAGCAAAAGCTCGTGAAGAAAGTATTGTTTATGCAATTCCTATTGAAACTTTTAAGCCATTTGTAGCAGCAAATTCGGAAGTTTTAAGCTTTTTATTAGAAAGTTTTGCTTCTAATACAAGGAATCCCTACGATAAAAATCATAAAGGAAAATTAATTTCTGAAAATGTTATTTATAACGATCAAAGTGCTGAAATTCAATATTACCAACCTATAAAATATACTGCAAATCCAATTACTGCAACACCTACAGATATTGTGAAATTTGTAGCACAAACTATGTCGAGCAGTAAAATTGGTAGCATGATTATTCATGAAAACAGAAAACCAATCGGAATTGTAACAGATAAAGACTTGCGTTCTAAAATTGCAACAGGCTTATATTCTATTGATGTTACTATTGATAAAATTATGACATCGCCTGTAATTACGGTTGCCGACAATTTATCAATTGCTGAAGCTCAAATTATAATGCTTAAAAATAATGTTTCGCATTTATGTGTTACAAAAGATGGTTCTACGGATTCTGAAATTACTGGAATTATAACCGAACATGATATTGTTGTTGCCCAAGCAAACAATCCTGGAGTTCTTTTAAAACAATCCAAAAGAGCGCAAAAATCATCTGATTTAAAAGAAGTTAGAGATAAATTAACTGATTTAATTCAACATTCGTTAGATAAAAATGTACCAATCAATCATATAGGTTCGATTGTAGGCGAAATAAATTTAGCTATCACCAAAAGAGCAATTGAATTGGCAATTGAAAAAATAGGAACTCCTCCTCCAGCCCAATTTGCCTGGATGAACATTGGTAGCCAAGGAAGAAAAGAACAACTTTTATTAACCGATCAAGACAATGCTATCGTTTTTGAAGACGTTCCAGAAGATAAATACGATGCTGTAAAACAATATTTTCTTACACTTGCTGAAAAAGTAACCAAAACGTTGAATAAAGTTGGTTATGAATATTGTCCGGCTGAAATGATGGCAAGTAATCCGTTATGGTGTAAATCATTAACAGATTGGCAAAATCAATTTAAAGGATGGATTACTGCTCCTGGTGAAAAAGGAATTTTAATGTGTACTATTTTCTTTGATTACGATTTTGTTTATGGAAATGAATCTTTAGTAGATGCGATTACGAAAACTGTATACGAGGAAACTCATGATAATCAATTATTTTATGCTTATTTAGGTGCTGATGCATTAAAGAATCCACCACCACTAGGCTTTTTCCGTCAATTTTTAGTTGAAAGCGATGGTGAACACAAAGATACTTTTGATTTAAAAGGAAGAGCTTTAATGCCTTTAATAGATGCTGCTCGAATTATATCATTAAGCAAAGGAATTAAAAATACTTCTAATACCATTTCTAGATATGCAAAATTAGCCGAATTAGAGCCACAAAACGCTCCTGTTTATGAAGCTTGTGCAGATGCTTTTGCAGAATTATTAAAGTTTAGAACAGAAGAAGGTTTAAAAAACGAATCGGATGGTAGATATTTGAATTTAAGTGAGTTATCGAAGTTAGATAAAGTAAAACTTAAAAACGATTTTCAGCCGATTAACGATATTCAAGAAGTAATTAAGAACCGATTCCAATTAACTTATTTTACGTAATATGAAGTTCAATTGGTTCAAAAAAATAGTAAAAGATTATCCTAAATTTTGGGAAACGTATTTGAGTTATTTTGATGGAAATCAGAGTAAACCAAATAGATATGTAGTTTTTGATTGCGAAACTACTGGTTTGGATTATAAATCGGACCGAATTTTATCTATTGGTGCAGTTGCCATTCAAAATAACCAAATTATTGTAGGTGATTTTATGGAAGTTTTTTTACAACAAGACGTTTTTAAAGCAGAATCTGTGCCTATCCATGGGATTTTAAGAGAAGGAAAAGAAGAAAAGATTGTTGAAGCAGAAGCCGTTATTCGTTTTTTAGATTTCATAAAAGATGCTACGCTTGTTGGTCATCATGTTGATTTTGATATTGAAATGATTAATCAAGCCTTAAATCGTTTGGATGTTGGTAAACTTGAAAATCAGGCTATGGATACTGATGTTATGTATCAAAAATTGAAATATTTACCACAAGAACAACACAGTTCGCTCGATGAGTTGTGTGATATTTATAAAATAAAAAAATCGGACCGACACACCGCAAGTGGTGATGCTTTTATAACAGCTTTATTGTTTTTAAAACTTAAAAAGAAACTCGAAATTTAATTCTTTATCCATGAAAAGATTAATTAATTTAGGTTTACTATTGTCTTTTCAATTCTGTTATTTAGAATGGCCAAATAATACTTCTTTTATTTTTCAGGCTGAATATGAAATTTTTAGAAGTAAAGAACATTGGCTACAAAATTTTACGCATCCCATTATTTTAGTGGGTTTGCTATCACAAATTCTTATTCTTATTTCGATTATTTATAATGATTTTTCTCCAAAATGGAATCTTTTAGGAGTTATAGCTTTATCTCCTATTGTGCTAGTTTTTGTATTGGTTGGCTTATTAACTTTAAATGAAGACATCATTATTTCGACAGTTCCGTATCTTATTTTTTGTTATTTGTTTTTTAAAGCAAAAATAAAGAGTTTAAATCAATAAAAAAACTGCTCCATTTCTGAAGCAGTTCTAACCAATAAAACTAAAAAACTAGAGTTTGCCTTCTTTAATTTCGTCCACTATTTCAGGATTTAATAAAGTTGAAATATCTCCAAAGTTTGAGAAATCTCCTTCAGCAATCTTTCTTAATATTCTTCTCATGATTTTACCAGAACGTGTTTTTGGTAAACCATTTACAAATTGAATTTTATCTAACTTCGCAATAGGACCAATTTGATCAGAAATCAACTGATTAATTTCTTTTCTTAAATTGTCTTGATTACGAGATTCTCCTGTTTCTTTTAGAATTACATATCCATATAATGCATTTCCTTTAATATCATGAGGGAAACCTACAATTGCACTTTCTGCAACTGCTGGATGTTCGTTAATTGCATCTTCAATTGGAGCCGTTCCTAAATTGTGTCCAGAAACAATAATTACATCATCTACTCTACCAGTAATTCTGTAATATCCTACTTCATCGCGTAAAGCACCATCACCAGTGAAATATTTGCCTGGGAAAGCAGTAAAATACGTTTCTTTATAACGTTGGTGATCACCCCAAATTGTTCTTGCCATAGATGGCCAAGGGAATTTAATACACAAACTTCCTGTAACTTGATTTCCTTCAATTTCATTACGCAATTCGTCCATTAAAACAGGTTGAATTCCTGGTAATGGTAATGAAGCGTATGTTGGTTTTGTTGGTGTTACAAATGGAATTGGAGAAATCATAATACCTCCAGTTTCAGTTTGCCACCAAGTATCTACTAATGGACAACGTTTTCCACCAACATGGTCGTTGTACCAGTGCCAAGCTTCCTCGTTAATTGGCTCACCTACCGAACCAATAACTTTTAATGAACTTAAAGGGAAACGTTGTACATAATCTAAACTTTCTTTTGCTAACGCACGGATTGCTGTTGGTGCAGTGTAGAATTGTGTAACATTATGTTTTTCAATTACTTCCCAAAAACGACTAAAATCTGGATAAGAAGGAACTCCTTCGAAGATTACGGTTGTTGCACCATTTAAAAGTGGTCCGTATAAGATGTATGAATGTCCAGTAATCCAACCAATATCAGCTGTACACCAGTAAATATCGTTTTCTTCGTAATTGAATACATTTTTGAATGTATAAGCGGTGTAAACCATGTAACCAGCAGTAGAATGCACCATTCCTTTTGGTTTTCCGGTTGAACCAGAAGTGTAAAGAATGAATAAAGGATCTTCAGCATCCATAATTTCAGCCACATTGTTACCAAGAGCAGCATCCATTAAGGGTTGTAACCATAAATCTCTTCCTTCTTGCATGTTTACTTCAGTATTGGTTCTTTTAACTACTAATACTTTTTCAACAGATGGGCATTTTTCTAAAGCTTCGTCAACAATACCTTTTAAATCAATAGCTTTATTTCCACGGTAACTTCCATCTGAAGTAATTACCATTTTACATTCACTATCATTAATACGAGCAGCAACTGCAGAAGAAGAAAATCCTGCAAATACAACCGAGTGAATAGCTCCAATACGAGCACAAGCCAATACTGCAACTGCTAATTCAGGAATCATAGGTAAATAAATACAAACTCTATCACCTTTTTTAACTCCTTGATCGCGCAATACATTGGCTAATTTTGAAACTCTAGCATATAATTCGTTATATGAAATATGTTGAGCAGCTTCGCTAGGGTCATTTGGTTCAAAAATAATAGCAGTTTTATCGCCTCTTTTTGCCAAATGTCTGTCGATACAGTTTTTAGTAATATTTACTTTCGCATTCAAAAACCATTTGAATTCAGCTTCTTGCATGTCAAAATCAAAAACTTTATCCCATTTTTGATACCAAGTAAAGTTTTCATCGGCAATACGATCCCAGAATTTTCTAGGTTCTCGTACCGACTTTTTATACATTTTAAAATAATTCTCTAAGTCTTTAATTTTATAGTAACTCATTTTTTTAGCTTTATTTTTAATTGATAATGTAAAGATAGCCAATCTGTTTTAAGAAAAATACATTTTTTTGCTAAATAAGTATAGTTTAACAATTCGTTAAAAAATGTTAGCAATAGATGCTATTTATTTAAAAGTACCGATTTTGGCATATTCTAAAACATCTTTAATTTCGTCTATAATTGCTTCATCATCAATAGTTGACGGAATTTGAAAATCAGCGCCATCAGCAATACTTCGCATCATTTTACGAAGAATTTTACCTGAACGAGTTTTTGGTAAACGTTGTACCACAACTACATCTCGTAATGAAGCAACTGCTCCTATTTGATCTCGAACCAAATGAACGATTTCATGTTGTAATTGAAAATGTTCTATGTTTTCACCAGATTTAGCTACAACTAATGCTAAAGGAATTTGTCCTTTTAATTCATCATTTATTCCAATGACAGCACATTCTGCAACCGAATGATGCGACGCTACAATTTCTTCCATTTCAGCAGTAGAAAGTCTGTGTCCGGCAACATTGATAACATCATCTACTCTACCGGTAATATAAATATAATCGTCATCGTCTTTATAACCACCATCACCAGAGAAATAATAACCAGGAAATTTATTCAAATAACCAGCCTTAAAACGTTCGTTATCTTTCCAAAGATCCATTAAAGTCCCAGGAGGCAATGGCAATTTGATTACAACATAACCTTCTTCATTAGGACCTAATTCTTTTCCATTTTCATCAAAAATGCGGATATCGTATCCAGAAACCGCTTTTCCAGCTGAACCTGGTTTTATAGGTAAATACTCCACTCCCATCATGTTAGCAATCATTGGCCAACCCGATTCTGTTTGCCACCAATGGTCGATAGCTGGAATTGGAATATGTTCTCGATACCATTCTAATGTAGCAACATCACAACGTTCTCCAGCTAGAAATTGAATTCTTAAACTATTTAAATCATATTGCTTGATGAATTCGCCATTAGGATCTTCTTTTTTAATAGCACGAATAGCTGTTGGTGCGGTAAACATTACATTTACTTTGTGTTCTGCAATAACACGCCAAAAAGTACTTGCATCAGGTGTACGAATTGGTTTTCCTTCAAATACAATGGTTGTATTACGATTGATTAATGGTCCATAAACAATATAACTATGACCTACTACCCAACCCACATCGGAAGCTGCCCAAAAAACATCTCCTTCTTTTACATCATAAATATTTTGAATTGAAAATTTAAGTGAAGTTACATAACCACCTGTATCTCTAACAATTCCTTTTGGTTTTCCAGTAGTTCCAGAAGTGTATAAAATATATAAAGGATGCGTAGCATTTACAGGAACACATGGCGTTTCTTCTGAGCCATAAACTAAAGCATCATAATCAACATCGTACTTTTTAAAAGGAACTCTAGCGCCTAATTTTCTATTGAAAACAACAACTTTTTCAGGCTTATGATTGGCTAATTCGATAGCTTCATCTACTAAAGGTTTGTAAGCAATTAATCTATCAATTTCAATTCCAGATGAAGCCGTAATAATTGCTTTTGGTTCGCAATCATCAATACGAATAGCTAATTCATGAGGAGCAAAACCTCCAAAAACAACGGAATGCGTTACTCCTATTCTAGCACAAGCTAACATAGCAAAAGCAGCTTGTGGAATCATTGGCATATAAATAACTGCTATGTCGCCTTTTACAAGTCCTAAAGACAATAAACCACCAGCCAATTTAGCAACTTCAGCTTTGACTTCGTTAAATGTATACTTTTTTACAGTTTGTGTAACCGGTGAATCGTAGATGATAGCCACTTGATCTCCATATCCGTCTTGTATATGCTTGTCTACAGCCAAGTAACATGCGTTTAAATCTCCATCAGCAAACCACAATGGATAATCGTTTTGGTCTTTTGATAATATGATAGATGGTTGATTATACCATTCTAACTTTTCTGCTTGTTCTTTCCAGAATTGTTCAGAAGAAGTAATACTTTTATTATAAATATCGTAATAATTCATTTGTTTTATTTCATTAATGTGATTTATTTACATTAGTAAATGTAGAAAATAAAATAATGCTAAATGAATTAATTTTGCTAAATAGGTATAGTTAAAAAAGAAAAAATAATTTAATGAAGTCTTTATAAAGCTTTTCTATAATTTAATATTCTTTTAATTGTAGCAAATAGCAATATTAAATTAATAAAAAAGAAAATTACTTCGGCAATATTTATATCTTTAAATGTAGTATTTATAAGGAGAAAAACGAAAAAACATGAAAGTATAATAAGATTAAAAATCATCATTGAATAATTAGACTTAGCTTGTTCAATGGTTGCTTTATTTTTATTAAGTTGTCCATTAAAACTACTTACCAAATGATCAAAATTCTCAAATTCTAAGTCTGAAACTTCAATTTTATATTTTCCTTGTCTAAGTTCAACACTTCTATAAATAGTTCCTTTAAATGCAGAAAAGTTTTTCCATTTCAAGCTTTTTGTTTTAGAAATATCAATTTTATTAATCTTAAAAATAAATGGGTGAATAGAGATAAAAAGATTTTTATTAATGATTAATATTCTAAACTTATATAGAAGGTAAAAAAGAATACAAATAAAAATTAAAGAAATAACTGCGATAACTATTTTTACAGTCAATATTGCATCTCCAGAATATAAGTTTTTACTGAATGACAAATATGTTAATGTACCGCTACCTAGAAGTATAATTAAAAACCAAAATGTTGTAAATATGTTATAAAGACCAATTTTCATTCAAATACTACTTTCGAAATCATTATTACCCTAATAACTCTTCCACTTTCTCTACTACTTTCTTGATTGAAAATGGCTTGGTCATATATGCATCAGCACCAAGTGCTAATCCTTTTTCGATATCGCTTTCTTTATTTTTTGCAGATAAGAACATGACTTTAGTGTGTTGTAAATTAGCGTCTTTTCTGATTTGTTCTAAAGTTGCAAAACCATCAACCATTGGCATCATAATATCCAATATAATGATATCAGGGAAATTAGTTTTTAAAATATCCAATGCCTCTTGCCCATCGCGAGCAATAAACACTTCATAATTACTTTTCTTGAATGTATATTCGAGCGTCATTACAATGTTTGGCTCATCATCTACGATCAATATCTTCTTCATGGTCTTTAATTTTCAATATTTTTAATTGGCAATGTAAATACTATACAAGCTCCTTTTAAACTTGGTTCAACCCAAATTTTACCTTTGTGATATTCTATAATTTGTTTACAAATGGCTAATCCTAATCCGCTACCAACAGGCTTTTTGAAATTTTGATTAGATGCTTGGTAAAATTTGTCAAATATAACGTCAAAATCGTTAGGATTTATACCTTTTCCGTTATCTTGAACAGAAGTTTCTATAAAATTGTCTTTTTGTTTTACTTGAATTGTAATCAAACCGTCAGTTTCTGGACAAAATTTAATCGCATTTGATAGTAAATTTGTAATTACTTGCACAATACGATCTTCATCATAAAACGCTAGAACAGCGTCTTTACTTTCTACATAAACACTAATTTTTTTATTGTTAATTAATTGTTTTAACGGATCAATAGAATGTTCTATCGTTGCAATTAAGTTATTTTGTGTTGGGTTTATTGTTTGCTTTCCGGTTTCAAATTTTTCCAAATCCAAGATTTTATCAATCAAGCGATTTAATCTATCCGACTCTGAAATAATGTTTTGTAAAAATTGTTTTCTTAATTCTTCTGGAATTTCATCATCATCATGCAAAATTTCACTTGCTGCTCTAATAGCTGTTATAGGTGTTCGAAGTTCGTGAGTAACTGTATCTAAAAATTCGTCTTTTTGAATGTCTTTACGAACTAATGTTTCGTTTGCCATTTGCAATTGCGATGTTATTTTTTGTAACTCAGTTGAAGTTTCAATCAATATTTTATTAGTAATAATATTCTCTTTCGATTCTTCTAGTATTTTAAGTACTTCAGGTAATGTGATTTTTTCTTCTTTTACCACGCTAGAAATTAATATTCGTGCAGAAGCAGTTCCGATGTGACCCGTTAAAAGATTTTCTGCAAATTTTATCAAACGCGCATCGGCCAACTCTTGATTTTTATCAACGTTATATTTTACATTAAAAATGTTCATTGCTCGCTTAGTTCGTTCTTCACCCAAAAATCGAATCAAAACTTTCTCGATATCACTTGTATAAGCTGTTCCTTTCCAAACAAAAGCATTTTCGTGATTAGTACTGTATTTTTCAATATCCACGTACATTTCGGCATAATTGCGTTCGCGATAATTTCCTTTAAAACTAACTGAAACTGCAAAATAAGCCAAAGTATTAAACAGCATACTCCAAAATAAAGCGTGAGGAACTGGTTGTAAATAATCTAATCCAAATAATTCAAATGGTTTAAGTAACTCTATTTTCATGAAACCTTCTGAAATAAAAGAACTTTGTTTGTTAGTTAATCCGATAGCATAAGGTAATAACAATGTGTAAATACAAATTAAAAACCCAATTAAAATTCCATAAATAGCACCTAATCGGGAACCTCTTCTCCAAAAAATAGCACCAAAAAAGGCTGGAGCTAGTTGTGCAATAATGACAAATGAAATTAATCCGATAGAAACTAAACTATAGTCTAATGCAAAGAATCTGTAAATGAAATAAGCCGCAATGATTAAAGAGAAAATTCCTATTTTACGTATGTTGACAATCTTTTTGTTGTTAATCATTTGTTCTTCATTCTTTAATCTTCCTAAGAAAGTGTAAGGAATTAACAAGTTGTTACTCAACATAGTTGAAAGACTGATACTTGAAACAACAATCATTGAAATTGCTGCTGAAAATCCGCCAAGAAAAACTAAAACTATAAGCGTAGAATTATTGAAAAATTGCGGAATTAACAACGAATAAGTATCGGCATTGACATTTTGTCCTTCAAACAGAACATTGCCTCCCCAGGCAATTGGATAAACAAAAAGGTTAAATAACAATAAATAAAGTGGAAATAACCAAATGGCAGTTTTAATATGGCGTTCTCTATTATTTTCTACTACTGACATTTGAAATTGTCTTGGTAATAAGAAAATAGCAAAAAGCGAAACCATACTTAAAAAGAACCAGTTTAAACCTTGTTCTAATCCGCCAATTGTATTTTTTTCTTTAAAGTTTTCTAATAAAGAAGCCTTATCATAAATATCTTGGAAACCATCAAAAACAAAAAAGGTTACATAAATTCCAACTATTAAAAAGAAAACTAGTTTTAGTACGCTTTCAAGAGCTACTGCAGTTACAATTCCTTTTCTTTTTTCGGAAGCATCAACATAACGCGTTCCGTAATACGAAGCAAATAAAGCTAATGTAATTGCTACATAAGTGGTTGTGTCATTAAAAATTAATGAACTAGATTGTGTTTTAGTTACAATTAAAAAGGTTTCAGAAATAGCTTTTAATTGAAGAGCAATATAGGGCAAAACCCCAACGATACATACTACTGTTACAATAGCTCCTAAGAATCGACTATTTCCATATCGAAGTGAAATAAAATCGGCAATACTTGAAATTTTATTAATTCTTGAAATTCGGATAATTTTCTTCAGAATAATAATCCAAGCTGGGATGATAATAATCGGACCAATATAAATAGGCAAATATCCCAAACCCGAATTTGCCGCAACTCCAATACTTCCATAATATGTCCAAGCGGTACAATAAACCGCTAACGACAATGAATAAATATATGAATTGTTAGTCCATTTTACATTTTCTTTTTTTTCTGCCCAATGAGCGATATAGAAAAGTAAACTTAAATAAACTAAAAGGATGAGTAATAAAAAAGCACTATTCATGATAACGTTGTACAACTATCCAAGACATTAATACTGAGAACAACCAAATAGAAAAGATATAAATATAAATGATTGGCAATCCAAATAAATTGTCTGCACTATCAAAAAGTAACAGTATTGGCAAATTAAGTACTAAAAGCATTAATAATGATAATACAACCAATTTTTGTTGATGTCTTTTCTTCATTATATGTTTAATTGTTTTTCGATTATTTAAAAATACAAACTCTGTTCTCGAAAAACAAGAACAGAGTGGTAAAAAAAGGTATATTTAGAAATTAATGTGCTACAGCTTCACCAGCTCCCGAAGGAATACGAATGTGTTCAACAATATCTTGAACCTCTTGTGGTGGTTCAGGAGTAAATTTATTAACTACAAATGCAACTATAAAGTTTACTACCATTGCAACTGTTCCAAAACCTTCTGGTGAAATTCCAAACCACCAGCTTGCTTTTAAACCGTCAACAGCATCTTTCCCACCATCAAATAATCCAAATTTGAATTTCAACATATAGAAAAGCATTAATAATAAACCAACAACCATTCCGGCAATAGCACCTTCTTTATTCATTCTTTTATGGAAAATACCTAAGATAATTGCCGGGAAGAATGATGCAGCCGCTAAACCAAATGCTAAAGCTACTACCGCAGCAACAAATCCTGGAGGATTAATTCCGAAGTAACCTGCAATTACAACTGCAACTGCTGCAGCTCCTCTTGCAGACCAAAGTTCTCCTTTTTCAGATATGTTTGGATTGATCATTTTTTTAATTAAATCATGAGATACTGAAGAAGAAATTACTAATAATAAACCAGCAGCAGTTGATAAAGCAGCTGCTAAAGCTCCTGCAGCAACTAATGCAATAACCCAGTTTGGTAATTGAGCAATTTCAGGATTTGCTAACACCATGATGTCATTATCAATAGTTAACTCACTTCCTTTTAATCCTTTTGCTTCTTGAGCAGCTAAAAATACTTCATCTTTTGATTTGTCATTATAATATTGAATTTTTCCGTCACCGTTTTTATCTTCAAATTTTAATAACCCTGTTTTTTCCCAGTTTGTAAACCATTTTGGCATAGCTGAATATTCTTTACCACTTACAGTTTCAATTAAATTTGTTTTAGCAAAAACAGAAACAGCTGGTGCAGTAGTATATAAAATTGCAATTAATAATAAAGCCCATCCTGCAGATTTACGAGCATCTTTTACTTTTTTAACAGTAAAGAAACGTACAATTACGTGTGGTAACCCTGCAGTTCCAACCATTAAAGCTAAAGTAATTGCAAAAACATCAATCATTGATTTAGAACCATTTGTGTATTCTGCAAAACCTAATTCAGTAGATAATCCGTTTAGTTTATCTAAAAGATAAGTTTCACTACCAGCAACTGTACCACCCATTCCTAATTGTGGAATTGGATTTCCTGTCATTTGAATTGAAATAAATATCGCAGGAACCATGAAAGCAAAAATCAATACACAATATTGTGCAACTTGCGTATATGTAATTCCTTTCATTCCACCTAAAACAGCGTAAAAAAGTACAATGATCATCCCAATTACAACACCTGTTTCAATTTCAACTTCTAAAAATCTAGAGAATACAACTCCTACTCCACGCATTTGACCTGCTACATAAGTAAATGAAACAATTAATGCGCAAATTACAGCTACAGTTCTTGCAGTGTTAGAATAATAACGCTCTCCTATAAAATCAGGCACCGTAAATTTTCCAAATTTTCTTAAATATGGCGCTAATAATAAGGCTAATAATACATATCCACCTGTCCATCCCATTAAATAAACGGCTCCATCATAACCAGCAAATGAGATAATTCCGGCCATAGAGATAAATGATGCGGCAGACATCCAATCGGCTGCAGTAGCCATACCATTTGCTAAAGGAGAAACGCCTCCACCAGCAACATAAAATTCTTTAGTAGAACCTGCTCTACTCCAAATTGCAATTCCTATATATAATGCAAATGTTAACCCAACAATGATGTAGGTCCAAGTAAGTACATCCATGATATTTTTTTTATAAGTTATAATTAATTATTCGTCAAAACCATATTTTTTGTCTAGTTTGTTCATTAAACGAACATAAACAAATATTAAAATAACAAAGACATAGATTGAACCTTGTTGTGCAAACCAAAATCCTAATGGAAATCCTCCCAATTTGATTTCATTTAATGCGTCTTTGAATAGAATTCCTGCTCCATATGAAACAGCGAACCAAATACTCAATAATATTAGAAGGTATCTTAAATTTTCCTTCCAATATGCCGTAGCGTGTTTTTGATCACTCATATTAATTAGTTTTAGATTGTTTTTTATAAATAAATCATTGCTTGTAGCGTTACAGTTCCAACTGCATCTGCTTCTGCGTATTTTAAGTTTTGATATTCTAATGATAATTTAGAATGGTGTCCTTTTAAGAAAACATTTCCTCCAATACCAAATTGCGTTGCGTTATCATCTAAAGCATCAATTTGTCTGTTTGCAAAAGAAACATAAGGTTGGAATTTAGTTGGCTTTGTAGAAGGAATTACATAACCTACGTGTCCGTAAAGAATTGAACCTGTTTCGTAAGTTGTGCCTAAAACATAATCTTTACCGTAGTTAGAATTTTGATACATTACATAAGCAGTTATTGCACTACCTTTTCCTAGTGGAGCATCATAGAATGCATCAACCGCAAATATCGAAACATTTTCTCCGCTTAAATTTCCACCAGCATCTGCTACAACAGAACCATTTGGATGGGCAAAAAATCCAGCTCCTATGTTGAATACTTTTTTATCTCCTAAATAAGTACCTACTTTGTAAGGCAAAAATTGACTTTCCTGATCTAGAAAATTATATTCAAAATAACCTGCAAAAGTTTTTCCTGCTTCTTTCCCTCCTAATAATCTTCTTCCAGTGTAAGTTGCTGCTCCACCATTTACAGGAACAGTAGTTGCTGATAAGTTATTTGTTAAAGCATCATTGATTGAAACTCTATATTGGAATTTTCCGAAAGCTCCTTTAGCAAATACACCTATAGGACGTGCAAACTGATCGGCTAAACCTAATGTTGCCCAACCTTGACGGAAATTATCTAAAGTTAAAATATTTAGAGTACTACTGTTGTTTAAACGTGAAATTCCGTTCCAGTAATGTAAACCACCTCCGATAGAGTGTTTGTTTGTTTTGCCTAAGTTATATTGTACATAAGCATCATGTAAAAATAATTGTGAATTATTACCAGTTCCTGTTGGACTCATGTTATCTCCATTAAGACTGTTTAATCCAAAATGAGTAACAATTAAAAATTTAGGACTGATTTGAGAATAAAGTAAAACCCTTGCTCTACGAACACTAAAATCTATTTCAGATTGTTCATTACCATTAGCGTCAAGAGGTTTATCAGCATTGTATTGTGCCCAAAATTGAGCCCATGAAATAATTCTAAAATATTTAGAACCATCTTCATTAATATTTACCTTTAGTCCTCCACCATAATCAGGTGAACCCTGAGAAAAGGAATAAGCTGAAAAAAGTAATCCAGCATAAATTAGTAATTTTTTCATAATTTAAGTTTTGGTTAGTCTTGCATTTCCGCTTGACTAAATTCATAAATTATGTTAATGAAAAAAATTAGAGTATATAATTTTGTAAAAAAGTATAGCTAATCTTTAAAACGTTCCCATTTTATTAGCATAAACTTATCTCCTAGTTCTGTAATAATCATACCCGCACCAGATAATTGTTCTTTGTTTTGAAGATATTCTACCAACTCATTATGCTTAAAAATCTTATAAGTAGGATGGTAATTTGGATGTGGTGGTTTCTTAATTTTAAACTCTTTTACCCAATTACTAATAGAAACATGCGAAACGCCTATAATTCGTTCAATCTCTCTAAAACTTAAACCCTCTAAATACAGTTGAAGCGCTTTAGTTACATAGTAATCATCTATCTTCTTACCTAATTTATTGACTGTGAAATAATAGTTACAAGTTTTGCATAAATAACGTTGTCTATCTTTTATTATTCCACTTTTAACAATGGTGTTACTTTGACATTTAGGGCAAAACAAAATTTCCATATATATAATTTTTGCATAAATATACTAATTTTGCAAAATACACAAAAAATAATATCGTAAAAAAATTGAATTTATTTTTATAAATCTTTCATTTTTTATTTACTAAAATTATGAATACTATAATTTTAACCCATTATTACTCGATTTTCAATTTTGAAAAATTAAAAAAAATCTACTTTTATTATGAAAAAGTATAGTTATTTTATTTAATTTGTAAAAACAACACAAACCATGCAATTCGATATAAAAAATACCGAATCTTCGGCATTATATAAACTTTTAACTGGTACAGTAATTCCAAGACCTATTGGATGGATTTCCTCAGTTGATTCAAACGGAATTAACAATCTTGCTCCTTTTTCTTTTTTTAATGTAGTAAGTGAAGATCCTCCACACGTAATGTTTTCAACCGTAAGAACTGGAAATAAAAACAAAGACACTCTAAATAACATTCTTTATAACAAGCAATTTGTTGTCAATTTAGTTACTGAAGATGTGGTTGAACAAATGAATACCACATCGCAAAGTGTATCTTCTGATGTTGATGAATTCCAATTAGCTGGAGTTACTCCAATTGATTCTATTTACGTTACACCAAAACGCGTTAAAGAAAGTTTAGTTCATTTTGAATGTGAAATGGTACATCATTATTTTATCGAAAATCATCAAAATGGTGGTGCTTGTATTATTATTGGTAAAATTATTACCATACATATTGACGATTCAATTTTAATGGAAAATCACAGAATTAATTTAGAAACCTACAAACCTGTTGCTCGTTTAGCAGGTTCTAATTATAGCAAACTAGGTGAAATATTCTCAATTAAAAGAGGTTAATTATGAGTCCTGATCAATTAGAAATAAAATGTGCAATGCAAATTCAAAAGACAATTAATGAAGTTTTTGAAGCTATTGTAAATCCAGAAAAAATGGCCAATTATTTCATTGCAACTAGTACAGGAAGAATGGAAGAAGGCACCAATATCATTTGGAAATTCCCTGAATTTGATTTTGAATGCCCTGTTAAAGTAGAAAAAATAGAAAACAATAAATACGTTTCATTCTATTGGGAAAATTCCGGAATCGACTTATTAGTAGAGATTACGCTTTCAGAAAAAGAAAACAATTCAACTTTAGTTACCATTACTGAGAAAAGCATGGAGAATACTGAAGCAGGTTTAAAATGGCTTTCTGGAAATTCATTCGGTTGGTCTAACTTTTTAAGTTGTTTAAAAGCATATTTAGAATACGGAATCAATTTGCGTAAAGGCGCTTTTGATTTCATGAAAAAATAAAATTTACTCAAAAAATTAATTATCAATTCTCAATTGCTAATTATCAATTAAAAATATGAAAATAACAGTTATAGGTGGTGGTCCAGGCGGATTATATTTCTCAATATTAACCAAAAAAGCAATGCCTCATTGCCAGATTGATATTTACGAACGCAACAAACCTGATGATAGTTTTGGTTTTGGCGTTGTTTTTTCAGATGAAACCTTAGGTGAATTTCTAAAACGCGATATGCAATCGTATGAACTTATTCGTAGCAAATTTGCCTATTGGGATGATATTATTGTGGCTCGCGATGGTGAAGAAGTAAGTATTGCTGGAAACGGTTTTTGCGGTTGTTCACGAAAAACATTATTAAAATTATTACATCAACGTTGTACAGAAGAAGGTGTAAATCTTCACTTTGAACAAAATGTTGAGGATTTATCACAATTCGCAGATTCTGACATTATTTTGGCTTCAGATGGAATTGCAAGTGCTGTTCGAACAAAATATGAAAAAGAATTTGGTACAAAAATCGAATTAAAGAAAAACAGATTCGTTTGGTTAGGTTCTACAAAGCCTTTAGATGCTTTTACTTATTTTTTCAGAAGTACACCTCAAGGAACCATTGTTGCGCATACCTATCAATATGAAGAAGGAATGAGTACTTGGATTTTTGAATGTAGTGAAGAAACTTGGCAAAAACACGGTTTTGAAGTTACAAATGAAGAAGATACAATGACTAAAATCGCAGAAATCTTCAAAGACGAATTAGACGGACATCCGCTGATATCCAATAAATCGCATTGGAGACAATTTCCACATGTAACGAATCAAAATTGGTATCATAACAACATTGTTTTATTAGGTGATGCCAAAGCTACAGCCCACTACTCTATTGGTTCAGGAACCAAATTAGCAATGGATTGTGCTATTGGATTATCGGATGCTGTAATTGCGAATCCAAATAATGTGCAAGCTGCTTTTGAACAATATGATAAAACTAGAAGAAATACAGTAGAAATGATTCAGTATGCTGCCGTAGTTTCGTTAGATTGGTTTGAAAATATGGATCGTCACATTCAACATCCATTCCAACAATTTGCGTTTGGTTGTATGACACGCTCTAAAAAAGTAACGTATGAGAATTTACGTTTGAGAGATAGTTCGTTTACCGATAAAGTATTGAACGAATTTTATCAAGAACAATTGGCTTCGAGTGCCTCAGCCAACAGTTCAAATAAAAATGCGTTGCCTGAGGTTCTCGAAGGCAAAAGCGCTGCATTTACTCCTTTTAAATTACGAGAATTAGAACTCCCAAATCGCATCGTTATGGCGCCAATGGGACAATATACTGCAACAGAAGGTTTAGTTTCTGATTGGCATTTGGTACATTATGGAAGTCGCGCTACTGGTGGTGTTGGTTTAATCATTACCGAAATGACCGCCATTTCTGAAACCGGAAGAATCACGGACGGTTGTGCTGGAATTTATACTAAGGAACAATTATACCAATGGAAAAAAATAACTGATTTTATTCATGATAATACTTCAAGTAAAATCGGAATTCAATTAGGTCATTCGGGACGAAAAGGCGCAACAAAAAAACCTTGGGAAGGAAACGGACCAATTGAAAATAATTGGAATTTAATTTCCGCTTCTCCTATTCCATTTAATGACAATTTCGCTACTCCAAAGGAAATGACTTTGGAAGATATGGCAGAAATTAAAGCGCAATTTGTTCAAGCTACAAAAAATGCAAACGAAGCAGGCTTTGATATGATCGAATTGCAAGCACATCACGGCTTTTTATTAGCTTCTTTCTTATCACCATTAACTAATATTCGTACGGATGAATTTGGTGGAAACATCGAAAATCGTTTAAAATATCCATTAGAAGTATTTAAAGCCATTCGCGAAGTATTTCCAACTGAAAAACCAATTTCAGTGCGAATTTCAGCAACCGATTGGGCAGAAAATGGAATTTCAGAACAAGAAGTAATCACTATTGCTACTGCTTTCAAAAATGCTGGAGCAGACATCATCAATGTTTCAACAGGAAATACAGTGGCAGGTCAAAAACCATTAACGGGAAGAATGTGGCAAACGCCTTTTTCGGATGCCGTTCGAAATACTGTTCATATTCCAACTATAACCGCTGGCTACATTCAAGATATCGACCAAATCAATACGATTATTCTAAACGGAAGAGCTGATTTAGTCGCTTTAGGAAGACCATTATTGTTGGATTCTAATTTCGTAAGAAACGCGCAAGCTTACGAACAATTTCAAGCAAATGATATTCCAAATCAATATAAAATGGGCGTTTCACATTTGTATCCGCTAAAAGCTGCTGAAAGAAAGCAAATGGAAGGAATGAAAAAAGCATTAAAACCTAAAAGTAATAAGAAGTAAATAATTACGAATTAGAAATTAGAAATTACGAATTATGAAAAATGATAACGTTGTTCAAATAAAAAGTTATGCGTTTGCGGTACGAATAATTAAGGTTTTTAAATATTTATCTGAACAGAAAAAAGAGTTTGTTTTAAGTAAACAACTTCTAAGATGTGGAACTTCTATTGGTGCTAATATTGAAGAAGCTATTGGAGGACAATCAGGAAAAGATTTTTTCGCCAAATTAACCATATCCTATAAAGAAGCAAGAGAAACTCATTATTGGATTAGATTATTAAAAGATACTGATTATTTATCAATTGAAGAAGCAGACAGCTTACTTAAAGATGTTGATGAGTTACTTAGAATAATTGGTTCTATTCAAAAAACGTTACGTAATTCGTAATTTAAAATTCGTAATTAATGAAGGATAATTTCGCTCATAATAGCTTATCAGCTCTGGAATTACAACCAGAATATACCTTTTTGGATTTACCGCAATTCCAACAACCAGAAATGTTGAATTGTGTGGATAAATTACTAGATAATCATATTCGAGAAGGTCGTGGAAATAATAGTTGTATTCGTACGTTTGAGGAGACTTGGACGTATCAAGATTTGTATGAAAAAGCGAATCAAATTGCTCATGTTTTGGTCGATGATTTAGGTTTGAAATCAGGTAATCGTGTTTTAATTCGTTCGGCTAATAATCCGATGATGGTTGCGTGTTGGTTCGCCATTTTAAAAGCGGGAGGAATTGTCGTGGCAACCATGCCATTACTTCGTTGCAAAGAATTAACTACCATTATCGATTGTGCTGAAATCTCACATGTATTGTGTGATAAGGAATTGGAAGAAGAAATACATTTAGTTAAATTAGATTTTCTAAAACAAACCTGTTTTTATGGCAATTCACAATTGGAGGAATTAATGGCTTCTAAACCGAAAACTTTCGATAACTATCATTCCAAATCGGATTCAATTGCTTTGATTGGCTTCACTTCTGGAACTACGGGTTTACCTAAAATGACAGCACATTATCACAGAGATATTTTGAATATTTGCGAAGCATTTCCAAACTATTCTTTACAACCCACACAAAACGATATCTTCACGGGAAGTCCACCATTAGGATTTACTTTTGGTTTGGGCGGATTGGTATTATTTCCAATGTATTTCGGAGCTTCCACATTTTTAATTGAAAAACCTAGTCCAGATTTATTATTGAAAGCAATTCAAGATTTTAAAATAACGATTTGCTTTACTGCTCCTACTGCATGGCGTATTATCACCACAAAAGTGCAAGATTACGATATTTCGAGTTTAAGAAAATGTGTATCTGCAGGCGAAACTTTGCCATTGAAAGTATGGCAAGATTGGTATGATACTACGGGTTTAAAAATCATAGACGGCATTGGTGCTACCGAAATGTTACATATTTTTATTTCATCCAATGAAGAGAACATGAAACCGGGCGCTACAGGAAAAGCCATTACTGGTTACGAAGCCAAAATCATTGACAAACAAGGCAACGAATTACCAAGAAACGAAGCTGGAAGACTAGCCGTTCGTGGAATTACAGGTTGTAAATACTTAAATCGAGAAGAAAAACAAAGAGAATACGTAGAAAACGGTTGGAACATCACAGGCGATATTTTCCGTCAAGATGAAGAAGGATATTTTCATTTTGTAGCTCGTGGCGATGATATGATCATTTCTTCGGGTTATAATATTGCGGCAATTGAAGTAGAATCCGTACTTTTAACCCACGAAGATATCTTGGAATGTGCCGTGGTTGGCTTACCTGATGAAGAACGAGGAATGTTAGTCTGTGCGCATATTGTATTACACGATTATACTAAAGCGACAGATACAATGAAGAATAGTATTCAACACTGGTTCAAAGAAGTAGCTGCTCCATATAAATATCCAAGAGTGATTAATTTCGTAGAATGTTTACCGAAAACGGAAACTGGAAAAATACAGAGATTTAAGTTGAAATAAGTATCAAGAAATATATAATGAGTCAATTCACAAAACAAGAAAAAGTACGTTTCCAACATGTTGATTATGCTGGAATTGTCTTCTATCCCCGATTTTTAGAAATGCTAAATTGCTTAGTAGAAGATTGGTTTGAAGAAGCTTTAGATCGTCCTTTTTCAAAAATGCACGAAACCAATGGAATTCCAACGGTTGATTTAAAAATTCAATTCAAAAATGCTGCTCGTTTAGGTGAAATGTTAACCAAAAAATTGTGGGTAAAAGAATTAAAAAACTCTTCTATTCTTTGCGGATTTCAGTTTGTAAATGAATCTAAAAACACCGTTTTAGAAGGCGAAGTTACTTTAGTCAACGTTGCTTTCAACCCGGAAAGAAACGGTATCAAAGCCGAACCTTTTAGTGAAGAAATGAAAACAAAAATTATGAATTACCAATTATGAATTACGATTTAGACTCGTTTTCAATTCATAATTTGTAATTTTAAATTCGTAATTATACTAGTATGGAATTCAAAAAATTCAAAGCAGCAACCGTTCAAACGTCACCTGTATTTCTAAATGTAGAAAAAACAGTGGATAAAGCTATTTCTTTCATTAAAGAAGCTAGCAATAACGGCGCAAAATTAATCGCTTTTCCAGAGGTTTTTATCGCTGGATATCCTTACTGGAATTGGATTATGACTCCGGTTCAGGGTAGTAAATGGTATGAAGAATTGTATAAAAATTCGGTTGATGTTACAGGTCCAGAAATTAAAAAACTATGCTTAGCTGCTAAAGACAATGATATTCATATTGTGATGGGAATCAACGAACGAGGCAAAAGCTATGGCGAAATTTACAATACCAATTTAATTATTGATAATAGAGGCGTTATTGTTGGAAAACATAGAAAATTAGTTCCAACATGGGCTGAAAAACTAACTTGGTCTTCTGGTGATGGTTCTTCGTTAAAAGTTTACGACACTGAAATTGGTCCAATTGGAACTCTTGCTTGTGGCGAGAACACGAACACTTTAGCGCGTTTTACGCTACTTTCTCAAGGTGAATTGATTCATATTGCGAATTATATTTCACTTCCAGTAGCACCACCCGATTACGACATGGCGGAAGCAATTAAAATTCGTGCTGCTGCGCATTCTTTCGAAGGAAAACTATTTACAATCGTTTCTTGCTCTACAATTTCGCAAGAAATTAAAGATGCTTTACGAGCTGATGTCCCAAATGTTGATGAATTATTGGATAGAAAAAGTTCTGCTTTCTCTGGATTTATTGGTCCAAATGGTGCTGTTATTGGGCAACCATTAATTGATGAAGAAGGAATGGTTTATGCCGATATTGATTTAGCAAAATGTATACAACCGAAACAAATGCACGATATTTTAGGGCATTACAATCGATTTGATATTTTCGATTTACGAGTAAACACTGCTCCGACTCGAAAAATCACTTTTATAAACGATCACGACGAATTTAACAAAAGATAATGATGGAAGAAAATCAATATTCTGATGATATTTACGGACGCGCAAGAGTTCAAGAATCTGACGAACTAAAAGCGTATTACAAAGAATTAGAAAGTCTTGGTGCTGGTGCTTTATGGACAGTTGCCAACGACATTGAACCTTGGGAACCCCGCTCTACTTCTGTTCCAATGCTCTGGAAATATGATGATTTAAGAGAATTGGTTTTAAAATCATCTGAATTGGTAACGCCTGAACAAGCCGGAAGACGCGTTGTGTATTTGGTAAATGATAAAAGAAAAGACGTTTCGGCCGCTGTAGGTTGGTTATATACAGGAATTCAAGTAACACGACCAGGTGAATTTACTTCAGCGCATCGTCATAAAGCTTCTGCCCTACGTTTTATTATGGAAGGCGAAAAAGGATATACTGTAGTCGATGGCAATAAAATCATGCTAGAAGTAAATGATTTTGTGATTACACCAAATTCAACTTGGCACGAACACGGAGTTGAAGAAGGTGGAAAAACCTGTATTTGGCAAGACGGATTGGATATTCCGTTAGTGAATGCCTTAGAAGCGAATGATTATGCAGTTTATGAAGGTAAACAAGAATTGGTAAAACCATTAAACTTTTCACCAATCACTTATGGTTGTGCTGGATTGATTCCTGCTGATCAAACATGGGATAAACCGTATTCACCATTATTCAAATATTCTTGGAAAAATGTATATCCAGCATTATTAGAAGCACAAAAAGTAACAGAAGTAAATCCATTTGATGGAATTTTTATGCAATATTCAAATCCATTAACTGGCGGACATGTGATGCAAACTATGGGAGCTGCTATGCAATTGTTACCAGCTGGTTTTAAAGGGAAAGCACATAAACATACGGGTTCTTTCGTTTACCAATGTGCAAAAGGTAAAGGATATACCATCATCAATGGAAAACGTTTCGATTGGAAAGAACGCGATATTTTCTGTGTTCCGAGTTGGGCTTGGCACGAACATCATAATCTTTCAGACATAGAAGATGCTTGTTTATTCAACTTCAATGATTTACCAGTGATTGAAAGTCTAGGCTTATTCCAAGGAAGAGAATTTACAGAAAACAACGGACATCAAACAATACAACAATAAAATACAAATGAAATTACTTACTTATACAACTAAAGATAACAACGAATCACGATTAGGATTCATTCACAACAATCAAGTAATCGACATGCAAGATTTTGGAGATGTTTCCAATTTCCCGTTACCAAACGACATGTTAGAATTAATTGATTTGGGATATGAAATTATTGAAGAAATCACAGATTTAATTGCAGATACACCAGAGAATTTCTTCGAGGAAATCGCTCATGAAATAGATGATGTTATTTTCATGGCACCTATTGAAAAACCTCGTAAAAATATTATTGGAATTGGATTAAATTATACTGAACATATTGCCGAAAGTGCTCGTACTTTAGATACAACAGGAAAATTACCAGCCAAACCAATTATCTTCTCAAAACCACCAACTACAGTAACGGCAACTAATACGGAGATTATCAAAAATACCAAGCTAACAGAACAATTGGACTGGGAAGTTGAATTAGCTGTAATTATCTCAAAGAAAGGGAAATACGTACCAAAATCTGAAGCATTAGATTATGTATTTGGCTATACGGTTATTAACGATATTTCGGCACGTGATTGTCGTCGTGAAGGACAATGGATTGTTTCTAAGGGTCAAGATACTTTTGCTCCTATGGGACCAATTTTAGTAACTAAAGACGAAATTGAAAACCCTCACAACTTGAATTTATCATTAAAAGTAAATGGCGTTGAAAAACAAAATTCAAATACAAAATTCATGTTGTTCAATATTAATGATTTGATTGAAGATTTAAGTACCGTTTTTACTTTAGAAGCTGGTGATATCATTGCAACCGGAACTCCTGCAGGTGTTGGTGCCGGTCGTGATCCTCAAGAATGGATGTACAATGGTGATGTAGTAGAAGCAACTGTTGAAGGAATCGGAACAATTGTAAATACAGTAAAAGAAATATAGTAATGAAAAAATACAGAATAGGACAAATTGTTCCTTCTTCAAATATTACAATGGAAACGGAAATTCCAGCAATTTTCCGTTCAAGAGAAACGATTTTACCAGAACGCTTTACTTTTCATAGCAGTAGAATGCGAATGAAAAAAGTAACCAAAGAAGAACTGGAAGCTATGGATAAAATGAGTTTAAAATGTGCTCAAGAATTATCTGATGCTCACATAGATGTTATGGGTTACGCTTGTTTGGTTGCAATTATGAGTATGGGGCGCGGTTATCATTGTGTTTCAGAAGTAAATTTACACCAAGAAACCGTAGCGAATGACTTCCCTACTCCAATTGTAACTTCTGCTGGTGCTTTGATTAATGGATTGAAAGTTTTAGGTGCCAAACAAATTTCCATTATTACCCCGTATATGCGTCCATTAACGGACAAAGTAGTGGATTATATCGAACATCAAGGTATAAAAGTAAAAGAAAGCATTGCATTGGAAATTCCTGATAATTTAGAAGTTGCAGCTCAAAACCCAATGAATTTATTGGAAATCTACAAACAATTGGATTTAACGGATGTAGATGTTTTAGTAGCTTCAGCTTGTGTGCAAATGCCTTCTTTAGAGGCCATCGATTTAATTCAGGCAGAATGTGGCATTCCGGTTACTTCTGCAGCCGTTTGTACTACGTATGAAATGATGAAAAAATTAAATATTGAAGCAAAATCAGCTATTGGAGGTGAATTATTGAGTGGAAAATATTAATATTTTGATATGAGTTTACTTTCATTAATAACAATTGTTCCTTTGCTTTTTTATTTGGTAGATGGTTATTATGAAAAAAACTTCAAAAAGGGTCTTTTACACATCGTAGGGTTTTTAGTCATAGGATTGGTTTCAATTTTATTACTAAAAACCTTTTCGATAAAATTTGCTTTTTCAATCCCAATTATTATTCTAATCTTTATTTTGATTAATAATAAAAAGTATTAATTCAATTGCGCTTTACATTTCCCACACAACGCTAATTTAGCATTATCAATTGTTTGTACACTTTCCACAGCATCCGTCATAACGCAAGTTTTATCAGAACAATGTGGTAAACCTAAATTGTGTCCAAATTCATGCACAGCAACTTTTTTAAAGCGCGTAAAATGTTTCTTTTGATTCGAATGTTTAATGCGAAAAGTAGAAACAATCAGCTATTTCCGGGACAATAAGCAAGTCCCATTATTCCCCAATCAGCATATTTATAGGTTGGTTCTTTAACTTTTCCCCATTTGTCTTTTTTGGTTATTGAAATATCTTTTGTCGTTAATCCCAATATATAATCTAAAGTATCCACTTTATTTTCTTTCTGTAGACGAATCATTTTATCTGCACGATATCGCGGTGATTTAACTTCTGTAAAAGCTTCTTTATATAATTCTTTAGCAGGAAGAACAACAGATTTAATTTGATAAAAATCAGCAATAGTTTTAGCGATGGTATCGGTTTTATCTTCTGGAAATATTCCATAAGGCTGAATACCAACTGTTAATTGATTAGTTTCTTTAGATTGGCAAGAAAATAAAATAAAGCTAAATACAAGTAGAATTATTCGCATAAAACAAATTATTGCTTTAAAACGAAAAACCCTGAAATTTAGTATTTCAGGGTTTTAAATATATTTTAAAAAAGCAATTACTTTCTGCTCATTAAAATTCGCAATACATACCAGAATAATAACATAATAGAAGCAAATAATTGTAATGAAGCTCCCACGTATTGATCTGTACTGAATTGGTCTTTAATTTGACTTGTTTGGTATAAAATACTAGCCGATGCTAATACAACCATTCCAACTGAGAACCATAATCCTAAATTAAATCCAAAAATTGCTCCTACAACAATTACTCCCAAAGCAACAAATCCTCCAATTGTGATAGCTGTTCTTAAAAAAGAGAAATCGGTTTTTGTCATAAAAACAACAGCAGTTAATCCAGAAAACATGAATAAAGTAATGATAGCTGCTTGCATAATCATTTCGCCACCCGAATATAAAACGGCAATAGCAATCATTGGTAAGAAAATAATGGCTTCTAATAATACATATAATCCTAAGCCTAAATATTGCTTATCTCTATCAGGATGAAAAACCAAACGGTCTGATAAAGTTGAACCTAACCAAAATAATCCTAATATAAATAACCAAACGAATTTCCCTCCCATCATTGCTAATATCCAATCCATTGGAACAATTCGCAATAAAATAGCTTCTACTAACATAAAAGCTAAAATAGCATAGGCAACATGACTATATGTCTTTTTGAAAAAAGTAGCTCTGTCTGCATCCGTTGCATAAGAAACTACCACATTGTTTTCTGAGTTCATAAAATTTTGTTTAAAGTTTATCGAATTTAAGTTATTTTAAAATGATTACAAAAATTTATTTGTACTATTTGTATCACATTTTATTGATTCAATGTCCAAATCAGAGCTTTTTCTTTTGTAGCTCTAAAAATGGTGTGATGCTCTTCTTTCTTTTCTGGTGAATATTGCCATTTTAAATTTGGAAGCGCATTTTTACTCAATATTTCATTTAACGTATTGGTGTTTTTAAAGATATCTTTTGCACTAGAACCCGCAAACCAAAATGTTTTATTGGTTTTCGGAAATGATTTTAAATAGTTAGCCGCATCTTTTACCAATTGTTTGTTATTCCACCATAATGAAGGATCGAAAGCAATGTAAAAGTCAAATAAATCAGGAGTTGTTAGAAAAGTTTCGGTGATAAAAAGTCCGGCTAACGATTCTCCTATAATTCCTTTTTTAGCTGTAGTTCTAAATTTTGTGTTTACTTCAGGAATCAATTCTTCTTTAATAAATTGTCTGAATATTGCCGAACCACCTACTACTGGAGCAATTTCTTTGTCTTTTGCAACTGTTGTTGGCGGAGTTAAATCTCTTCTTCTTTGTGTATTTTCAATACCAACTAAAATAATTGGCTTAATTTTATTACTCTTAATTAATTCTGCTAAAGTATTGGCAACATGCGGAAAATCTTCTTTTATGCCACCATCAAGCATGTACAAAACTGGTAATGAATCTGATGAATTTTTATAATTTTCAGGAAACCAAACATTTATTACTCTGTTTTCACTGAGAAGTTTAGAAGCAATTGTAAAAGTTTCATGATTTGGGATTGGATCGTTTTGCAATTGATTATTAGAACAACTTAACAAAACAACAAAAAACATTGAAAAACAAACTAAATATTTCATATTCTTCATTTTTAATTTTTATAAATCACACCGTTTTCACCAATGTAATAATAACTATTGTCTTCAGTATTTGTAACCAATGCAACTACAAAATCATCATCTAATTTAATAGCAGTTTTAATCTCATTAAAATCAGAAAAAACAATTTGATTTGTCGACAAAAAGAAAACACCTTTTTTAAATTCTTTACTTACTTCTAAATAGTGATATTTTTTCTCAAAATTATCATATTCAGCTTGAAGCAATACATTTCCTTTACCATCAACTAATCCTTTTTTATTGTTCTCTTCAATAATTAAATAATGTTTTCTACCTTTTTTAAAGTCATTCAAATTAAAAAAGTACTCCAACTGTTTAAATTTAGGCTTAAATCCTATTTTTTCTTTTACATCCGAAAAGCCAAATAAGTTTTTCTTCTTTAAGAGAAATAAATCACTTTGGTATCGAATGGGAATTTTTTCTTCAAAATCTTTTGAGTTTTCATCTGAAGTATAATTAGCAACAGTGGTTTCTATTGATTCAAGTGCATCAACACTATACATGATTTCATCATTCGGATCTTCATAAATAGCGGTAAAAAGATATTGTGTAATCTTTTCATTGTTTACACGCCAACGACATTTTTTAGTACCTTTATCTTCATCTACAAATACAATTTGATCATAAACAACCGGAATAACAATTTTTCCATAAGCATCTGCTAATCCTATTCTATTATTTTTCTTAAGAATAAAAGAACCATTTAAAATATCATCAATTGCATCATACTCAAAAGGTAAAACAATCTGATTATCAGCCGAAACTAACCCCGATTTCCCTTGTTCATTAGTAGCAATAAAATGGAATGTATTATTAACATTTCTCACAAATTGATATGTTGAAGGCAGTAATATTTTGTTTTTCAAATCAATTACACCCATCTTTTTGTTTTGATACACATAGGCAAATGTCAAATCTTTCAATCCAACCGAACTCGTATTGAAAAAACCAACACTATCATAAACAGGTTGAATCATCACTTTTCCGCTTTTATCACTAAATCCCCATTTAGAAGACGAAACAAACGGAATCAGTTGGCTGTTCTGAGAAAAACCAAAAACGGTTACTAATAAAAATAGCTGCAATAATTTCTTGTTCATTATTTTTCTAAATTAAATTTAAAAGTTCCCAATTCGATTTCACTTGTATATTCTTGTTTTTCAAGATCTTTATTCAAATAAATACGTTTTGATAAAAATCCTTTAGAACTAACTTGATTTTGAAAATCAGGAAAGTCGTCACTATTTTTCTCTAGCAAAAACAAACCAAATTCATGGTCATATCCTGCAATTAGTTTTGTTGTTTTCAAACTTTTACCAATCACTTTTTCATTCAATTTCAAACAATCTCTTGTATCAAAACTAATTCCTTTCGTCATGGTTAATTTCCCATTTTCATAAGTTCCTTCGATAATTTGCCCTAGTTTTCTATTGGTATAAACAAATGTGTTTGATTTATCTAAAATCTGTAGCGTAATTGAATTGTCTTTATTGGCATAAATCAAAATATCCGTTTCATAAATACTTTTTCCTTTACTATCCTGAGCCGAAACTTTTGAAGTAATTTTATAATCAAACGACAAAGCTATTTTGCTTTCGGAGATATCTAATGGTTTTTCATTTGCTTTTGTTTCCCTTAAACAAGCCATAAGAGAATCTTTTGGTTCTTTAAAACTGACTAAAATATCATTCAAATTACTTTTATAATTCTTGTCTTCATCAACTTTAAAATCCGAAATATCAAACTCTACTCCCAAAATAGTTACCGCAACTATGTTACTGTTCTTTGGAAGATTTTGTAGCAATCCCATGTCGTTTAAATAACCTTCAAAACCAGATTTTGGTTGTACACCTGGTGCCACCCAAAGTTTAATATCAATTACATCATTATCAAAAGCATATAAATTGGCTTGTTGACCAAACATTAATTTTGAAATGTTTGCTTTGTAAAAACCTCCTTTTGGAAATGCTTCTTTAAATGTAAAATATGATAATTTATTTTGAGAGCGAACAACCACGGCATTAAAAGGTTTAAAATAAGCTAAAACTTTACCTGTTTTATTTCCGTAAAGCAAACGATTAAAAACAAAGTAATTGCCATTATCTAGGCTTGAAAATTTCAATTTAATTTTACTATCCGCTGTATTACTTGTTTTACTTTCATCAGCCAAAAAAAGATGTTTTGTAGAAACAGTATAAATTTTATTTTGTGCCGAAATAAAACTTGAGAATAACAGAAACAATCCAAAAAATAATTTATTCATAAGAAAATGATTCGATTTTGTAAATGTACTAAATGTATTACGGATTTAAAATAAATAGTAAATCAAATATGCCATAAAAAAAGACACCCGAAGATGTCTTTTTAATAATTTATTATTGTGAAATTAATAAGCCAATAATTCTTTTAATTCCTTTTCAAATCTACCTTTAGGTAAATATTGATCTTCTAATGTTTTCATGAATGGAATAGCCGATTCTAAACTTCCAACTCTTCTTACTGGAGCATCTAAATACTCAAAACAGTTTTCCATAATCATAGCTGAAATATCACTAGCAACTCCACCAAATAACGTATCTTCTTGCAGAATAATTACTTTATTTGTCTTCTTAACTGAAGCATAAATTGCATCCCAATCCATTGGTTGTAATGTTCTTAAATCTAATAAATCTGCTTTAATTTCTGGATTGTTTGCTAACGTTTCTAATGCCCAATGCACCCCTGCTCCAAACGAAATAATCGTTACATCATTTCCTTCTTTAATTAAAGACGCTTTTCCAAAAGGCAATGTGTAATAATCTTTTGGAACATCTTGATAAACACTTCTATATAATTGTTTATGTTCAAAGAATAATACTGGATTTGGATCATTAATAGCAGTATTCAACAATCCTTTCGCATCATAAGGAAATGCTGGATAAACTACTTTTAAACCTGGTGTTTTGGTAAACCAAGCCTCATTTGTTTGCGAATGGAAAGGTCCAGCTTGTGTACCACCACCACAAGGCATACGCACCACTACGTCTGACTTTTCTTGCCATCTGTAATGTTGCTTTGCTAATAAGTTTACTATTGGATTAAAACCTGTTGAAACGAAATCAGCAAATTGCATTTCCATTACCGCTTTATATCCATTAATTGATAAACCATTTGCAGCTGAAACAACAGCACTTTCACAAATTGGTGTATTTCTAACTCTTTCTTTACCAAATTGCGCTACAAAACCATCTGTAATTTTGAAAGCTCCACCATATTCTGCAATGTCTTGTCCCATGATAACTAAATTTTCATGGCGTTCCATAGACTGACGTAAACCATTCGAAATCGCATCAATCACACGGATATTTTCTACTTCTGAAGATGGATTAAATTCCTCAAAATCATAAGGTTTATAAACATCACCTAATTCTTCTTCTAAAGAGGCTACGATTGCAGGTTCTTCCTGAACTTTAGCCCAATCGGTATCAATTTCTTTCTTAATTTCAGCTCTAATTGCTTCATCTTCTTCATCCGATAAAACAGCTGTTGCTTTCAAATAACTTCTATAATTTTCTACAGGATCTTTTACCGCCCACATGTCCATTAATTCTTGCGGAACGTATTTCGTACCACTCGCCTCTTCATGACCACGCATTCTAAACGTTTTAAATTCTAATAAAACAGGACGTGGATTATCTACCATTGAAGCTTTTAGTTCCGAAATCAAATGATAAACTTCTAACAAGTTATTTCCATCTACAACATGACTTTCCATTCCGTAACCTACACCTTTATCAGCAAGGTTTTCGCAACGGTATTGCTCATTTGTTGGAGTTGATAATCCATAACCATTGTTCTCAATCACAAATAAAACCGGTAATTCCCAAACAGCAGCAATATTCAATGCTTCGTGAAAATCACCTTCAGATGTTGCTCCTTCGCCAGTGAAAACAGCAGTAACTTTACCATTTTTTCTTAATTTATTAGCTAAAGCGATTCCGTCAGCAATTCCTAATTGTGGACCTAAATGCGAAATCATTCCAATAATCTTGTATTCTTGGGTTCCAAAGTGGAAACTTCTATCACGACCTTTTGTAAATCCGTTTTTCTTTCCTTGCCATTGTGAAAACAAGCGATGCAACGGAATTTCTCTTGTAGTGAATACACCTAAATTTCGGTGCATTGGTAAAATATATTCATCTTTATCCAAAACTGAAGTAATACCAACAGATATCGCTTCTTGTCCGATTCCTGAAAACCATTTTGATACTTTCCCTTGACGGATAAGAATCAACATCTTCTCTTCAATTAGTCTTGGTTTTAATATTTTCTTATATAAATCAAGTAGTTGTGAATTCGATAAATCTTTTCTTTCAAAGTTCATGATAATGGAACGATTAAATTTTGCTCAAAAGTAATAAAAATAACATTTTGAAAGCAAAATGTTATAAAAAATAAAACACAAAATAGATGTTAAATTTACAATCTAAATAAACCTTCAAAAGCAATCTGTTGAGTTTAAATAAAATACATTTTTTAAATGTTAATAACTTTACTTTTTTGATATTAAAATATTTATTTACATTTGTATTTACTTGGGTTAAAGCCCATTTGATTTATTAACAATAAAGTTTAAGTATGCAACAAATTCCTAGTGTTGACTTACGTGATTTCCTGTCGGATGATCCGGCACGTAAACAAAAATTTGTAAATGAAATCGGAAAAGCCTACGAAGAAATTGGCTTCGTAGCATTAAAAGGTCATTTTTTAGATGACAAATTAGTAGAAGGTTTGTATTCAGAAGTGCGTAACTTCTTTAATCTTCCACTTGAAACCAAAGCTAAATACGAAATTCCAGGTATTGGCGGACAAAGAGGTTATGTTTCTTTTGGTAAAGAACATGCTAAAGGTCGCTCAGCTGGAGATTTAAAAGAGTTTTGGCATTTTGGTCAGTATGTTTCTGAAGGTTCTAAATGGGCTGGAGAATATCCTGATAATGTTGATGTAACTGAATTACCTAAATTCAACGAAGTTGGTAAAGAAGCTTATCAAATGCTAGAAAAAACTGGTGTTTATGTTTTAAGAGCTTTAGCACTTTACATCGGATTAGATGAATTGTACTTTGACAAATTTATCAAAGATGGTAACAGTATTCTAAGACCAATCCACTATCCTCCTATTACTGATGAACCTAAAGATGGTGCCGTTCGCGCAGCAGCTCACGGTGATATCAACTTGATTACCTTATTAATGGGTGCACAAGGAAAAGGATTACAAGTACAAAATCACAATGGCGAATGGGTTGATGCGATTGCACAACCTGACGAATTGATGATTAATGTTGGAGATATGTTATCTAGACACACTAATAACAAATTAAAATCTACAATTCACCAAGTGGTTAATCCACCAAGAGAATTGTGGGGATCTTCTCGTTATTCAATTCCTTTCTTCATGCATCCAGTAAGTGACATGAGTTTAAATTGCTTATCTGAATGTATCGATGAAAAAAATCCTAAGTTATACGAAGACATCACTGCTGGTGAATTTTTAACTGAAAGATTAATTGAATTAGGATTGATTAAGAAATAAATAATTTTATAATGGATAGAAAAGGCATTGAGTTTTCTTGATGTCTTTTTTGTTTTTAAACACAATAACAGGTTTGCCTTTGGAACACAGATTGAAGAAATCTTAATAATTTTAAAAATTTCTTAAATCCCTTTTCAAATTAATAAAAATTAAATATTTAAACGCCATACAAAGTAATTATGAAAAATTTTCCGCATCAAGAATTAACTAAATCTATAATTGGGATTTATTACAATGTTTACAATGAATTAGGTTTTGGTTTTTTAGAAAAAGTATATCATAAAGCATTGCTAATCGAACTCAAGAATAATGGTTATAAAATTGATTCTGAGAAAAAAGTGAATGTATATTATAAAAATGAAATTGTTGGAGAATATATCCCAGACATAATTATAAATGATTCTATAATTGTTGAATTAAAATGCGTTGAATACTTAACCGATATTCATGAAAATCAATTATTAAATTATTTAAAAGCAACCGATTGTGAAGTTGGCTTAATTTTAAATTTTGGGAAAGACCCGCAATTCATTAGAAAAATTTTCACAAACGATTTAAAGAAGAAAAAAAGATAATTAAATTTGAATATTGATTATATAGATTTATTGATTTTTTAAGATTTCTCAAATCTGTGTTTCAAAAAATAAAATAATTAATTAAAATTAAATCATTCAGATTATAGAGATTATTAAAATTTTTCTAATCTGTGTTCCAAAAAATTAAAAATGGATTTAAGCGAACAATTAAATAAACTATTTCCAGACCATAAAGTTTCTAACGAACCGGAAGCTACTGAGGATATTCCTCATGAGTTATTCGTTCAAAAAGAACCAATGATTTGTAAATATGAAAAGCGAAAAGGAAAACCTACCACTATAATTTCTGGTTACGAAGGCGAAGAAGAAGATTTTAAAATCTTAGCAAAAGAAATCAAAAGCAAATTGGCTGTTGGCGGAAGCTTTAAAGATGGCGAAATAATCATTCAAGGCGATTATCGTGATAAAATCATGAAAATTTTGCAAGACAAAGGATTCAAAACTAAAAGAGTTGGTGGTTAAAAGTTAATGGTTGAACTACAAACAAAACAACAAACTATTAACAATAAACAATTAAAAAATGATTAAAGATTCAGAATTAATATTAAACCCTGACGGAAGTGTTTATCACATCAATTTAAAACCAGGACAAATTGCAAATGATATCATTTTCGTAGGTGATCAAAATCGTGTTGAAAAAATTACAAAACATTTTGATTCTATTGAGTTTACTACTCAAAAACGCGAATTTAAAACACAAACAGGAACTTACAAAGGCAAAAGAATTACGGTTATTTCAACTGGAATTGGTCCAGATAACATTGACATCGTAATGAACGAATTAGATGCGTTGGTAAACGTTGATTTAGCAACAAGAACCGTTAAAAAAGAATTAACTTCATTGAACATTGTTCGTATCGGAACTTCGGGTTCGTTACAAGTGGATATTCCAGTTGATAGTTTTGTAATGAGTCAGTATGGTTTAGGATTAGACAATATGCTTCGCTCTTATTTAATTGATGAAATTTCGGAAACTGAAATGGAAGAAGCGTTTATTGCTCAAACAAATTGGGACATGAGAAAAGGTCGTCCGTACGTGATTTCTTGCAGTAAAACTCTAGAAAAACGTTTAGAAAGCGAAATAATTTTCAAAGGATTCACAGGAACCGCTGGCGGATTTTACGGTCCACAAGGTCGTGTGGTGCGTTTAGGCATTCAAGATCCTGAGTTAAATGCTAAAATGGATAGTTTCAATTTCAACGGAACGCGAATGACTAATTTAGAAATGGAAACTGGAGCTATTTATGGTCTAGGAAAATTATTAGGTCATAACTGTTTATCGTTAAATGCTATCATCGCTAACCGTGCAACTGGTACTTTCAGTGAAGATCCATATAAAGCTGTAGATGAGTTGATTGAATATACATTGAATAAATTAGTAAATTAATCAAAAGGAACACAGATTTAAGAAATTTTTAAAATTTAAATAATTTTTTTAAATCTGTGTTCCATAGACTTTTTCAACATCAAGTTTCGATTTTAGATTAAAAACTATGAAAACTATAAAGATTGCAGGCGTCCCAGAGCATTTCAACTTACCTTGGCACATGTGTATCGAAGATGGCGAATTTGAAGCCGTGGGAATCGATTTACAATGGACTGATGTTCCAGAAGGAACAGGTAAAATGTGTCAAATGCTTCGTGATGGAGAAACCGATATTGCTGTAATTCTTACCGAAGGTATTATCAAAGACATCGCTGCTGGAAATCCGAGTAAGATTGTACAAGTTTATGTGCAAAGCCCTTTAATTTGGGGAATTCACGTTGCTGCTAATTCTAATTATAAAACACTTTCCGATTTAGAAAACAAAAAAATAGCCATTTCTCGCATGGGTTCGGGTTCGCATTTGATGAGTATTGTGAATGCGCAAAATCAGAATTGGAATACTGAAAATCTACAATTCGAAATCGTAAATACCATTGATGGCGCGGTTGAAAGTCTGACTTCAGAAAAAGCGGATTATTTCATGTGGGAACGTTTTATGACACAACCATTAGTGGATAATGGTATTTTTAGAAGAATTGCCGACTGCCCTACTCCATGGCCTTGTTTTGTAATTGCAGTTCGTAATGAAGTTTTGGAGCAATATCCAAAAGTAATTGAACAAATTTTAGATATAATCAATACGACAACTGAGGAATTTAAAATGATTCCAAGCATTGACAGAACCTTAGCTTCCAAATACAACCAAAAAATAGAAGCAATTCAGGAATGGTTAAAATTAACGCGTTGGTCCCAAAAACAAATGACGAACCCAACATTAGATAAAATAATGGAACAGCTTTTGAAGCTTCAAATTATCGAGAAAAAACTTCCAAAAGAGTCGATACTTAAATAATTCCGTATTTTTATCGTTTTAAACGAAATGACAATTAAAATTCCCACTATAGCAGAACTCAAAGAAAAGCTTTCTTTACCGAAGCCATGGGATAATGTTGTCATATTTGTTTTAAATATTCTTATTGCTATACCTACCTTTTTAATTGCCCATCAAAATTTAGTAGATTTAGACTGGGTAATACATTTTGATAGAATAATTATTTTTGTAGTGATTGTGGTTGCGATTCAATTACTGTTGCGATTGGTAAAAACCATAATTATCTTAATTATTTTTATCTATATAATCGCTTTGGTTTATGGAACCTTATTTGGAAATTATGGCTTTAATAGAGTTTTTGAAGATTATCGTTACATGATTTATTCTATGAGTGAAAATCCAAATCCTCAAGATTTAATTATTGCCAAGTTGCTCCCTTTTCCTAACAAATCTAAAATTATTGATGCTGTAGATTTCACCAATCCAAAAGTTAGAAATTTTGCCTTGTATGCCACTACAAAGCATTTCAAAGAAATTAAGCAAACAGGTGAAACCCGTAGAATGATTCAATGTTTTGCTGTTTTTAAAGAAATTAGAAATCACTGGAATTATGTTAATGATCCAAAAGGAAGAGAATACATTGCTTATGCTTCCGAAAGTTTGCAACATTTTTCAGGTGATTGCGACGATCATGCTATTCTTATGGCAGCTTGTATTAAAGCAGTTGGAGGAACACCAAGAATTATTCACACAGGTGGTCATTTATATCCTGAAATGTTAATTGGTAACAAGAACGATTTAGAAACCGCAATTTACCTTATTAAGGAAGAACTTTTTAAGCAAGAAAGTCATAACCAACAAATTCATTATCACATTGATGAAAGAGGTCAAATTTGGATGAATTTAGACTATACTGCCACATATCCGGGAGGTAAATTTATGAGTGAAGAAATTTTAGGAGCTCTTACTTTTAATTGATAATATTTTCTATATTTACAGAAATATTATCCCTATATATGAAAAAAATAAGCTGTTTATTTGCACTCTTCCTTGGCTTTAGTGCTTTTTCTCAAACTAACGAAAAGCCTATAAATGATTCGATAGTACCACTAGTTTTATCTAAAAAAAACGAAATTAAGTTAGATGCATTAAACTTAATTGCAAATGGAAGGTTAGGCATTTCATATGAACGTTTTCTAAACAAAAATGTTTCTGTCGGTGTTACAGGAATCGTTTTCAATAAAAAAAGTAAAACCGATGATTTTCTAACAGACGATACTCGTACATTAATTGATTATCAAGTAATACCTTATGTACGTTATGCCATGTCTAAAAGCGCTACTAATTTATATTACTTAGAAGGTTTTGTGAATGTTAACGGTGGAGAATTTAAAGAATTAACTACGTTAAATAATGGTTCTGCAGATTATGTAGTAGTTACCAAAAATGATTATAACGATGTGGCTATTGGAGGTTCTATAGGATACAAACTGTATTTTAAAGAAAGCTTTTTGTTAGATTTAACGGTTGGAATTGGGAAAAACTTATTCAATGAAGATAGCCCTTCTACTGTTGCACGTTTAGGAATAAATTTAGGATACCGATTTTAATTGAAACCATCATGAAAAAACACATATACTTTTTAAAAATAGCAATCATCGCCTTATTATTTACAGGATGCACTGAAAATGATGATGAATTTTTTGCGGCAACAACCGTTATTTCAAATAATTTAATTGAGGTAAATGCATCAGGAAACCAAGTAAATGTTTCTTGTTTTTATCCAAGGATATTACCACAATCTGGAGGCAATCCATTTGATTTATATTTAACAACTACTTCAAGAAAGTTCTTTTTTAATTACACTTTAGAAAAAAAGAACGCAAATGGTGTTTGGGAATTTATAGCACCATCAAACATAACGGTAATTGAAGGTGAAAACCAAGTGGGGAGCTATATTTCTGGTATACCCGTTTTAGACGCGTTAGATACCAACTACGAATATGAGGTTGATATTACATTAACGGCAGGTCAATATCGTATTAAAATTGAACCTGAAATTGCTTCTTTGAATTCTGAAAATGCCGTGATGGTAACAATTAAAACCACAACAGCGGGTATACCGTCAAATACTTTAGAGTTTACGGTGAATTAATTTTATATAAATTGTTGTATAAAGTTGATGATATTTATTAGATGTGCTTCATTTTAGCCCAACGAAACGAAAACTAAATTAAAAACAAATGAATCAGAATTTTGAAACTAGATTAAAATATCTAAACGATAAAATAGATAATACTTTAGGTGTTTTAACAGGTAATTATTCAAATTTTACTGAAAAGTTCACGACAAATAATTATCTCCGTCTTAAATCAACTTTGAGTGACATAAATAATGTTTTAACACTAAAGTTAACATTGAGTTTCGTAGATACATTATGTGAGAAATTTGGGTTTTCTGATGAAACTAAACTTGAATTGAAAACGAAGGTTGACGCGATTGGTCCAAATACAAAAGGTTTTGATATTGACTTTGAAAATCCAATCAAAATATTAGCTGAAGTGAAATGTATAACAACTGAAAATAATCGATTCAGTGCGATTCAGAAAAAAAATTTATTTGTTGATGCACATAAACTGAAATATAAGGAATGTAAAATTAACCAAACTGAATATTATAAATTTATTGTAGTTTTAGATTGTGGAGATGAAACAGACAAATGTATTGAAGCATTTCTTAACTATAAATCCAAAAAACTAAACGAAGAACGAACGAAAAGAATGCAAGTTATCAATGATATAGTTTTTCTTAATTATAACTTTAGAAAAGAAGAATTGAACAAAGAAAAAATCTATATTATCAAACAGAAAATATAAAAACGAACGTACAACACGCATTTGGCAAGATTACGAATTTTGTAGTAAATTCACATTTACATTTCGCAAGAAGTTTAGTGGTAACAGAAAATACTCGGTTACGAAGCTCGCAACCTCGCAAAACGTGGGAACGTTGTGTAACATTTTAGCCTGATGAATAATTTTAAGATATTTTTACTTTTGCTACTATACAATTCTTGTATTTCACAAGTAATAAATCCTGCGATAAAAACGATTGACACTTCGAAAGTTGCAATACTACCATTTAAAAAGAATTCTAAAACTTATTTTGAAAACTGTACTGAAAGTAAACTATCTTTAAGTGAATTTCTTTACGCTGAAAACGAATTGGTAAAAAAAGTTAATAAATACAATAAAAGTGAAAAAAGAAACCCAACAATTCACTTTGGTACAGATTATATAAATCTTGAAAATTATCATAGACAATATTTGGTGTACATAAACAAAAATGGACAAAAAGAAGTTTATATTAATTGTTTTTGTGAAGAACCAGCTGAAAATTGGAGAGAATATTTAGTTGACGTCGATGATGGTGGAAATTGTTTTTTACAATTAAAAATTAATTTAACAAAAAAGAAAATTGGACAACTTGAAACGAACTAAAAAAACTTTACACAACAGCATTTTACTTCAATGAATAATTCAGAATTTTCTTACCAAAAATCAGCTGCTGAATGGAATGTTTTGTTATATTCGTAATGGCTTTGTGTTGGTTCAACACCACTAAGAGCAAGTTGCAGAACGTTGCTAGTAATTAGAGAAAAACCATGATTTATGAAAAAAATTCTGCTGATTTTAATAACACTAACTACAATTAGCTGCAAGTCGCAACATAAAAAAACGGCGAAAGAAATAAATGTATTATTTATTGGGAACAGCTTAACATATTTCTACGATATGCCACAGACTTTACAAAAAATGCTGAATGAAACAAACCCCAATATAAGAGTTGAACAAAGCACTTTTCCTGGACAATCATTAGATGGACATTTATCTGATATAATAACATCGAGAACGGAAAACGGAATTAATACAAGGCAAAAAGAAGAAGGCGAAAAAACAGAAACGGAAATTAAGATTGCTGAGAAAAAATGGGATATAGTTATTTTACAAACTGGAACTATAAGTGTTTTAATTCCTGAAAACCGTGAGCTTATTACAAACAAAGCAATTTCTGAAATCAAAAAATTGGTTTCTAATCCGAATTGTAAATTCATACTATTTAACACTTGGCCATCCAAAAACGAATATCCTCAACAATATTGCTATCCATCAAGAATGATAGACAAATCAATATTAAAAGAAAGATGTTGTTCGCCTATTCTTGAGAATTTAGAACAAGAAATCAATTTAATTAATGAATCTTACGATTCAGTTGCACGGAAAAACAACTTGTTAAAATCTGACAATGGAAACAAATTTTACGAGGTTTTGACAAATTATCCCGAAATTGAACTTTATGAAGATAATAGTCATCCTAACAAATATGGAGCTTTTTTAAACGCTTGTGTTTTTTATCAAATGTTAACAAACAAAAAAGCTTATGAATTAAAATTTAACGGAGAAATCGAACCAAAAATTGCGGAACTATTAAAACAAGTTGCGGAATAAAACTTTACACAACACCGTTTTACTTCAATAACTACTTTCCAGATTTCCTACGGAAAATCCGCTGCTGAATGGAATGTTTTGTTATATATGTTATGGATTGGTGTTGCATTTACACCACATTTTTAAGACACAAAACGTTACCACTCAATCTCACCTTTCCCATTTTCTCTCAAATATGCATTCGTTAATTTAAAATGGTTATTTCCAAACCACATACCTCGGTTAGCACTTAAGGGTGATGGATGTCCACTTTCTAATACCAAATGTTTATTTCGATCGATAAGTTTACCTTTTTTCTGAGCAAAACTGCCCCAAAGAAGAAAAACCACATTTTCAGATTTCTGATTAATCAAATTAATTACAGCATCGGTAAAAACATTCCATTTCAAGTGCTTGTGGCTATTAGCCTGATCTTTTCTTACCGTTAAACCAGCATTTAGCAACAATACTCCTTGCTTTGCCCAACGTTCTAAATTACCCGAAGTTGGAAAAAGAATTCTATCATATTCGTTATTAATTTCAGTAAAAATATTTTTCAACGAAGGTGGAATCGCTACACCATCATTCACCGAAAAACATAAACCATTCGCCTCTCCAGTTCCATGATACGGATCTTGTCCTATAATTACCACTTTCGTATCTTGAAAATCAAACTGTTCAAAAGCAGAAAAAATCAATTCGTTTGGCGGATAACAAGTGCTATTAGCATATTCTTGCTCCACTTGATGCATGAGTTCAACAAAATATGGCTTCTGAAACTCAGTAGCTAATAAGGCTTGCCAAGTAGGGTTTTTGATAAACATTTTATAATTTTTACCAAAAATATAAATTTCTGTTGCAATATGGATTTATTACTTTGTAACTTTGACCTAAGAGAAAAAGAAAAATGATTTCGATTACAGAAAAAACGCTACAAGATTTAGAATTTAATACGATTTTAGAAACCATTGCTAGTCGCTGCAACACCGATATTGGAGAAGCTAAAGCAATGGAAATAACTCCGTTTAAAAATAAAGAAGAATTGCTAATTAACTTAAAGCAAACTTCCGAATATTTATCCTCATTTTCCAATAATAACGCCATTCCAAATCACGGATTTGAGAATATCAACTACGAATTAAAATTCTTAGCTATCGAAGATAGTTTTCTTGAAGTGGGTAGTTTCAAAAAAATTGCGAACCTTTCGGAAACGGCGATAACAATGATTCAATTTTTAAAGAAATTTGAAGATTATTATCCCAATCTATATCAAAAAGCATCGCAAATTGATGTTGTAAAACTCATTATCCAACGCATTGATGAAGTGGTTGATAAATTTGGAATCATCAAAGACAATGCTTCGCCTGATTTAGTGGATATTCGACGAAGTATTAATGTGGTACGAGGTAAAATCAACCAAAGTTTTGGTATGGCATTGAGCCAATATAATTCGTTAGGTTATTTAGATGACATTAAAGAAACAGTAGTTGAAAATCGTAGAGTTTTAGCTGTTTTAGCGATGTATCGAAGAAAAGTAAAAGGTGCTATTTTAGGAAGTTCTAAAACAGGAAGTATTGCCTATATTGAACCAGAAGCAGCCCAACGTTATTCGCGTGAATTAAACAATTTAGAATATGAAGAGCGTGAAGAAATCATGCGAATTTTAAAGCGTTTGACTAATGAAATCCGTCCGTTTACGGAAACAATAGCAGCTTATCAAGACTTTTTAAGTGATATTGATGTTATTGCTGCGAAAGCCAAATATGCTAACAAAATCAATGGAATCCTTCCCAATATCATCGAAGAAAAACGATTATTTTTTAGAGAAGCCTTCCATCCTATTTTGTATTTAAACAATAAAGAAAAGAAAGCGGTTACCTATCCGCAAACCATCGAATTACATAATAAAAGTCGTATTATAGTGATTTCGGGACCAAATGCGGGAGGAAAAACGATTTCATTAAAAACCGTTGGATTACTTCAATTAATGTTACAAAGCGGGATATTAATTCCGGTTCATGAGCGTAGTGAAACGTTTTTATTCGATAGAATTTTAACAGATATTGGCGACAATCAATCTATTGAAAATCACTTAAGTACTTACAGCTACCGATTGAAGAATATGAATTACTTCTTGAAGAAATGTAATGCAAAAACCTTATTTTTAATCGATGAATTTGGAACAGGCTCTGACCCCGAATTAGGAGGTGCTTTAGCTGAAACTTTCTTGGAAGAATTTTATGCTCGAGAAGCTTTCGGAATTATAACAACACATTACAGCAACTTAAAAATATTAGCTAACGAACTGCCTTATGCTTCTAATGCTAATATGATGTTCGATGAAAAATCGCTAGAACCAATGTACAAACTAATTTTAGGTCAAGCTGGTAGTTCTTTTACGTTTGAAGTTGCTCAGAAAAATGGTATTCCATACGGATTAATTAATCGTGCTAAAAAGAAAATTGAGGGTGGAAAAGTTCGTTTTGATAAAACCATTGCTACACTTCAAAAAGAACGTTCAAAACTTGAAAAAACCTCTCTTACTTTAAAAGAAGAAGAAAGTAAAGCACGTGAAGAAAGCAAGAAAATGGAGAACATAAATGCTAAAATTCAAGATAAATTAGAGCGTTATCAAGAACTGTATGATGCTAACCAACGTTTGATTTACATTGGTCAAAAGATTGATGATATTTCGGAGAGTTACTTTAACAACAAAGACAAAAAGACTTTAATTGGTGAGTTTTTAAAAATGGTTGAAATTGAAAATTCAAAACGTAAAAAGCTTACTGCAAAAGAGAAAAAAGTAAAAGAAGTCATTCAGAAAAAAGTCGAAGAAGAAGTAAAAGTCAAAGTCGAAGAAATTAGAGCGGTAAAAAAAGAAAAGAAAATTAAAGCTAAAATTGAAGAAGAAAACAAACCAAAAGTCATTCTAAAAGTTGGTGATCGTGTGCGCATGAAAGACGGAAAAGCTATTGGTACAATTGATACAATTGAAAAAACAAAAGCAACTGTAAATTATGGTATTTTCACTTCTAAAGTTAGTTTAGATCAATTGGAATATGTACAACCAATATAACTCAATATAGAATAATATATTTTAAATTTTGAAATTGTTATTGAACTTGAACTTAATTTATGGAAATACAAGATTTACCTTTAGATAAAAAGATAATATTGTTTGATGGCGTTTGCAATTTATGCGATACTTCAGTTCAATATGTCATAAAACATGATAAAAAAGATGTTTTCAGATTTGTATCATTACAGTCAGAATTAGGACATAAAATTTTAAAACATATTGGAATTAATCCTATTCATACGGATAGTATCGTGTTGTATGAACCTGGAATTTCCTATTATTACAAATCAACAGCTGCTTTGCAAATTGCAAAAGGATTGAGTGGTATTTTTACTTTAGCAACTGTTTTTACGATATTACCGACGGGAATAAGAGATTTCGTTTACGATTATGTAGCAAAAAATCGCTACAAATGGTATGGTAAAAAAGACGCTTGCATGATTCCAACAACTGAATTAAAAGCTAAATTTCTCGAATAAATTTACATGATAATTATCAGGTAATAAATAAATGGTTACATTTATATTTGTGTAAATTCTAACCTTTGTAACTATGGCAAATTTATTATTACCACTTTATTCACACAGTAATGGAACATTTATTATGATTATTGTTTTTACGTTGGTGTGTCTAGGATTAGTTGGCGCTATAATGCTAATGATGAACAGTGATAAAAAGAAAAAAAACGACCAGTAATTAGCTGGTCGTTTCTATTTTAAATCTATTTAAAAGAAATTATTGTTTGATGAATTTCTTAGTTGTTTTTCCTTCAGAAGCTTCGATAGTTACAAAATAAACTCCTGCATTTAAATCAGCTACATTAACTTGAGTTAATGAACCTGTTTGATTTTTAACTACTCTACCATTGATATCTGTTATAGAAATACCTTTAACATCAAAATTATTTGAATTAGAGATATTTAAAACATTAGATACTGGGTTAGGATAAATTGTAAATGAGTTTGAATTAAAGTCACTCGCAGAAGCAGGTGTTTCAGTAACACCATTTAATGTAATTGAAATATTGCTCCAAGTTCCAGAATTCGTAGGAGTTTGAGCATCTGCATAACCATTACCTAAAAAAATTGCATAAGCTGGGTTAGCTGTAAAATCAATTCCTGAAGCTAAAGTTATAGTTCCTGATACAACAGTTCCAACAACATCTGAACCGCCATTTGGCCAAGATTGACGATCTGGAGCTCCAAAATTAGAATATCCTCCACCTTGAAAAAGAAAGTTTGCAGTTGATAATGAATTTCCATCTGCAACAGCAATTGTTAAATCATCTGCATAAGTTTCATTTACAGATGCTGTTAATGTTGCTGTAATTGTTACACTAGTTAAGGTACCTTGTAAATCTCCTGCATCATATAACATTCCAAAAGAGGCACCACCAAATGTAATTGGACCAGTTATGTTAACATTTACTTGAGCAAATGAAAATGCAGAAAATAAAGTAAATAAAAGTAAAGTTTTTTTCATACTATAAAAGTTTTATGATTAATGAATCAAATTTAATCTTTTATTTGTAAAAAAAAACAACTTTAAGAAAATATTATAATTTTCTTCTCTCCTTTTCTTTTTTAATCAATGTTAACTCTCTACTTGTCTGTCCTGCAACCGAAGTATTCTCTTCCGCTCTTCTTATTAAATATGGCATAACATCTCTTACAGGACCAAATGGTAAATATTTAGCAACATTATAACTATTAGCAGCCAAATTAAAACTAATATTATCGCTCATTCCTAATAATTGACCAAAGAAAATACGTTTGTCATTTTTAGCAATTCCTTTTTCTTCCATTAATTGCATTAACTTATACGAACTTTCTTCATTATGGGTTCCAGCAAAAATTGCCATTTTGTCTATATTTTCAACCATATATACCACGGCAGCATTATAATTAACATCTGTTGCTTCTTTCGAAACACATATTGGAGATTTTAATCCACGCTCTGCTGCTCTATCATTTTCTTTTTCCATGTAAGCCCCACGAACCAATTTCATTCCAATATAAAAACCTTCATTTTTTGCTTGCTCATGCAAACCTTTCAAATAATCCAAACGATCCCAACGATACATTTGCAAAGTATTAAAAACAATAGCTTTTTGTTTGTTGTATTTTCGCATCATATCAGCCACAATAGCATCAGCTGCATCTTGCATCCAACTTTCTTCCGCGTCAATTAACAATAAAACATCTTTATCAAATGCTAATTTACAAGCTTTATCAAAACGTGCTACTACTCTATCCCATTCTGCTTGTTCATCATTAGTTAAGATAGCTTTCTCACCTACTTTTTCATACAAACTCAAACGTCCAAAACCTGTTGGTTTAAATACCGCAAACGGAATAGCTTCGCGCTCTTTAGCAAACTCAATTGTTTTTAATGTCATTGCCAAAGCTGCTTCAAATTGCTCTTCTTCTTCTTTTCCTTCAACCGAATAATCCAATACAGAAGAAACTCCTTTTGTAAACATTTTATCCACTACACGAAGACAATCATCTTCATTAACACCACCACAAAAGTGATCAAATACGGTAGAACGAATTAATCCTTCAACAGGTAAATGGGCTTTTAAAGCAAAATTTGTAACTGCGGTACCGATTCTAACTAATGGCTGACTATCGATTAATTTGAATAAAAAATAAGCTCTTTCTAATTCGGTGTCACTTTTCAAGGCAAAAGCAACTTCTGTATTGTTAAATAAAGTGTTCATTGTATTTTTAATAAAAAGTGATACAAATATACTGCACACTTATCGAATAATAAATAAAAAATGACGTATTTTGCAACCAAATTTTACACATTTTCATGCAAACTATTCAAGCAACTAATTATTCTGTATATTTTAATGAAACTGGCTACGAAAAATTAGCTTCGTTTTTAACAACTTCTTCCTATTCTAAAATTTTCATTTTGGTAGATGAAAACACGTCTCAATACTGTTTACCTCATTTATTAAATAATTTGGCTACTGAAATTGAAATTGAAATTATTGAATTAGAAGTTGGAGAAATTCACAAAAACATTCAAACATGTACTGAAGTTTGGTCGGCGTTGTCTGAATTAGGAGGTGATCGTAAAAGCATTCTAATAAATTTAGGTGGTGGTGTAATTTCTGATTTAGGTGGATTTGTCGCTTGTACATTTAAAAGAGGAATAGATTTTATAAATATTCCTACCACATTGTTATCTATGGTTGATGCTTCAATTGGTGGTAAAAATGGAATTGATTTAGGTAACCTAAAAAACCAAATCGGAATCATTAGAGAACCAAAAGCAGTAATTGTTGATACAGAATTTTTAGCTTCTTTACCACAAAACGAAATGCGTTCTGGTTTGGCAGAAATGTTAAAACATGGTTTAATTTTTGATAAAGCATATTGGGATAAATTTAAAAATTTAACTGACTTGAATACAGATGATTTAAATGAGTTAATTCATCAATCAATTCAAATAAAAAACACCATTGTTTGCGAAGATTTATCTGAAAATGGCATTAGAAAAGCACTGAATTTTGGTCACACTCTTGGACATGCAATTGAGAGTTATTTTTTAGAAAACGAAGAAAAACAAAGTTTACTTCACGGTGAAGCAATTGCTGTTGGAATGATATTGGAAAGTTATATTTCTAAAGAAAAAAATCTCATTTCAAACGAAGAATATCATGAAATAAAATACATTATCAATGATATTTTTGAGCGTGTTGAATTTAATCAAGAAGACATCAATCAAATCATAGAGTTATTAATTTACGACAAGAAAAATGAATTTGGAAAAGTTCAATTTGCTTTGCTTGATGGAATTGGAAAAATAAAAATCAATCAAGAAGCTGATAATGATTTGATTTTTAAAGCTTTTGAAGATTACACGATTTAATTATTTTTTTAATTTTTCTTTAAATTATAGCCATTTTATTTTTTAACTTTGCAGGCATGAAAGAAAACAACAATAAAAACAATTACAACCGAATTCTAAATAATAGGAATACCGATTTATTTATTATTGATCGTTTGTTTTTTTCTGTTTTCTGCTTCCATATAATTGATTTATTCCAGCATTTGAAGACATATAATGAAAAATTATTGATTCGATTTGCAAATATTAGGGTTTGAAATTAAAATTAATCAAGTATACTTTTAAGCTTTTTTAATTTTAATCTTTTATTCAAAAATGAACACTAAATATTACGACTTAATTAATCAGACTTTTTATTTTCCTCAAGAAGAATTCACATTAAACAAAGATGAACTTCAGTTTCATGGTATTGATTTAATGAAATTAGTTGAAGAATATGGAACTCCTTTAAAATTCACCTACTTACCTAAAATTTCTCAAAATATCAATCGTGCTAAAATGTGGTTCCGTAATTCTATGGAAAAACACGGTTATGAAGCTAAATACTTCTACTGCTACTGTACAAAAAGTTCGCATTTTGAATTCATTTTAAACGAAGCTTTAAAAAACAACATTCATATTGAGACTTCATCTGCTTTTGATATTAATATTGTAGAAAACTTAATGGAGCAAGGAAAAATCAACAAAAACACATTTGTTGTTTGTAACGGTTTTAAAAGAGCTCAATATGTTGAAAACATTGCACGATTAATTAATAATGGACATAAAAACACAATTCCGGTTATTGATAATTTCGAAGAATTAGACTTATTACAAGAACAAATCGACGGAAGATTCAAAATTGGAATTAGAATTGCTGCCGAAGAAGAGCCTAAATTTGAGTTTTATACTTCTCGTTTAGGAATTGGTTATAAAGACATCGTACCATTCTACAGAAAACAAATACAAGACAATAAAAAAGTAGAACTTAAAATGTTACACTTTTTTATTAACGCTGGAATTCGAGATACAGCCTACTATTGGAATGAATTATTAAAATGTATGAAAGTATACATTGCTTTAAAAAAGGAATGTCCTACATTAGATAGTTTGAATATTGGTGGTGGTTTCCCTATAAAAAATTCATTAGCATTTGATTACGACTATCAATATATGGTAGACGAAATTTTAAATCAAATCAAAATTGCTTGTGACGATGCAGAAGTAGATGTTCCTCATATTTTTACTGAGTTTGGTTCGTTTACTGTAGGAGAAGCAGGTGGTGCTTTATATCAAGTATTGTATCAGAAAAAGCAAAATGACAGAGAAAACTGGAACATGATTGACTCTTCATTTATCACTACTTTACCAGATACTTGGGCAATCAACAAACGATTCGTAATGATGGCCGTTAACCGATGGAATGATACTTACGAAAGGGTGCTTTTAGGTGGACTCACTTGTGATGGTGACGATTATTACAACTCAGAACAACACATGAATGCGGTATATTTACCAAAATACAATAAAGAAAAACCTTTATACATAGGCTTCTTTAACACTGGAGCTTATCAAGAAACAATTGGTGGTTTTGGAGGATTAAGTCACTGTATTTTACCACAACCAAAGCATATTTTAATTGATAAGGACAAAAACGGAATTATTGCAACAGAAGTCTTTTCTGAGCAACAAAAAGCCGAAGACGTTTTAGAAATTTTAGGATACAACAAAAAGAAAGAACAATAAAATAAGAAATAATGAGCAAAGGACCAATTAGTCAATTTATTGAGAAACATTACCTTCATTTCAATTCTGCAGCCTTAGTTGATGCAGCAAAAGGATACGAAGAGCATCTATTAGATAACGGAAAAATGATGATTACTTTAGCTGGTGCAATGAGTACAGCTGAATTAGGGAAATCATTAGCCGAAATGATTCGCCAAGATAAAGTACATATTATTTCTTGTACTGGAGCTAATTTAGAAGAAGATATCATGAACTTAGTTGCTCATAATTCTTATAAAAGAGTTCCTAATTATAGAGATTTATCACCACAAGAAGAATGGGATTTATTAGAAAACCATTACAACCGTGTAACTGATACTTGTATTCCTGAAGAAGAAGCTTTCAGAAGATTACAACAACACTTATTCGACATTTGGAACAATGCAGATTCTAAAGGTGAACGTTATTTTCCACATGAATTTATGTACCAAATGATTAATTCTGGAGTATTAGAACAATACTATGAAATTGATCCTAAAGATTCTTGGATGGTTGCTGCAGCTGAAAAGAATTTGCCAATTGTAGTTCCTGGATGGGAAGACAGTACAATGGGTAATATTTTTGCTTCTTACTGTATCAAAGGAGAATTCAAAGCTACTACAATGAAAAGTGGTGTTGAGTATATGATGTGGTTAGCAGATTGGTATACTAAAAACTGTGAAGGAAAAGGAATTGGATTTTTCCAAATTGGTGGAGGTATCGCTGGAGACTTCCCTATTTGTGTAGTACCTATGTTATATCAAGATATGGAAATGCATGATGTACCATTTTGGAGCTATTTCTGCCAGATTTCTGATTCAACAACTAGTTATGGTTCGTATTCAGGAGCAGTTCCAAATGAGAAAATCACTTGGGGTAAATTAGATATTGCAACTCCTAAATTTATCGTTGAGTCTGACGCTACGATAGTTGCACCATTAATGTTTGCATACGTTTTAGGCTGGTAATTTTTTTGAAAAAAATATTTCAATTTGTTTGAAAATTTAGTTTTAGGATAGTACATTTGAACAAAATACAAGATTAAAACCTACCCAATGAAAAGAGTTATTGTTGATTACGCTAAATTAACAAATGAAATCTTAACCTTGCTAGTTGAGAAATTTCCTGACGGATATGACGATTCTGATGTTATTCGTTTTAAAAATGCTAAAAATGAAACTGTTGAAGCTGTAGAAGTTCGTACAGAAGATACAATTTACTTAGTAAAAGTAAGTACTAAATTAGCTGATAGAATTGAAAACTACGATGAAGATGATATTATTGAAGATGACGTTGTAGCTGTACCAGATGAAAAAATCGCAGGATTAAAAGATTTAGATATCGATGAAGATGACGACGATGAAGATGAAACTAATGATTCAGATGATATCGAAGATTCAGAAGACGAAGACGACGAAGATTAATAAAAAAGGGATTCAATTTGAATCCCTTTTATTTTATAAATATCTTTCTAAAATGACGTTTTTATGATGCAATTCGTGCCCTAAGGTTATATAACCAATTGCACGAACAGAAACACTGCAATTTGAAGCCGTTCCTATTCGTAATAATTCTGTTTCTGAAAAATTTTGAAACAAACTTATAGTCGCATTTCTTACAATTTCATATTCTGCTAATAAGCTTTCATATTCCCTATCATTTGCATTTGCAAAAACCACATAATCATTTTCTTCAAAACCAGGTAAAGCTGTACCGTCATTTCTAGCAATACGTAAAGCTCTATAAGCAAAGATGCGCTCTGCATCAATCAAATGCAAAATAATATCTTTAATAGTCCATTTTCCTTCTGCATAACGAAACTCATGTTTAAACACAGGAATAGACTTAAAAAAATGCAATAATTCTTCTTTTTGCTGTTTTAGCCCTTTTACTATATCTTGCTCGGGAACTAATTTAATGTAGTTCTCATAATAAGGAGCAAATTCATTTGATTGTAAATTTTTCATTTCAATATAATGTATAAAAAAAGCCTCATTAAGAGGCTTCATATATTACAATTCTTTAAAAATTGTATGCATCAATCGTTTTTTGTCATTGATACTTTCTTCTAAAGAAATCATTGTTTCAGTTCTGTAAACACCTTCGATGTCATCAATCATAAAGATAACCTCTTTAGCGTGTTTAGTATCTTTAGCTCTAATTTTACAGAAAATATTAAATTTTCCAGTAGTTACGTGAGCAACAGTTACGAATGGAATCTGATTAATTCTCTCTAATACAAATTTAGTTTGAGACGTATTGTGTAAGAAAACCCCAACATACGCAATGAAAGAATATCCTAATTTTTCATAATCTAAAGTTAATGAAGAACCTTGAATAATACCTGCATCCTCCATTTTTTTAACTCTAACATGTACAGTACCAGCAGAAATTAATAATTTTTTTGCGATATCTGTAAAAGGAACTCTCGTATTATCAATCAACATGTCTAAAATTTGATGATCTACTTCATCTAAACGAAACTTACTCATAAGTGCTTATAATAATTGTTAAATTTTTGATTTAAATTCAATACTTAAGGCAAATTTATTAAATAATTTTTACTCCGTTGTTAAATTCTGTTAAATTATTTATAAAAAAACTAGCTTTATCTCCAATTTTTGGGAAATTATCACCATTTGCCGAAAATAAACCGCCTGAACAATCGTATTCTTCATGTCCATTAAAATTTTGTAAATCATCAATTTTAACAATCTCAGCTACAAATTTTAATTCTCCTTCAGAAACTACTTCAGAGTATTGAGCTGCAAAGTTAATTATTTTTTCCTCATTATTATCAATAATTTTGACATTTTTATAAATAAAATCATAAAAACTTTTATTATTTTGAGGAATATTCAAATATTTAGTCAATTCGTTATCAACTATAACGTTTTCGTAACTAACAGTAAACGAACTTAAAAGCGCAATAAAAACAAATTTTCTAACCAAATCTCTATCGTAATCATTATTGTAATGCCCCGCTTCAAATAATATTGTAGGTGTATTTTGTGTTGTAAAATAATCTCCAGTACAATTCACGTTGTAACTATCATCAAAACGCCCTATTTGATTCGGAATATATTGTTGTAAAAAGTCATTCATTTTATTTATAACCTGAATTGCTTTTAAACGAACGTCATTATAAGCCCTCTCCTCATTATAAGCTGGAGATAAAAAAGAAACTGTTGCAGGCAAATTAAAACCCTCTGTACCAAAAATAGTACGCTGATCATGTAAATTATAACAAAAGTCTGGTTGAAAACTATTATAAATAGCATGTAATACCTTCATTTCAGGTTGAGTAGCTAAAAACGCATCTCTATTTAAATCTACTGCATTCGCATTTTCTCTAGTATATAAATAAGAACCGTCAGGATTTAACATTGGAATACATAATAAGGTGTAATTCTCCTTTATATTTTTAGCCAATTCTGAATCTGATTGTAGAAAATTAAAAAAATCAAACAGTCCTTTAGTGGTTGTAGATTCATTTCCATGCATTTGTGACCACATCAAAATTTTTGTTTTCCCAACACCAAATTCAACTTTATATATAGCTCTGTCTTGAACTGATTTTCCAATTTCCGATACTTTAAAATCCGAATTTAAATTGTTTAATATTGGTAAAATTGTTTCTAAGTGAATGTATTTTCCTTTGAGTTTTGGCTGAATAAAATCTGTTGCTAATTGTAAATAATTCATGTTCTAATTTTGATTCACAAATGTAAACAACTTTATTTTTACATTTGTAAACACCAAAAAAAGTCTTTTAATTTACTTTTGTAAACTAATAAAAGCCACCTTGTTAGCATGGCTAAATGCAGGTATTTACAATATTAACATTTGATATTTTATATTTATTAATATCTTAATAATCATATAATTAAATATTATTAAGTAAAGTTAAAATTTAATATTATTTCAACTTTTTACAATTGTAAACTTTGTTAATTCTTACTTATTGTTTACATTTGTAACTATTTATGATTTAAACATTATTTACAATGGTAAACATCGATGATTTTATAAAACGTTTGGAAATTATACTTGAATATTACAATTTATCTGCTTCAGCTTTTGCAGATAAAATTAATGTACAACGTTCTAGTTTGTCTCACCTACTCTCTGGTAGAAATAAACCAAGTTTAGATTTTATAATAAAAGTTATTGATGTTTTTCCTGAGGTAGATTTGTATTGGATTTTAAATGGTAATGGAACTTTTCCAAAATCGGATGCTCCTTCTCCACTTCAAAATGAAGTTGAAAAAATTCAAGTAGAAAATTCTAAATCAGAAATAAACACTTCTGAGCCTGATTTATTTTCAACAATTGAGCAAACTTCGGTAATAGCTTCCTCTGAAAAAAGAGTAAATGAAATTTCGAATTTTGAAAGTCCAAATAATCAAGAAATTGAAAGGATTGTGATTTTTTTTAAAAATGGTACTTTTAAAAACTACAAACCATAAAAAAAGCTTCAGAATATAAATCCTGAAGCTTTTAAACCTATTATAAAATAACTAACCTATCTTCTGTGTAAATAAACTGCTGTTACACCAGCTTCCACTCTATTCATTTGTGGCGTTGCATCTCCAGACATTGTTGGGAAAGCAAATTTTAAAACTAAACCGCCGCCATTTAATCGTTCAGCTACATAAATAGAATTTGTAACATGATCATAGGCAACGTCGACAGGGTTTCCTAACATAGAATTAGGACCGTACACTCTAATTTGATTGTTCATAGCAATTGTTCCCAAATTATTTGTAGAGTTTAGTACAGTAGTAAAATTATTAATAACTACTAAACCACCGTCGGTTGCGCTAGCTGCTGATGCTACATCAGACAACACCATTACATCGTCTTGAGGAGAATATGTGATTCCGTGTGTTCTTGTTAAACCTTCAATTGTAACTCTTTTAGAAGCTGAAATTGAACCTGTAGCATTAGCAAAGAAATTATTATATACAACTAAATCACTAGTGTTATCAGCAATTGCATACATAGTTGTTCCATCAAGATGGATTCCCCATAATTTTATATCAACTGTATAGGTATTTAAAAGTGTGAATCCTGCAGTATTTCTTTGGTAAACATAAAATTTACTAATGTTTCCATTTCCTGCATTTTGATCTTGCGCAACAACAACTTTATCGCCCGATACTGCAATTTCTCTTGCATTGGTAAAATCTGATGAAGAAGAAAATGATAAATCTATTGTAGTAGCGCCACCTATGATAGCATTTCGTAAACCACCATAAGCTTCTACTCTATTATTTGTTCTAGAAGCTAAAACAACTTGGTCTTTGAAATTATCGTAATATACACCATCAGCATCAGTTGAACTAATTGTAAAACTTTTTGCGGTAGGCGTTGTTGCTAATAAATCGGTAAATGAAATTTTTCCTGATGTATTACTTGTGGTAATTAATTTTAATTCTTGAGCCGGTGTTGGAGTTTGATCAACTGGAATCGGATCAGGAGTTGTCATTGAAGAATCGTCATCATTACACGATGTAGTTAAAATGATAACTAAAGCCAGAGGTAAAAATAGTTTTTTCATTTGTTAAAAGTTTTGATTTACTTTATTTACGAAAAACTATTCTTCTTGGTTTTATTTGATTAAAAATTATTTAAACAACTGTAAATTAAACTATTCTTTTGGTGTGTAGCTCAATTCTGGAACTTTACCCACAACATTTTTATAATACGATTCTAAAAAATTAATATCCGATTCAAAATTTCCTGTTGGATAAAATGGTTCGTAAAAAACGACTTGTTTTCTTCCATAATCAAACGCTACAGGAATTATTGGAACATTTGCTTTTAGTGCCATATAATAAAAACCTGTTTTCCATTCGGTAACTTTTTTTCGTGTTCCTTCAGGAGCAATAGCTAATCTAAAAACTTCTTTTTTATGAAATATTTTTGCGATAGTGTCGACTTTATTCTCGTTTTTTTGACGATTTAAAGACGTTCCACCTGTCCAAGTAAAGAAATAATTAAAAGGAAATACAAATAATTCTTTCTTAGCCACGTAATTAATTTCTAAATTTAGAATTCCACGAGAGAAAATCCCTAGAAAAAAGTCCCACCAACTTGTATGAGGAACGGCTATAATGACACATTTTTTGACTATTGGTGCAATTGTACCAACTACTTTCCATCCAAAAATTTTACAGAAAATAAATTTGTATATAATTTGTTTCATGAGAGGCTATTTTGAGACAAAAATAAAATTATATTTACGATTACAAACAAAGTTACATGATTAAGCGCTTACTTAGTTTTTTATTACCTGTAAAAATTCATCAAAAGAAATCGGTTTACAGTAAAAACCTTGAAGTTACCTGGAATAATGGGTATTTGGTTTTGGATTCGGAGAATACCAATTATTCTTTCGGAAGCTTGCAACGTGTGCTTAAAAAAGGGTTAAAATACATTGGTTATGAACGAATTCAGAATTTTAATTCTATTTTAGTCTTAGGTGTTGCTGGAGGAAGTGTTATCGAAACCCTAAAAAAAGAAATCAAATTTGAAGGTAGAATTACAGGAGTTGAAATTGATGCCGATGTGATTGAATTAGCAACAAAATATTTTGGATTAGGAAATTATACCAATGTTTCAATTGTGAATGACGACGCTTTTGAATTCGTTTTAAAAACCAAAGAAAAATACGATTTAATCATTATCGATATCTTTCAAGATACTACAATGCCCAACTTTCTATTTGAAGATTTCTTTATTAATCGTATTAACTTTTTACTTAATGTAAATGGATTTATCTTGTTTAATACTATGGTTTTAGGTTATCAAGACAGAAGAAGAAATGTTGATTATAAGAATAAATTTGATAGTAATTATTCCGTAAGATTATATCCAAAAATTGAAGTGCATAACGAATTGTTTACTATAAAAAAATTACAATAATTTTCTAGCTCTTTCTAAGTCTTCTGGAGTATCAATTCCGATGCTTCCATGTGAAGTTTCTACCATTTTAATACGTTTTCCGTATTCTAAATAACGAAGTTGTTCTAATTTTTCAGAAGCTTCTAACGATAACATTGGTAAACGGTAAAAATCCATCAAAGCTTCTTTTCTGAAAGCGTAAATTCCGATGTGTTTCATATAACGAACTCCTACATTTTCCTCTCTAGGATAAGGAATTACCGAACGCGAAAAGTATAAAGCAAATCCTTGTTGGTCAGTAATTACTTTTACGTTATTCGGATTATTAATTTCTTCTTTATCAGATATTTGAAACATTAAAGAACCTAAATCAACTTTCTTTTCGGTATCGTTTTTGAATACTTCGATTAATTCTTCTAGCGGTTTTTTATTGATAAAAGGTTCATCGCCTTGAACGTTAATTACAACGTCAACATCCATATTTTCAACAGCTTCTGCAATTCTGTCGCTTCCGCTTTCATGTTCTTTTATCGACATGATGGCTTTGCCTCCATTCGAAATAATTTCGTTATAAATTAAATCGGAATCCGTCACCACAAAAACATCATCAAATAAATTGGTAGAAATAGCTGCTTCATACGTACTAAGAATTACGGTTTTGCCTCCCAAATCTTGCATTAATTTTGCAGGGAAACGTGTAGAAGCATATCGAGCAGGAATTACAGCTATTATTTTCATTTTTGATTTTGTTTGATTACAAAAGTATTAATTTTCAAAAAACTCGTCCTTAAATCCGATTAAATATAATTTTTCTTCGGCACGGGTGATGGCAGTGTACAACCATCGGACATAATCGATATCAATTCCGTCGGGTAAATAAGGTTGTTCTACAAAAACGGTTTTCCATTGACCACCTTGCGATTTATGACACGTAATGGCATAAGAAAACTTCACCTGAAGTGCATTGAAATAAGGGTTTTCTTTTACTTTTTGTAATTTTTTATATTGTTGGCGTTCTTCTTCGTAATCCAATAAAACTTCTTGATACAATTTATTTGATTCTTCATACGTCAACGAAGGCGATTCACTCATAATCGTATCTAACATAATAACGGTGTCAAACGGAATTTGATTCGGATAATCGACCATTCTTATTTTTACGGTGGCGAATTTGAATCCGTACAATTCTTGAATTTTTCTGATTTCTAAAATTTCGACAATATCACCATTAGCGATGAATCCGGCTTCTGAATTTTCGGGTAACCAGAAATAATTGTTTTTCACTACCATTAAATAATCTCCTGTAGAAATTTCACTTTCTTTGGACAAAATGGAAGCTCTAATTTGCTGGTTGTATTGATTGGCTCTTTTATTGGAACGCAAAATAAAAGCCGTATCTTCTATACTATAATTATCATACGCTTGATGAATGGCATCTTGAATATCATATCCATCTTGTAAACGAACAATATCTTTAAACCCTTTTAATTTAAATTGGAACGTATCAATAAAATGCGAATGTAATAATTCTCGTAATTGAGTAGCATTATACAAAATGCCAGAATCTTCAGCTTGACGCATTACTTCATCCAATTCGATATGATGTACATTTTTTTGATAATGAAGTGATAACGAATCAATATCCAAAGCTGGACTAACACTCATATTAACTGGTGGTAACTGAGCGGTATCTCCTATTAACAATAATTTGCAATTGTTTCCAGCATCTACATAAAAAAACAAATCATCTAACAACGAACCATTCTCATATAATTTAGAATCTTGATTATTATCCGAAATCATAGACGATTCATCAACAATAAAAAGGGTGTTTTTGAATTTATTTTGTTGTAATGTAAAACTAACACCACCAGTTTTATTTTTCTTTGGAAAATAAATTCGTTTGTGAATTGTATATGCTGGTTTTCCAGAGTAATTACTAATAACTTTTGCGGCTCTACCTGTGGGTGCAAGTAACACCGCTTTCATATTGACTTCGGCCAAATTATTGATAACAGTTGAAATTATAGTTGTTTTACCAGTTCCTGCAAAACCTTTTAGCACAAAAACATCATTTGTTGTTGAATTCATAACAAAGTCAGCAATTTTCTGAAGAAAAATGTCTTGTTTCAGTGTGGGTTGATGGGGGAAATTTCGTTGTAATAAATTGTAAAACAGCTTGTAAGTCATAAAAATGGTTTAGGCCAATATTAATTTTTCAAATATACTGATGATTTTTACAAGAAATTCTTTTGTGTAGAAAAAAAAATTGTAGATTTGCGTACCTATTTAACTAAAAATAAATTAATCAAATGTTAGAAATTGCTATTTATTTAGTCGTATTAATTGTTTTAATCTTTGCATTGGTTAAACTAATTGATAAATTTGTTACACCAGGAAACAAAATAATTTTCTCAGTTTTACTTTGGGGTCTTTCAATATTCTTAGGGTATTTAATATACGCTTCAGTAATGAAACCAATCGAATTCAAGCAAGAAAAAGAATCTCGTTACAATGTAGCAGTAAAAACAATGCTTGATATTAAAAAATTACAAACAGGATATAAATCTGTAAACGGAAAATATGCTGATACATTTGATGAGTTAGTACAATTCGTTGAAAACGGACAATTCGAAATCGTTTCAAGAAAAGATACAGCTGTTATCGACCACGCTAAAAATGCTGCTTTTGGAATTAAAGTTGGAGCTGACGGTGTTGGAGGTTTCTTTAAAGATGAAGTAATCATTACTAAATTAGGAACTGTAAAAGTTAAAGATTCATTGTTTAAAAATTCTGATCGTTACAAAAGTTTAAATGTTGTAAAAGTTGGAGGTGTTGAAGTTCCTGTAATTATGAAAACGGGTACTGTAAGCCGTAACGATATGAACATTTCTGTTTTCCAAGCTACTATCGATAAAAATGCTTTATTAAAAGATTTAGATCAAGAGTTAGTTAAACAAGAAAATAAAGTTGAATCGATTGACGAAATCAACGGTCCACAAATCATTTTAGGTTCATTAGAAGAAGTATCTCTTACTGGTAACTGGCCAAAAAAATATGGTAATAACGAATAACGACATTACTCAAAAAACATATAAAAAGTTGTCCATTCAGGTTTCCTTGAGTGGACTTTCTTTTTGTGTCTTTGATTTAATTTCAAATAAAGTACTTACAACTACCTCAATTCTTTTTGAAAAAAATAAAGTTGTAGAGGAACAATTATGGCGCACTTTTGTAGATAATCCTGCATTAACAAAAGCGTACGATGAAGTTATGGTTATTCATGACAATAATCTTAATGCTTTAGTGCCCACTTCCCTATTTGATGCTAATTTTTTAGCAAGCTATTTACAATACAATACTAAAGTTTTTGAAACTGATTTTTTTACATACGATGCTATTTTTCCTTACGAAATCAACAACATCTATGTTCCTTTTGTTAACATCAACAACTTTTTACTAGATCAGTATGAAAGTTTTGAATACCAAAATTCAAATTCTATTTTGGTAAAACAACTACTCGATTTATCTAAAAATAAAGATGAAAAACAATTGTTTGTGCATCTACAAAAAGAACATTTTGAACTGATTGTTGTTAAAAATCAGCAATTAATTTTATTCAATTCTTTTCAATACAAAACCCCTGAGGATTTTATTTATTACATTTTGTTTACTTGCGAACAACTTCAACTGAATCCTGAAACCATCTTGGTTCAAATACTTGGAGAATGTTCAGAAAACGATGCATACTATAAAATTGCTTACAAATACATTAGAAATTGTGCTTTGTTAGATGTTTCTTCTAAAGCTACAAATTTGGATATTTTACCTTCTGAGCTAAGAAAACATTTTATACTTTACAATTCATGAGAATTATTTCCGGAAAACACAAAGGGAGAAGATTAGTGGCTCCAAAAAACTTACCTGTAAGACCAACTACAGATATGTGCAAAGAATCGTTGTTTAATATTTTAAATAACTACTTTAATTTTAACGGATTAAAAGTTTTGGATTTATTCTCTGGAACTGGAAATATCAGTTATGAATTTGCTTCTCGCGGTGCAGGTCCTATTACAAGTGTGGATGGCGACATGGGTTGTGTCAATTTCATAAAAAAAACTTCTAAAGAACTTGATTTAGATATTACTGCTCTAAAAAGCGACGTTTTTAAATTTTTAGAAAAGAGCAAAGCGAGTTATGATATCATTTTTGCAGATCCGCCTTATGATTTAAGCCAAGAGAATTTTGAAAAAATAATTGAGCTTATTTTTGAAAACGAACTTTTAGATGAAGAAGGAATGCTGATTGTAGAACATTCAAAACACACCAAATTAGATCATTTAACTAATTTTTCTTTTTCAAAAAGTTATGGAGGTTCTGTATTTTCGTTTTACGAATTTGAAAGCGATGAAGAGGAAGAGGAATTTGAAGATTAAGATCAAATCTAGAATACTTCAAAAAAAAGCAGACCTATAAGCCGGATTCTGTCCACAACAAGTGTGGCCTTATCATTTATCTAGATTATGCATTACTACATAACTCAAGCTGCCTACCCTTCAGCATCGGACGAGTAGCCCTTATTTTGATTGTTCAAAAACTGCTGATATACTTGACATTTCACCGCATAGAGTTTACCTGGTTTCACTACAGCATTACCTGTACATACTTTCTGTTGCACTTGTCCTCGCCTTTCAGCGGACGGGCGTTACCCGCTATGCTACTCTTTGGTGTCCGGACTTTCCTACCATGCTTACACACGGACGATAAGGCGGTCTGCGCTGCAAAAGTACATTATTTATAACGAATTTTATGATTTAACACTATAAGTTTAACATTATATTACGGCATTATAGCTTCAGTTTTTGTAAATTTATAAGTCGCAAATCTTGAAAATCAACAACTTATGTCAAGTGTTATATATCATTATGCTTCTGTCTCTGAAGCCTTAGAAAAATTGAGAAAAAAAGGATTTACATTCGATTTCAATCAAAATCAGGAAGATATCGTTTTACATCCTGAAAACTATACTATAAACCATATTTACCATTATGAAGGCAATTCAAATCCAGATGATCAAGCTTCTGTTTATGGTATCGTATCTAAATATGGATTAAAAGGCGTTTATGTATCTGGAACTTCAGCCAATTCTGTAAATGATAATTTTAATATTATTTCAAAATTGGCCATTAAAAAAATCAATACTGGTTCTTTATAATGTGAATAACTTTTAACTTGAAATTGAAATTTGAATTTGCGTTTTGAATTTTCTAAACCTATATTTGTGTTTCAATAGAATCTATGGAACAATTTATCGTATCAGCTCGAAAATACCGTCCTCAAACATTTAAAGATGTTGTAGGGCAACAAGCTATTACTAATACTTTGTTAAACGCTATTGAAACCAATCACCTAGCGCAAGCTTTATTGTTTACTGGACCTAGAGGTGTAGGAAAAACAACTTGTGCTCGTATTTTAGCTCGAAAAATAAATCAAGAAGGTTACGATGATCCGTATGAAGATTTCTCTTTCAATGTATTTGAATTAGATGCTGCTTCAAACAACGGAGTTGACGATATTAGAAGTATCATCGATCAGGTAAGAATACCACCTCAAACCGGAAAATATAAAGTATATATTATCGACGAGGTTCACATGCTTTCACAAGCGGCATTTAATGCTTTCCTTAAAACATTAGAAGAACCACCTAAGCATGCGATTTTTATTTTAGCGACTACCGAAAAACATAAAATTATTCCAACGATTTTATCGCGTTGTCAAATATTTGATTTCAAAAGAATTACGATAAAAGACGCCAAAAATCATTTAGCAGAAATAGCGAAAGAACAAGGCGTTGCTTTTGAAGATGATGCTTTGCACATTATTGCGCAAAAAGCTGATGGCGCTATGCGTGATGCATTGTCAATCTTTGACCGTGTAGTTTCGTATTGTGGAAATAATTTAACCAGACAAGCTGTAACTGAAAATTTAAACGTTTTAGATTTTGAATACTACATTCAAATAACGGATTTAATTTTAGACAATAAAATTCCAGATTTACTAATTGCTTACAACGATATTTTAGCAAAAGGTTTTGATGGACATCATTTTATTGCTGGTTTGGCATCGCATTTCAGAGATTTATTAGTTTGTAAAAATCCTGCTACTTTACCACTTTTAGAAGCGGGTGAACAAGCACAAAGTTTATATGCAGCACAATCGCACAAAGCAATGCACGATTTCTTAATTAAAGGAATTGAATTAGCAAATGAGTGTGATTTGAAGTTTAAAGTAAGTCAAAATCAGCGACTTTTAGTCGAGTTATGTTTAATGCAATTGGCCTCTATCACTTTTGATGGAGAAAAAAAAAAGTAGCTAAATTTATAATTCCGGCTACTTATTACAAAAACAACTCCTACTCTATTACCGAAGTTGCCACACCTAAAACTCAGGCGCCAACTGAAGAAATAAAACCTGTTGAAAATACAGCAGTAGTAACTTCTACTCCTGAAGTTCAAAATGAAGTAGCAACACCGGTTGTTCCTGAAATTCCTAAACCAGTTTTAACAAATTTAAACCCAACAGGAAACAAAGTTTCAGCACTTTCATTAGCGAGCATAAAAGCAAAAAAAGAGCTAGAAGCGCAACAACAAACTTTTCAAAGACACCGTGAAGAATTACCATCGGAAACATTTAATGAAACCGATATGTTGTTACAATGGAATAAGTTTGCACAAAAAATGACCGATACTGGAAAGCGTTTAATGGCAACCTACATGCAAATGAATGATCCAACATTAAATGGTACGGTTATTACTTTAGAACTTCCAAACCAGAGTACAAAAGAAGAGTTTTTATCGGGTTCAATAGAATTGTTAGGTTATTTGAGAGGTAAATTACACAATCATGATATTACTATTGAAGTGGTTGTAAATGAAACTACTGAAAATAAATACGCGTTTACACCACAAGAAAAATTTGAACGCTTAAAACAAATTAACCCAGCTCTTGAAATATTAAGAAAGACGTTTGATTTGGATGTTTAAACTATTGTTCTTCAAAGAAATCTTCATCTAATTGTTTGACTTCATAAACAGATTTAATTTGTACACCAACATTAAACTCGTGCATCAAATCAACCAATTTAATTCCGTCAATTAATATTATTTTATGATGAGCGTTTTTAGCTTTTTCAACTGCGCCTTTGTCAAATAAAGAAGTAGTTACAAAAACACCTTTATTTGTATCTCCACTCATAGCACCAATAAAATTTCGGATATCTTTTTCTCTTACCTTATTTTCATTAAATCTTTTAGCTTGAATATAAATTTTATCTAAACCTAATTTATCTTCATTTATGATTCCATCAATTCCACCATCAGAAGATTTAGAAGTTTCTATAAAATCTCCATAACCCATTTTCTTCAATAATATTAGAATGACTTTTTCAAAATAATATGGATTGATAACTTTTAACTTATCTAATAAATCATTCTTAACTTCTGTTTCAATTTTTGAAAAACCTTCATCAATTAAGTCTTGAGGTGAAGCATTATCAATCGCTTTTATATCAGTTGCAGATTTATTTGACTTTAAATTCTCTTCTGTATAAAAATCAAGAATATTTGTACCTTGTTCAACGTCTTTTAATGTCAAACTTGACTTTTGACTTAAACCTTTTTCTGTAATTTTAACATGACCTCTTTCTGGATAAAAAATATATCCACCTTTTTTTAGATAAGATTTTCCCCATGCAATTCTATTATTGATCAATACTTCTCCAGATTTTGTTTTCTTATTAAGCATTTCCTCAGGTAAATCTGAATAGTATTTCTTAATAACCAAATCCTGTAATTCTCTTGTATGAATCATTTCTCCATTGCTCAATATTTCTAAAATTGGATTAAATGTTTCATGGAATTTTGGTATTTCAATTTTCTTCATGGGTTTAAAAAATCATTCAAGGTTAATAAATACAATAATACAAAACAAATTTTATAAATCCCTTTAGGGATGAAATATTGGTAACAAAACAACTAAACAGGTTTAAAATCCCGTAGGGATGATATTAAATAGGCACTTTAAAAATGTAACGTTCATCATACTCCACTTCAAATGCTTCTAAAAATTCTAAATATTCTTCTTGAAATGATTTCGTTTTATGACGCTCCTCTTGGTTTTGGATATACTTAATTACATTTTGAACATGGGATTTAGAATATGAAAAAGCTCCATAACCTTCTTGCCATTCAAATTTTACTTTCAGAAACTTTTTCTCGTTAATCCATTTAGAGCTATTGGCTTTAATAATTTGCATCAATTCGGAAATGGTTTGTGTTGGACGCATTCCGATTAGAATATGAATGTGGTCTGACATCCCGTTAATTGCCAATAATTTATGATTATTTGCTTTGATAATCCCTGTAATATATTGGTATAATTCATCTTTGAATGACGAATGAATTAATCCGTCTCGGTATTTTACCGCAAAAACAAATTGAATATGTATTTGTGTATACGTGTTTGCCATTACCGTTATACCTTCATTATAGAATTATTAATAATTATATTTTTTACTTCTTTATCCACTTTTTCCAAATGCTACCTACATATCGTCCCTACGGGACTCGTTTAAACATTTTTTTTAACCGAATAATCTACCAATATGTTTTCCCTACGGGACTTGAAGAATCTAATGATTTTATCAAATCTTCCCGTAATACATTGCTTTTACAATACCATCAGACAATCCAATTTTTGGCACATAAATATGACGAGCGCCACTCCATTTCATTGCATTTAAATAAATACGAGTTGCAGGAATAATTACATCGGCACGGTCTGGGTTTAAACCTATTTCGGCAATTCTTTGCTCGTAAGTCATGCTGTTTAATTTTTGGTATTGCGAACTCACATAAACATACGACAACGGTTTGTCTTGTTGTTTTTCCGATAATTTGAATAATTTATTGATATTTCCTCCAGAACCTATTAATGTAATATCTTCAAAAGGTTCCGTGTTGGTTTTAATCCATTTTTCAATTTCTTGCCACACCACATCGTTTACCATATTATTTAACAAACGAACGGTTCCGTTTTTAAACGATTTTGAAGCAATAATTTTTCCTTCGTAAAACAATGAAAATTCGGTACTTCCACCACCAACATCTACATATAAATAGGCTTTATCGGTACTGATAAATTGTTTTAAATCGGAAGCCGCAATAATAGCTGCTTCTTTTTTACCATCTATAATATCAATCTTTATATCGGCTTTCTTTTTAATAATATCAACCACTTCTTTTCCATTGTATGCTTCACGCATGGCTGAAGTTGCACAAGCTCTATATTGTTCCACTTTATGCACTTTCATTAATAATTTAAAAGCTTTCATGGCATCAATCATTCTGTCAATGTTTTCATCGGTAATTTCGCCAACAGTAAAGGCATCTTGTCCTAAACGAATTGGCACACGAACTAATGAACTCTTATTGAATTGTGGTTGACATCCAGGTTGCTCTACAATATTGGTAACCAAAAGCCTCATAGCATTGGAACCAATATCAATAGCAGCGTATTTTTTTATTGTAATCATCTATTTTAAATTATTGCACATCTTCGGCAATTACTTCTAACTTATTTTGATAATAATTGTACATTTCTTGTTGTGCTCTAAATGGTTTTTCATCACCTTTCTTTCTGTATTGATTTCTTAAATCGGCAGAATGAATTCGGGCTTTTACATTGGCACGCCAACCTATTTCGAATGTTTCAATTAATTCATTTTTGATTTCCTGATCATATATTGGACAAGTAACTTCTACCCTTGCATCTAAATTTCGCGTCATAAAATCGGCTGAAGAAATATACACTTCTGGATCGCCAGCATTTCCGAAAATATAAATACGAGAATGCTCTAAATAGTTATCTACTATACTAATAGCTTCGATATTTTCACTTAATCCTTTAACTCCAGGAATTAAACAACAGATTCCTCTAATAATCAATTGAATCTTCACTCCTGCATTACTTGCTTCGTACAATTTATCCGTCATTTTAAAATCGGATATACTATTCATCTTTAATTTGATGTAAGCTTCTTTGCCCGAAAGTGCGTTTAAAATTTCTCTATCGATTAATTTATTAAAACGACTTCTTGTATAATGTGGCGAAACAATTAAATGCTTGTATCGGTGCACGCGATAATTTACATCGAAGAAATCGAAAATCTTAGCAGCGTCTTTTAAAATTTCAACATTGCTTGTGAAAAGCGTTACATCTGTATAAACTTTTGCCGAATTTTCATTGAAATTTCCAGTTGAGATAAATCCGTAGCGTTTAACTCTTCCTTCTTCAATTCGTTCGATTACACATATTTTGCTGTGAACTTTTAAACCTTTTACTCCAAAAATCAATTCGATACCTTCGGTTTGCATTTGTTCTGAATACGAAATGTTACTTTCTTCATCAAAACGTGCTTGTAATTCAATTTGAACGGTTACTTTTTTACCGTTTTTAGCAGCATTTATTAGCGAACTTACAATTTGTGAATTCTTTGCTAATCGGTACAATGTAATTTTAATTGAAGCTACTTTTGGATCAAGAGCGGCTTCACGTAAAAATTTAATGATATAGGAAAAAGACTGATATGGCGCATAAAGCAGATAATCTTTCTTTTTAATTCTTTCTAAAATACTTCCTTCTAAAGATAAACCTGGTACGGGTAATGGTAAATTTTCTCTGTACAACAAATCGTAACGACCCAAATTTGGGAAGTTCATATAATCTCTACGATTGTGATATCTTCCTCCAGGAATAATACTATCTGAACTTAAAATATTCATTCCTTTTAGGAAAAATTCTAAAGTATCTTTTCCTATCGCTTGATCGTAAACAAAACGTACTGGCTCACCTACTCTACGTTCTTTAACTGAGTTTGAAATTTTTTCCATCAAACTCTTACTCAAATCACTATCAAATTCCAACTGAGCATCACGAGTAATTTTAATCATGTGAGCCGAAATGTTTTCGTAATCGAATATATTAAAGATACTTGCCAAATTTAATCGGATAACATCATCTAAAAGTATGATATATTGCTTTTCAGAATTTGAAGGTAAAACTACGAATCTGTTGATAGTATGCGGAATTTCGATAACGGCATAACGTATTTCTTTATTTGTAGCATCAGCCGAACGCATGGTTAACTTAATAGCTAAATAACCAGAAGTATCTTTTAAAAGCGGAAACTCCTCTAGGTCATTTAACATGATAGTTACAACGGCCGGGCTTACTTTTTGAATAAAAAAATCGTGAATAAAAGTTTCCTGTTCTTTAGTAACTTGCTTTTCGTTGATAATGAAAATGTTTTCTTTTTCAAGTTTTTTTTCAATTTCACTCAAAATACGTAAACTTTCAGATTGATGCTCAATTACAATATCTGTTATTTCTTTTAACAATTGCTCGGCAGGAACACCAAGAATCTTTTCAGTTTCTGATGTTTCTAGACTCATTCTACGAATTGCGGCATATCGAACTCTGAAAAACTCATCTAAGTTATTGGAAAAAATTCCAAGAAAACGAAATCTATCTAATAAAGGTACACTCTCATCATTTGCTTCTTGAAGCACTCTGGCATTGAATGTTAACCAGCTTTTTTCTCGATCGATATAGTTATTTGATATATTATTCATTTTTAAAATGGCTTGGAAATAATGTTGCTATGGTTTTACCTTTCGATAAATCATTCCAATCATTTGTATCAAATTGCAAAGCAACAACACCCGATGTAGGAACATTATCAATATAAAGGTCTCCAAATTTATTAACAAATTTTGTAATAGCTTCATTATGTCCAAAAAGAATTAGACTATCATATGAATTTTCACATTTTTTTATATTTTTTTCTAAGCTCTTAGCATCAAAAGTATATAAATCTTCTGAAAAATGGATAGTTTCAAGCGGAATAGAAAGGTATTGAGAAAATATAAAAGCTGTTTCTTGAGTCCTTTTTGCTTTACTACTCCATACAATATAAGATGGTGGTAAAATTTCAGGAGTTTTTGCAGCAATTAAATGCGCATCTTTAACTCCGCGCTTGGAGATTGATCTTTCAATATCTTGAACTGGTGCGTCCCAACTTGACTTTGAATGTCTAATAAGTATTAAATTTTTCATAGTTATTAGTTTAGAAAATTAAATTACTCATTTTTTTTGAATTAGAAGTTAAAGCTTTTGCTATTTTTAAGTTAGTTAGTAGATTTTTTTAAACACTTTATCGAAAACACTGATCTAATTGTATCTAACTATTAGTTTTTGAGTAATTTAGCATTGTTATAATAATCCATTCCCCCTATTTTCTTATTAAACTTAACTTCATTTTCATCCCCTAAACCCAACCTTAAAATCAACTTACTGTAATTATTAATTTTAAAAATTATTATTATGGAAAGTTTGTCAAAAATTGAAATTAGAACATTATTTCTATGCTCTATTTTCTTAATGTGTTCTACAATAAAAATAAGAGCCCAGCAAATTTATAATTGTAATGATGTTTTATTTGAATCAAATCAAGAACTTAAGAATACACTTTCTGCAGTTTTAAATTCAACAGACTTAGTTCAACTAGAATCCAATCAATTTTCAAGAAATTCTAATAATTCTAATGGAGGAACCATTTTAGATATTCGTTACGAAAATTTGAATATGATAAATCAATTAAATGCTTTAGAAATATCAAATTTAAAATATTGTATACTTAGAATAAGAAACAATATTGCTCCAATTGATTTAGTTGCTTTGAATACTTTGATAAATTTAGAATTACTTCATGTAATTATTGAGACAGATTACCAAAGTTGTACGTCTTCAAACTAAAGTGGACTTTTCCTAAGAGAGTATTTAGTTAATAATTCAAAGATAAATGTTTTTTTTGATTTGTTGTTAATTTTAATTTTTGGTACTCATTTCTTCGGCCAATAATAGCCATTTTCTTTAATCGTTCACGTTCTTTTAAAATCATTTCACCTCTTCCAAAATAGACATCTGCTGGGGTTAAGTTGTTTAATGATTCATGATAGCGTTCATTGTTATAGCGATAAACAAACTTTTCTAAAGCAGCTTCTAATTCTTCGGGAGCAAAGTAATTATCAAGTTTTACAACATTTTTCATGGTTCTGTGATAGCGTTCAATTTTTCCTTGTGTTTGTGGATGATTGGGTCTTCCATGTACTTGTTGCATTTGATAATTGTCTTTTAAATACGATTTTAATTCGTTTGCAATGTAGCACGAACCATTGTCGGACAAGAGTTTTGGTTTTTGTTTAGTTATCAATTTTGCTTTCTTAATGGCTGTATCAACAGTTCTTTTTACATCATCGGCTTTCATGTTTGAGCAAAGTTCCCAGTGTACAATGTATCGGCTGTAATCGTCCAAAACCGTACTCAAGTAATACCAACCCCAACCCAATATTTTAAAATAGGTAAAATCCGTTTGCCACATTTGATGAACAAAGCCTGTTTTGTCTGTAAATTCATTACCTGCACTCAGAAAAATATGAGCTGGAGCTGTAATTAAACCTCTTGACTTTAAAATCCGATAAACACTTGATTCTGATAGGAATATCTGTTGTTCATCAGTGATTTTATAGGCTAATTCTCGAGAAGACAAATCAGGATAATCTAAAGCTAATTTTACAACCAAATTCTTCTGCTCTTGTGGAATGCTATTCCATTGCCTGTTTGCTGCTCTTTTGGTTGGAAGCAATCCTTCAACACCATTTTCGCTGTAAGCATGATACCAATTGTAAAACGTACTTTTATTGATTCCAATCTCCCGAAGTGTTCGATTTACGCCAATTTCTGAACGAGTAACCATGTGAATGATTTCTTGTTTTTCGGATACTGTAAGTCGCATATATTTCTTAAACTTTTCAGTTAATCCAGCATGTCCAAGCTTTTTTTTACAATATCGTAGCGTAAAACTAAATCGGCAATCATTACTTTTAAAGACTGATTTTCTTTCTTGAGCTCTGATACTTCATCACTCGTAGCTTCTCTTGTTACATCGCCTGCTAAACGCTTTTTACCTGCTTCCAAAAATTCTTTGTTCCACTTATAAAACTGAGATTCATTAATGGAATACTTACGACACAATTCTGCAACTGACATTTCTGCTCGTAAAGCTTCCATAACAATCTGAATTTTCTGTTCGGAACTAAAGATTCTTCGTGTATTTCTACGAATGTCTTTGATGAAATTCTCTGCTGTTTTTTTCTTAGGTGTTTTCATACTATTTCAAAGTTAATAATTTTTGAAAACACTCTCTTAGTTTTGAACTAAATCAGTCCACTTTTTGCTGACGATTTACATTTGTTAAACTGTTTTGAACCGACAACGTAATACACATTTTCTTTGTTTTCCAGCGTTTTATCAATACCCTCATACAAGGCGTTGCGTGATGTTACCAGCACATTTTTAATTTTGTTTGCCGGCAATCCGTTAAGCTCATCCTGATATACAAATTTTCCGCTACGTTCAATATTGATGTTCGTAATGGTGGTTTCCGAATACCTGTCTAACAGTTCTATGATAAAAGGGCGAAAGGTGGCAATGCCTTCGCCCATACTGATAAAAACAACAGGCGTATTTGTTTCGGGTAGTTTGATATGGCTTCCGAAGAAAAATACCCTAATCTTATCACCAGCCTGTAATTTTCCTAACGCTTGCTTAAAATCGGAAGCATTGCTCCTGATGCGGGTTGTAAACCCAATGTAGTTTTCATTAGGGTGGCTCATAATCGAAATTTCCCTTACGAGATTGCCCTTAAAAGGTTTATCGCCCGTTAAATCTGATGCTAAAAAATGGTCATAAGCTCCCAATTTCCACTTGATATTTTCGGGAACAGCAAATTTGAAAGTAAACGTTTCGGGTACTTCTTCCACGATTTGCGTTACTTCTATGAGTGTTGATATTTTCTTTAATAGGAATTTGAACATAATTTCATCAATTTTATAATTTTGAGGTTTTCGCCTAAAACCTCATAGGATTTACAATTCCTATGAGGTTAAAAAATATATCTCAACAACTACTGCCATCCTCCGCCCAGCGAACGGTATAGCGTGGTTATTGCATTCAATCGTTGCGTTTTGATAGAAGCCAAATCCAACTCTATCTGCAACTTGTTGGTTTGTGCTACGATAACTTCCAGATAGGTTGCTTCATTGTACTTATAAAGCGTCAGGGAATTATTGACAACAGTTTCTGCCTGTTTTACCAAATTTTCCGCAATGGCTTGTTGTTCCTCTAATTTTTCAATCTGCACCAAAGCGTCAGACACTTCGCCCACAGCTTTAAGCACAGAATGTTTAAAATTCAATTCTGCTTGTTCCGAGCTTATCTTGGATTGTTCGTATCTGGTCTTTAGTTGTTTTCCGTTCAAAATCGGCTGTACAATTGTACCGCCAACTAATCCGAACAGAGAACCTGGTATATTAAACCAATTACTTGATTTGAAAGTATTCAAACCGCCTTGTGCCGTTATATTCAAGGCAGGGTACATACTCACTTTGGCAACGTGTATAGCAGAAATGCTTTTCCTGAAATCCAGCTCACTGCTTTTTACATCCGGTCTGAACGCCAACATTTGCGATGGTATTCCGGTAGCTAAGTCTTCAGGTTTCTGCACATCATCAAGCGAAGATTGCCTTTCGATTTTGTCCGGCATCGTTCCAGTAAGAATACTCAATGCGTTTTCCTGCGTGTTGATGGAACTTTCAATAACAGGAATACTTTTAAATATCTGGTCTTTTGTTATTTCCTGTTGTTGTACGGCAAGTGAAGTAATCATTCCCAATTCGTACTGCTTTTTCAGGATAACAAGTGTACTATCGGCAAACGATAAATTGGCTTGGCTGATTTCCAATTGCTTGTCCAGCATCAACAGATTGTAATACCCTTGTACTACTTCAGAAACCAACCTTGTCTTTACGGCTTTTGCGGCTTCCTGTGTCTGAAGATAATCGGTAAGGGCTTGTTCTTTTTGCCCTTTGATTTTTCCCCAAATGTCGGCTTCCCACGAAAGGTTGACGGATGTAGAATAATCTTCGGTATATTTCAGTACGAATTGACTCATTTGAAGTCCGACAATACTGTTACTCGATGGTCGATTAATTGTAGCTCCGGCTATTGTCGCATCAATTTTTGGGGCGTACGCCCATTTTGATTGCCTGTACCCAAGTGATGCAAATTCAATCTGTTTTAAAGCCACCTGTAAATCGTAGTTTTTTTCCATTGACTTATCAATGAGATTGACAAGTACAGGATCTTTAAAAAAATCCTTATAGCTTAATTGGGCAATATTATTTGTGCTGTCTGCCGCCACTTCGCTGTTTCTAAATGTTTCGGGAAGTTGCAAGGCTGGCTGTTGGTATTTCTGCACGGAACAAGAGGTTATAATGCCCGATGCAAAAAATACTCCAGCTATGGTATATGTTATATTCTTAATTGAAGTCATTTTAAAATTATTTTGAATTAAAACTCCCAATCGGCATCGGTTACAGTTTTCCCACTGATTTTTTCGTGCAGATGTTGGAACACCACAAACAAAACAGGTGTGATGAAAATACCCAGTATTGTTCCGAACAACATTCCAAAAATTGCGGCATAGCCGATGGAATGGTTACCCATTGCAGACGGACCGACCACGAAAATCAACGGAATTAATCCCGTAATGAACGCCAAAGAGGTCATCAGGATAGGGCGTAAACGGGCTTTTGCTCCCTCAACGGCAGAAGCTACCAAACTCTTACCGGCGTGGCGGCGTTGTACGGCAAATTCCACGATAAGGATACCATTCTTAGCGAGCAACCCGATGAGCATTACCATTGCAATCTGTACATAGATGTTATTGGAAATCTGTGCAAAGGTTATCCCCACGAAAACACCCGAAAGACCAACCGGAATGGCGATAAGCACCGCAAAAGGAAGAACATAGCTTTCGTATTGTGCAGACAATAAGAAAAATACGAACACAATACACAAGCCGAATATCACAGTCGATTGTGAACTCGATGTACTTTCCTCACGGCTCATACCTTTGTAATCATAAGTATAGCCCGGGGGCAATACCTGTTTGCTCACTTCCTGTATAGCGGTCATTGCCTGTCCTGTACTGAAACCCGGTGCAGGCATTACGGTAAGGTTGGAAGCATTAAAGAGGTTGAACCTGTCCACAACTTCCGCACCCGTAATCGGTTTTAGCGTTACCAATGTATTGATGGGAACCATTTCTCCGGTAGCATTCTTTACGAAAACACCGTTCAACGAACTTTCATCCTTACGGGTTTCAGGAGTAGCCTGTACCAATACTCGGTAATATTTACCGAAACGGTTAAAGTCAGAAGCCTGGAAACTTCCGTAATAACCCTGTAACGTCGCCATAATATCCGATACTTCAACACCCAACTGGGCTGCTTTTCCCTCATCTACCGATATTTCATATTGAGGGAAAGAAACGTCAAAGGTTGTATAGGAAACCGCAATTTCAGGACGTTGCATCAATGCACCCATCATCGCATACGAAGTATTACCCAACTGTTGCAGTTCGCCATTGGTGCGGTCTTGCAACACGAGTTCCATACCACTTGTATTACTGAAACCATCTACGGTTGGCGTATTCAGCACAAGGAAATTGGCACGTTTGTCCTGCGACAGAATGCCCATCAACTGACCGATAACGTCGTCAATCTTATTCACTTCGCCACGTTCTTCCGGTTTTTTCAGTGTAACGAAAAGCGTTCCCGAAGAAGAGGACATCGCACCAGTGAACAGGTTCAATCCCTCTACCGACATAGCTTTATCCACTGCGGGGTGGTTGATTAAGATTTTTTCAACATCAGCAATTACTTCTCCTGTACGATGTTTGGAAGCACCGGGTGTAAGGTCTATTTTTACAATGATGAAACTCTGGTCTTCATCGGGAATAAATCCTTTAGGTGTTGTCATTGATAAATAGATAAACAACCCTCCAAAGATGGCTATTCCGGCAAAGGCAACCCATCTTTTCTTTATCAGGAATAGTATTGATTTTCCATAGCGGAACGTCAGCTTGTTGAATGCAACATTAAATCCTGCAAAAAAGCGTTCCTTGAAATTCAGTTTCTTTCCGTCTTTTCCGTGGTGCAGGTCTTTCAGGAACAAGGCACACAGAGCAGGGCTTAATGTCAAGGCATTTACCGCCGAAATAACAATAGCGATTGCCAAAGTCAGGGCGAATTGCTGATAGAACAATCCCGTTGAGCCTTTCATAAAGGCAACCGGAACGAACACCGCCGACATTACCAATGTAATGGAAACAATCGCACCCGAAATTTCGTGCATCGCTGAAAGCGTTGCTGCTCTTGGGCTTAATCCCTTGTGTTCCATCTTGGCGTGGACGGCTTCGACCACCACAATGGCATCATCCACCACGATACCGATTGCCAGCACCAGAGCAAAGAGGGTTAAGATATTTATCGAAAACCCAAACAGGCTCATAAAGAAGAACGTACCGATAATGGAAACTGGAACGGCAATGGCAGGGATAAGCGTAGAACGGAAATCCTGCAAGAAGATATACACCACAATGAACACCAAGATAAAGGCTTCAATCAGGGTTTTAATTACCTGGCTGATAGATTGGTCTAAGGCATCTTTTGTCGCATACGGAATATTGTATTCCATTTTATTAGGGAACGATTTAGATAACTCCGCCATTCGTTCCTGTACCGCAATCTGCACTTCATTAGCGTTGGAACCTGCCATCTGGAAGATAGCCATTGTTACCGCTTGCTTACCATTGGATTTGTTGGTAACAGCATAGCTGTATGCTCCAAATTCAACTTTTGCTACGTCTTTCAACCGTAGGATAGAACCGTCATTGGTAGCTTTTATCACAATGTTTTCGTATTGCTCAGGTTCGGTAAACTTACCCTTGTAACGCATTATGTATTCTTTGGCTTCTTCGGTTCTTTCCCCGAAACGACCGGGTGCGGCTTCTAAGTTTTGCGATTGGATAGCCCTTGAAACTTCGGCTGGCGTAATGTTGTACGCATTGAGTTTTACGGGGTCGAGCCATACACGCATTGAGTAATCTTTGTTACCGTAAGCTATCGCATCACCCACACCCTTTATACGTTTGAGTTCTGGAAGAACGTTGATTTTGGCATAATTCTCCAAAAACAAATCGTCCATTGAACCGTCTTGGCTGGATATTGTAACCAACGCTATCATACTGTTCTGACGTTTCAGCGTAGTAATACCTGCCTGCACTACTTCGGCAGGAAGCTGGTTGGTTACCTGTGCCACACGGTTCTGCACGTTGATGGCGGCTTGGTCGGGGTCGGTTCCTAATTTGAAGATAACAGTAATCTGTAATGTACCGTCGTTACTCGCAACGGACGTGATGTAGTCCATATTCTCCACACCGTTTATCGCATTTTCCAATGGCGGTGCTACCGAACGGGCTATCGCTTCGGCGTTAGCTCCTGGATATACTGCATTGACCATAACCGTAGGCGGTGCAATATCGGGAAACTTTGTAATCGGCAAATTGAGCATTCCTACAATCCCCAAGATGACCAATATAACGGATATGACCGTAGCAAGTACAGGTCTTTTTATGATTGTTTTTAGCATAATGATTTTTCTTCGTTTTTTGGATTACTTGTTAGGATTTGCATTTGCCTTTTGTGCTACAACAGGTGCTCCTGCCTGCAAACGGTCAAAACCGCTCACAATGTATTTATCACCAGGGTTGATACCTTTTGAAACGATATAGTTATTGCCCGATTTTCCTGATACTTCAATCGGTAGTTGGATAGCCTTGCTATCTTTATCTACAGAAAAAATAAAAATCTTGTCCTGTATCATTATTGTTGAAGCGATAGGGAGCAATGTAGCATTGGCATATCTCTGCACGATGGAAATTTTACCCGTGTTGCCACTTCGTAAAAGCAATTTAGGGTTATTGAACCTTGCCCTTAATGTAATAGAGCCTGTATTCTGGTTGAACTGTCCCTCAACAGCATCTATTTTTCCGGGTAGTTCATATTGGTTTCCGCTCGACGTGATAAGGTTTACCGCTGGTGCATTTTCAACTTTTCCTCCGTATTCCTGCTGAAAACCTGAAAAGTCATTTTCGCTCATACTGAAATACACGTTTACCTGGCGTATATCAGATAAAAGCGTTAAGGGCGTAGTATTAGTAGGGGAAATCAAACTTCCTAAACGGTAATTGAAGCGTCCTACATAACCACTTACAGGTGCTTTAATGGTACAAAAATTAAGATTGATTTTTGCGGATTCCAACTGTGAAGATGCTTGCGAAACAGCACCTCTTGACGCATTATAAGCTGCTTCAGCCTGTTGAACCTGCAAATCGGATACGACCTTGCTTTTTACAAGTTCCTTTTTTCTGTTCAGCTCAATTTGGGCATTGGCAAGATTGGCTTGTGCTGTAATCAATGAAGCCTGTGCAGAGCGTAATTGCTCAGCATAAGTTTTATCCTCTATTTTGAAAAGTGTTTGACCAGCGTTTACATAAGCTCCCTCATCCACATAGATTTTGCTTAGATAGCCTGTAACCTGTGATTGGATTTCTACATTTTGAACACCTTCCACACTGGCGGAATATTCTTTTGGTATAACGGCTTCGCCCTGTTGAACAACTGCTATAGGAAGTTCTGCCGGACCATTGCCCCAGCCGCCGTGATTTTCATTTTTGCCTCCACAGCTCCCTATCAGAAGAAGCGACAGAAGAAGTCCCGATGAACTAAAAAAGGTTACACATTTTTTGACAGATTTATTATAACCTTTAGACCCGTCTAAATAAATTGAACGAATTGATTTTTGCATAATGTATGAAATAATTAATGATTGAAAACAGGAGTAATCGCCGAAAACACATAGCATTCGATAAAGCCACGAAAGTTTCTTAATGAGATAAAAATGTAATGGAGAGAGTTAATACAGGACGAACCAGAAAGGAACGACCATCGCAAACGCAGGTAATTGGAAAGCCCAATTAGCGGACGGGATTTCAGGCGAACAGTTTTCAATAAGGAAAAACAACATCGGCAAAATGCAAAACAGCAGTAATGCACCCAACTCACTGTATTTATTAAGTAAGCCGAATACAAAGCGTGATGTTTCCAGAAAAACTACCTGTCCGATGTACATAAAAATTTGTTCTTTATCGCCTTAATTTGTCAAAAAGACGATGCAAATGTATAATTTTTTTTGAAACAAACCAAATGTTCAGTATTTTTGCAAAAGTTTTTTCTACTTATTTACTAAAAAGTAGACAAGCAACTATCTAATATATTTTAATATGGCAAACCAAGTTAGACAACGGTTAACCGGCAAATATTTGATTGCAGTATCCTGTATTTTTCTCGTGTTATCGGGCTGTAACAACAATACAAAAACTGAAACCGATAATAAAGTAGCAAAGGAGGAAGCTGTAACAGAGCAACCCGTTACACGTGGCGACAATAACGATTTGAAAGTAGCAGAGATACTTTTAATATCAGACGATGCAATGAAATTCGATAAAAAAGAAATCAGGGTTAAAAGCGGTCAAACTGTAAAACTCACGCTGAAACATTCCGGCACAATGCCGAAATCCGCAATGGGACACAACTTTGTCCTTTTAAAAAATAGTATAAATCTTTCCGATTTTGGAAATGCGGCTGCCCAATCCAAAGCACCTGATTATGATATTCCCTCAGAATTGCTCAAAGACGTGATTGCACATACCAAAATGATTGGAGGAGGAGAAACTGATGTTATTGAATTTCCTACACCCGAAAAAGGGACTTATGAATTCCTTTGTTCTTTTCCCGGACATTATGCTATGATGAAAGGAGAATTTATAGTTGAATAATTTTTGCGAAAGCTAAAGGTTGAATATGCGAAGCTATCAAATATTATATTGATAATTTAGCCGGAAATTATACAGAAACGATAAAATAACTATTTATGGATAATAACAGTAGTAACAACGCTTACAACAGGAAAAAAGAACCAGAACTGAACAAACAGCTTATCATTGATGCCGCAACCGAAATAGGAGCAGAAACAGACTGGCATCAAGTAACATTTCAGGCTATTGCCGACAAAACCGGATTGAGCAAAGGTGGTATCATACACCATTTCAGGAACAAGGAAGAACTACTCGATGAATTAATGAGCCAGACCCTTTCCGAACTGACCTATTGGGTGGAATTGCACAAGACAGAAAATGGAGAAAAAGACGGAACTATGGGCTATTTAAAATATGTACTGGAAAAAAAGTCCGATGAAAAATATGCAAAAACAATACGTATCGTTTTGCAGGCAATTATGATTAATCCGAAATACAGAGAGATGTGGCTGGAATGGTATAGCCTCCATATTATGCCCAAAGATAATGAAGAGTTAAGTACCAAGAGCTTAATTATGTTTCTTGTGGCAGATGGATTATGGTATGCTGAAAATATGAGTTCCATACAGTTAAGTGAAACGGAAAAGCAGAAAGTGTTTGAATACCTAATGAAATTGAAATGAAATATCTTTTTTTAGCACTTGCTATAATATCAGAAGTAATCGGTTCCAGCTTTTTGAATGCTTCACAACAATTTACAAAACCAATACCCTCTATCGTAACAGCAGTGTCCTACGGACTATGCTTTTATTTTCTTTCCATTGCATTAAAGTCAATTCCATTAGGAGCGGCTTATGCCATTTGGGGCGGTTTGGGTATCGTTTTGACAACCATCATATCCGTCGTAGTATTCAAACATTCAATTGACCTGCCTGCAATTATAGGGATAACACTTATCGTAGCAGGAGTAGTTGTATTAAATGTCTTCTCAAAATCAATGAGCCATTAAAAAACATATAAACAACGTATGTACACTATTATTAAAAACATTCATTCTTATCTGGCGATAGCTTTATTGTTAATTCTTCTTTTTGCATCTATATACGCTCTGGCATCTTGGGCAAAAGGAAAGGAATATTCCGGAAATAGCAAGAAAATATTATTGGCTGGTCTTGTATCGGCACACTTGCAATTGGTTATAGGCTTTTTGGTTTACTTTATTTCCCCTTTGGGCATATCCAATTTTTCAAAAGAAGTAATGAAAAACAGCATTGGAAGACTTTATGTTCTTGAGCATCCTTTGATGATGCTTATCGGTATTGTATTGATTACCATCGGTTATTCTAAATCGAAAAGAGCAAAGGATGCAACAGTAAAATTCAGGTTTGCGGGAATTTTCTATACTATCGGGCTATTGCTGATTTTAAGCCGTATTCCGTGGCACGTATGGATATAAATAAATTTAGATAAATGGAAGAAACAGTAGTTCATCAAAATAAAACATTTTCAGGCGTTGATTATGCCGAAAAGAAATTAAGGAACAGGGAGTTTGTAAAATGTGAGTTTGTAAGCTGTGATTTTAACAAGAGTGATTTAAGGGAGAATGATTTCGAAGACTGCACATTTAAACAATGCAACTTTTCAATGGCGGATATTGTGGAAACGGGCTTCAGAAATGCAAAATTTATCGGTTGTAAAATGCTTGGCGTGGATTTTACAAGATGCAGCAAGTTCGCATTCTCTTTTTCATTTACCGATTGCCATTTGGATTACAGCAATTTCTTTGGAACAAAGCTAAAAAAGACAACTTTCAAAAACTGTACATTAAAAGATGTAGAGTTTTCCGAAGCTGACCTAACAGCTTCGGAATTTTTGGAGTGCGACCTTACTTTGGCAAGGTTTTCCAATACCAATCTTGAAAAAACTGATTTCAGGACAGCCGTCAATTTTTCGATAGACCCGGATGGAAATAAGATGAAGAAAGCGAAGTTTTCAGTTCTTAACCTTGCAGGGTTACTGTCTAAATATAATTTGGATATTGATTACAATAATCAATAAGTATAAGACCTACTTTAAAAAGTTTTTGATGCAAATCCACACAACTATAAGTTTTACGATAATCAAAAAGTCTATTCTATAAGCTCTCCCCAAATTTAAAATGACTTAACTAATGAATACTTTTGCTGATGATAGAGTACTGTAAAAAGCTGATTGAGAATTTAAATGAAGAAATTGATGATTTGGTTGAAGAATTTGATAATTCTATGCCAATGATTGAACAAGCTATCGTTCTTATATTAAATAGACTATCCGAAATAAAAGATATTGTTGTATCCAAAAAGTTTGACTCTGTGGAAGAAGAGATATACTTCTTCAAAAAGGTCAAACCCGGTATTTTATCTAAATTGATTTATTATAACTCAATATATAAAATTGAATCCAAAAAACCATACGGCGGTAGCAAAGCAATTTCAAAATATCTGAATAATGAAATTTCAAAGATTAAAAAGTATTTCGATAATAATCTTGAATTTTATAGGTATTACAGAACAGATAGCACCTATCTTGACCATAAATATTTTGTTAGAGGAAAGCACGACATCAAATTAAACCTCGATACCTATTATTTTGAATCTGACCATAATTTCACAACATCGCACGATTACAAGGTAGCAAAAATAATTGCGAACGATTTGATACAACTCTATATAGAAAATCAAACCTATAAAAACGAAAACGGCTCAAAGGGAAAAGAAGAGATTAAACCTCTGCTAAAATGGACTGAAAGCAAACGAGCATTGATAGAACTTATTTATGCACTTTATGCTAAAGGAGCATTCAATAATGGGAATACTGATATAAAAGAAATGGCAAAAATTGCTGAATCTATTTTCGACATTGACCTTGGCGACTATTACCATACATTCTTAGAAATACGAAATAGAAAGATTAATCGAACCTGTACGTCTTCAAACTAAAGTGGACTTTTCCTAAGAGAGTATTTAGTTAATAATTCAAAGATAAATGTTTTTTTTGATTTGTTGTTAATTTTAATTTTTGGTACTCATTTCTTCGGCCAATAATAGCCATTTTCTTTAATCGTTCACGTTCTTTTAAAATCATTTCACCTCTTCCAAAATAGACATCTGCTGGGGTTAAGTTGTTTAATGATTCATGATAGCGTTCATTGTTATAGCGATAAACAAACTTTTCTAAAGCAGCTTCTAATTCTTCGGGAGCAAAGTAATTATCAAGTTTTACCACGTTTTTCATAGTTCTGTGATAGCGTTCAATTTTTCCTTGTGTTTGTGGATGATTGGGTCTGCCATGTACTTGTTGCATTTGATAATTGTCTTTTAAATACGTTTTTAATTCGCTTGCAATATAGCACGAACCATTGTCTGACAAGAGTTTTGGTTTTTGTTTAGTTACCAATTTTGCTTTTTTAATGGCAGTATCCACAGTTCTTTTTACATCATCGGCTTTCATGCTTGAGCAAAGTTCCCAATGCACAATGTATCGGCTGTAATCATCTAAAACCGTACTCAAGTAATACCAACCCCAACCCAATATTTTAAAATAGGTAAAATCCGTTTGCCACATTTGATGAACAAAGCCTGTTTTGTCTGTAAATTCATTACCTGCACTCAGAAAAATATGAGCTGGAGCTGTAATTAAACCTCTTGACTTTAAAATCCGATAAACACTTGATTCTGATAGGAATATCTGTTGTTCATCAGTGATTTTATAGGCTAATTCTCGAGAAGACAAATCAGGATAATCTAAAGCTAATTTTACAACCAAATTCTTCTGCTCTTGTGGAATGCTATTCCATTGCCTGTTTGCTGCTCTTTTGGTTGGAAGCAATCCTTCAACACCATTTTCGCTGTAAGCATGATACCAATTGTAAAACGTACTTTTATTGATTCCAATCTCCCGAAGTGTTCGATTTACGCCAATTTCTGAACGAGTAACCATGTGAATGATTTCTTGTTTTTCGGATACTGTAAGTCGCATATATTTCTTAAACTTTTCAGTTAATCCAGCATGTCCAAGCTTTTTTTTACAATATCGTAGCGTAAAACTAAATCGGCAATCATTACTTTTAAAGACTGATTTTCTTTCTTGAGCTCTGATACTTCATCACTCGTAGCTTCTCTTGTTACATCGCCTGCTAAACGCTTTTTACCTGCTTCCAAAAATTCTTTGTTCCACTTATAAAACTGAGATTCATTAATGGAATACTTACGACACAATTCTGCAACTGACATTTCTGCTCGTAAAGCTTCCATAACAATCTGAATTTTTTGTTCAGAACTAAAGATTCTTCGTGTGTTTCTACGAATGTCTTTGATGAAATTCTCTGCTGTTTTTTTCTTGGGTGTTTTCATAATAATTCAAATTTAAGGATTTTGAAAACACTCTCTTAGTTTTGAACTAAATCAGTCCACTTTTTGCTGACGATTTACAGGAGCAACAGGAACTGCTAGTGTGACTTTCACTGCTACTGATGATTGTGGTAACAGTACTTCATCAACTGCTACTTTCACTATTCAAGATACTACTGCTCCTGTTATCAGCATTCAAGCTTCTAACATGACGGTAGAATGTGATGGTAGTGGTAATACTGCTGACTTAAATGCTTGGTTAGCTTCTAATGGTGGTGCTTCGGCTAGCGATGCTTGTTCTTCTGTAACTTGGTCAAACAACTTTAGCTCTCTTTCTGATGCTTGTGGAGCAACTGGAACTGCTAGTGTGACTTTCACTGCTACTGATGATTGTGGAAATAGTACTTCATCAACTGCAACATTTACTATTCAAGATACTACTACGCCAGTTATCAGCATTCAAGCGGCTAACATGACGGTAGAATGTGATGGTAATGGTAATACTGCTGACTTAAATGCTTGGTTAGCTTCTAATGGTGGTAGTGCTGCTAGCGATGCTTGTTCTTCTGTAACTTGGTCAAACAACTTTACTTCACTTTCTGATGCTTGTGGAGCTTCTGGAACTGCTAGTGTGACTTTCACTGCTACTGATGATTGTGGAAATAGTACTTCATCAACTGCAACATTTACTATTCAAGATACTACCGCTCCAGTTATCAGCATTCAAGCTGCTAACATGACGGTAGAATGTGATGGTAATGGAAATACTGACGATCTAAATGCTTGGTTAGCTTCTAACGGTGGTAGTGCTGCTAGCGATGCTTGTTCTTCTGTGACTTGGTCAAATAACTTCAGTTCACTTTCTGATGCTTGTGGAGCTACTGGAACTGCTAGTGTGACTTTCACTGCTACTGATGATTGTGGAAATAGTACTTCATCAACTGCTACATTTACTATTCAAGATACTACTGCTCCGGTTATCAGCATTCAAGCTGCTAACATGACGGTAGAATGTGATGGTAATGGTAATACTGCTGACTTAAATGCTTGGTTAGCTTCTAATGGTGGTGCTTCGGCTAGCGACGCTTGTTCTTCTGTTACTTGGAGTAATTTAGTAGTTAGTTCAATTTCTACAGGATGCCCAAATACTGAGTATACTGCTGAGTTTATAGCCACAGATGAATGCGGAAATTCAACAAGTACAACTGCATCATTTTTTATTCAAGATACTACTACGCCTGTCTTCACAAGTGAATTACCAGCAAACGTAAGTGTTTCTTGTGATAATATTCCAATAGCAGCAAACATGTCAGGAAGTGATAACTGCGATAATGAAGTTTCTATTTCAGTAGTTGATACAATAGATAATGAAAACTCTTCTTGTGAAGGTGAATATATTATCTACAGAACTTGGACTATAACAGATGATTGTAATAACAATACTAGTTATACACAAACCATAACAGTATTTGATAATACACCGCCAGTGTTGACTACTCCTATTAGTTCAGAAATTAATGTTTCTTGTTCAGAAATTCCTGCAGTTCCTCAATTAGGATTTACAGATAACTGTTCAGGTATACATGATGTGGTTTACAATGAAACATCTACAATAGTTTCAATTTATGAATATATAATAATTCGCGAATGGACAGTTTCAGACAACTGTGGTAACGAAGCAAATTTCACACAAACTATAAATGTTCGTGTTGATGAACCTTTCGATGCTATTCCATACGCAATATGTGTTGAAGAAGATCCTATAGATTTATTTACTATATTAGACGATTCAATTCCTACAACAGGTACGTGGAGCGAAGTTACAAGTTCAGGTGGATTATCAGGAAGTATTTTTGATCCATCAAATGTAACTCTAGGATATTACACGCTACAATATGTAGTTGAATTAGAAGATAATTCTTGTCCAATGATTTACGAAGTTTACTTAAATGTAAATGATGATTGTGTTGTATTGGCAGCCTGCGAAATAACAGTTTATAACGCGGTTTCACCTAATAACGACAATTCAAACGACTTCTTCTTTATCGACGGACTTGAATGTTATCCAAATAATACAGTAGAAATTTATAACAGATGGGGAATTTTAGTCTATGACACAACAGGTTATGACAATGGTCTTAAATCATTTAAAGGAGTATCTGAAGGTAGAAGTACCGTTAGTAAAAACGAACTGCTACCTGATGGAACCTATTTTTACATTCTGAAATATACAGATGAAGAAAATAAATCCCATGATAAATCTGGATACTTATACCTTAACCGTTAATAGATACCAGCAACTTAAATACGAAAAAAGATGAAAACGATTTTAACTATATTTTGTGCATTCATTTTACATAGTATGTGCTATTCTCAACAGGATTCTCAATACACTCAATATATGTACAATACATGTCTAGTTAACCCTGCATATGCGGGTTCTAGAGAAACGATAACCGCTTTTTTACTTCATAGAAATCAGTGGGTTGGATTAGACGGTGCTCCAGTAACAAATAATTTTTCTATAAACGCACCATTAGGGGATTCAAATTTTGGAATAGGTTTAAATTTCGTCAATGACGAAATTGGACCTGTTTCAGAAAATGAAATTTCAGTAGATTTAGCTTATTTCATTCAAATTTCAGAAAACTATAAATTATCATTAGGTTTAAAAGGAACAGGAAATTTATTTCAACTTGATGTCAATAAATTAAGAATTTACGATCCTATGGATCCGCAATTCCAGAATATGGATACCGAGTTTTCTCCAAATGTTGGAGCTGGTTTATACCTATTCTCTGATAAAACTTATTTTGGATTATCTGTTCCTAATATTTTTGAATCGTTCCGATATAACGATAACAATGTTGAAATTACTAAAGAAAAAATGCACTTTTACTTTATTGCTGGTCACGTATTCACATTAAGTGATAATATCGATTTTAAACCTGCTTTATTAAGTAAAATTGTAGAAGGAGCTCCTTTACAAGCAGATGTAACTGCAAACTTTTTGTTCTTCGATAAGTTAACATTAGGAGCTGCCTATAGATGGGATGCCTCTGTAAGTGCACTGGCAGGATTTCAAATTTCTGATTCTTGGTTTATTGGATATGGATATGATTTAGAAACAACTAAGCTTGCAAATTATAACTCAGGATCTCATGAAATTTTCTTACGATACGAATTTTTCAACAGAAGCAAAGTTTCAGCACCTAGATTCTTTTAAACTATCCGATTATGAAAACAATATATACAATAATAGTTGCTTTAAGTATCACAATTGGTGCTTATGGACAAGGAGCTAAGTTAAATAAAGCCGATAAAAAATATGATAAATATTCATATATTGATGCAATCGAGATTTATGAAAAAGTAGCTGAAAAAGGATATAAATCTGTTGATTTATTTCAGAAATTAGGAAACGCCTATTACTTCAATGGTGAATTAGATAAAGCTTCAAAATGGTATGGTGAACTTTTTGCCCTAAATCAAGAGGTCGAACCTGAATATTATTTCAGATATGCACAAGCTTTAAAAGCGGAAGAGAAATATGATAAATCCAATGAATACATGGAACTTTTCAATCAAAAAACAAATGATTCGAGAGGTAAATTGTTTGCAGAAAATAAAGATTATCTAAAAGATATCGATGCCGTTTCTGGAAAATATACTATGGATAAAACCGATGTTAATTCAGAGTATTACGATTACGGACCTTCGTTTTTTGGAAATCAAATTGTATTTACTTCTTCAAGAAGCGAAGGCAATCAATATTCTAAAATTCATGATTGGACAAAACAAAACTTTACCGATTTATTTGTAACCTCTATTGATGATAAAGGAAAATTGGGAAGTGTTGAAAATTTTTCTAAAACTGTAAATACCAAATTTAACGAGTCCTCACCTATTTTTACAAAAGATGGCAAAACCATGTATTTTACCCGAAATAATTACAACGACGGTAAAAAAAGAAAAAGTGATGACAAAGTTATCATGGAGAAAATTTACAAAGCCGAATTGGTTAATGGCGAATGGACAAACATTAAAGAGCTTCCATTTTCTAACGACAATTACAAAACGGCTCACCCAGCATTAAGCCCTGATGAAAAAACCTTGTATTTTGCATCAGATATGCCTGGAAGTTTTGGAAATTCCGATTTATATAAAGTCTCTATTGACAGCAATGGTAATTTTGGAACACCTGAAAATTTAGGTCCAGATATCAATACCGAAGGTAGAGAAACGTTTCCCTTTATTGACCCAAATAATAATTTATTCTTTGCTTCTGATGGACATCCTGGATTAGGTGGTTTGGATATTTTTGAAGCTAAATACACAAACAAATCGTTTGAAAAACCAGTAAACGTTGGTAAACCTTTAAACAGTTCAATGGACGATTTTGGTTATGTTGTAAACAAAGACAACATTGGTTTCTTTTCTTCAAATAGAGATGGCGGTGTTGGATTTGATGACATTTATACTTTTAAAGTTTGTACACATACTTTAAATGGTGCTATAACAGACATTGATACAAAAGAAATTTTACCTAATGCAAAAGTGGTTTTATTTGACGATAAAATGAATAAAATTACTGAAACAACTTCTTCAGATAAAGGTCTTTATTCTTTTAAAATTGAATGTAATAAAAAATATTATGTAAGAGCTTCTAAAGAAGAATATGAAAAAACTGAAAAATCATTTGGACCAGTTGCTGTAACAGGAGAATCGAAATTAGATATCGAATTAAAACGCAATGTTTTCCCTGTTGAAGTAGGAACAGATTTAGCTAAAATATTAGATGTAAGTATCATTTATTTTGATTTAGATAAATGGAACATACGACCTGATGCAGCTGAAGATTTAGAAAAAATTATTGCGGTTATGAACCAATATCCAAACATGTCAATTGATATTCGATCTCATACCGATAGTAGACAAACTCATAAATACAACGAACTTTTATCAGACAGAAGAGCAAAATCTACACTTGAATTTATGGTTAAAAACGGTATAAGCCGAGATAGATTAACCGCTAAAGGTTATGGCGAAACCCAATTGGTAAACAATTGTTCAGACGGCGTTCCTTGTAGCGAAGCAGAACATCAAAAAAATAGACGTAGTGAGTTTATTGTTTTAAAAATGTAACCTACACACATATCTATACATTTTTTTTTCAGAAAAGCAGTTATTTGAATAGCGATAACTGCTTTTTTTATGTAATAAAAGTTGTATATATTTGAATAAATAAACTCTTAACTCTTTGTAAGTAGCCAAAATGAAACAAAAAAGAACAACAATCTTAATTATTTCAATCATTTTAGGTTTTATATTACTAACTGAAATTTTAGTTGGTTATTTTTTTCCTAAATTAACCTTTGTAAATGGTAACTTAACAATTGCAAACAGAGTTCTTGGTTATTTTGCTTTTTCAGGTTTTATTATATGTATTCCTATTTTATTTAAAGCAACAAAATCTTTAACAATACTATTAGGTGTCATATTATTTATGATTTTTTTATTAATTCATGTGCTGAAATTTATCCTATTGATACAACAACTAAACCGAAAGATGTTTCAGTTTTAAAATTAAATGAAGATGGAAGCAAATTAATTATTAGAGAAAGAATAAACGCAAAAACAAATAGAACTATTAGAGATACTGTATTGGTAAAAGACAGTTTTATATTTAGACAAGTAATTGAAACAAAAGAGTAAATATCAGCATCATGAAAAAACTAAAAATACTATTTTCTGATTCCGAATCATTAATCCTATTTTTTATAATTATTGGATTAACCATTTTGGTTGCGCTTTTACTTGGCAAATATTTGCAACGATTAATAAGCGAAAAAACAAAAGGTCACCAAGTAGACATTACCAGTTTTATCTTTTTAAAACATTTAATTGTAACCATTGTTTACTTTTTTGGCTTTGGATGGGCATTATTAACGCTACCTATTACAAGAACATTTGCACATTCATTACTTGCCGGAGCTGGTGCAACAACCTTAATTTTAGGATTTGCTTCCCAACAAATTTTCAGCAACTTATTTAGCGGTATTTTTTTAGTATTAAACCGACCTTTTAAAATTAACGATAGGATCGAATTTCAAGGTTGTAAAGGAAAAGTAATTGAAATAAGCCTAAATGCAACCATTATACAAGATGATAATGGCGATAAAATTATTATACCGAGTTCTACCATATTGGGCGACAAAATCAAAATCTGTAAACAAGAAGAATAAATATTAAAAATATTTACTCATTGTGATAAATTTAAAAAACGAAACAAATAATAAAACTAATTGAACTTTTATGGATTTAGCAAGACACTGCGAATTATGTGATAATCAAAAGATAAATTTAAAAGTTGGAACTACTTGTGCATTGACTGAAAAAAAACCTGAATTCAATAAAACTTGTACTAAAATAGAACTTAATGAAAAGTTTGAAAACAAACTTAAATCGGTAAATATAGAATATGAAAATATTAAAAGAAAAAAAACGCTAACATATACCTATTTTATAGTTTTTCTAATAATTGGAATAGCAGTTATTGTTGGTGGATATTTACTTGGAAAATATGCTTTAAACAAAAGTGTTATTTCAACAGTTCCTTTAATAATTATGGGCGTTGGACTTGCTCCACTTGGTTTAGCTTTTGGAGCTCTTAATAATTATAAACAGTCTATTCAAGTTGCTAAAAACAAAAAAGATAAAGTTGATGAAGTTTTAAATGAATATAGAATTGAATATGAAATCGATATTACTTTTGGTGAAGAAATTCACGGAACACAAGATGTATATGCTGAATTAAAAACAAAAGGAATACGATAATTTTAAAAACGAAAAAGCAGCTACTTTTTAAAAATAGCTGCTTTTCCTATAAACAAACATGAAATTTTACTTTTTAATAAACATATTAGTGTAGTATTTTTTTCCTTGATCATCAACTTTAATCGAAGCGCCAAAGTGAGTATAATCTCCTTCTAAGTTCGCTTTGTGACTAGGACTATCTACCCAAGCGTTAACAGTTGCTTGTGCTGTAGAGAAAGCGTAAGCTACATTTTCTCCTACTCTGTAAGCGCCTAAAACCTCTTGTAAATTTGTTTTTCTTTGATCAAAACCATCGTGAGTTACAGTTTGTGTTGAAATCATGTAATCGTTGTGTTCTGATGATTTGTATGAAATGTGTTCAATAATTTGTAATGGTGTTAAACCTACAGAAACTCTATATGCATTAACAGCATCTAATAATTCTAATTCTGTTGCGTTATGTGTATAACTTTTTGGAGCTTCAACTACTGTTTCAACAGATTCGCTGTCAGAAGAACAAGATGTCAAAGATGATAAACTTAATGTTAGGGCAAAAAGAGTGATCATTAATTTTTTCATAAGTAGAGAGTTTTTTTTTAGTTGTTGTTGTGTTAATAATTACTAAAAATCGATTAAGTGATTGATTAACAAGACAAAAGTACAAAAACGTCGACAACCTGCAAAAAAAATCGATGAAATACATCAAATTTTAACGTTTTAAACATTTGAATATCAATTACTTAAAACTTTACTTACAGAAATAAAAAAATCCCAAGTTAACAAACTTGAGATTTTATAATAAAAATTATATTTATTTGATTATCAAGGCGATAATCGTTCTATTTTCCATTCAAAGTTGTCTTGAATTTTATAACGAATTCTATCGTGTAATCGGTTAGGACGACCTTGCCAAAATTCTACTTCTACCGGGCGAACTAAAAACCCGCCCCAATGAGCCGGACGCAAAATTTCTTTTCCCTCCCACTCTTTTTCCAATTGTTTTAAATTGTTTTCTAAAAATTCACGATTAGGAATAACTTCACTCTGTGGCGAAACTATCGCACCAAGCTTGCTTCCATCTGGTCGAGATGCAAAATAATTATCTGAAATATTTTCTGGTGTTTTCTCAGCAATTCCTTTTATAATAATCTGACGTTCAACTGTTGGCCAAAAGAAAGACAAACAAACATGAGGATTGTTTATAATCGCTTTTCCTTTTTCAGAATTATAATTGGTATAAAAAATAAAACCTTCTTCATTAAATTTTTTAAGCAAAACCACACGCGATTTTGGGAAACCGTCTAACCCTATTGTACTAACTGTCATAGCATTAACTTCGTCAGCAGCATTTAAATCTTCGGCTTCATAAAACCATTTGTGAAACAAATTAATAGGATCTTCAGGTAACTGATTTTCTAATAATTCGCTTTTTTCGTAAGACTTTCTATAATTACTTAAATCTTTCATTGTTTCAAATTGCTTTTCTATCCTACAAAGTTACAAAGGGATTGTTGTTTTTTTACCAAAACAAAAATTAAAATTAAACCTTTTTGAATATCTTTAGTCTTACAATCAAAATGTACATTTTGCAAGACGAAAAAGCATTCATTTCCGAATTAATAAATCCAAAAACGCAAAATGAAGCGTTTCGGAAGCTTTTGCAATTGTATCAGAAACCTTTGTATTATCACATTCGTAATATGGTTTTGAATCATGATGATGCTGATGATGTACTTCAAAACACTTTTTTTAAAGTCTTCTCTAACTTAAAAAACTTTAAAGGCGATAGCAAATTGTATTCTTGGATGTATCGAATTGCAACAAACGAAGCTATTACTTTTATACAACAACGAGCCAAAAAGCAAGGAATTTCGAGCGAAGAAGTACAACAAAAAGCAATAAACAAACTAGAAAGCGATGTGTATTTTGATGGCGATGAAATTCAAATAAAATTACACAAAGCCATTGCAACGTTGCCAGAGAAACAGCAATTGGTCTTTAAAATGAAATATTTTGAAGAATTAAAATACGAAGAAATGTCGGAAATCCTGAATACTTCAGTAGGTGCATTAAAAGCAAGTTATCATATAGCGGCTAAGAAAATCGAAGAATTTTTAAATACCAATTAAACCTTTTAAAACTATTTTTGTCTTATATACATGAAACCATTTGATTTAGAAAATAACGAAAAAATTAAACCAGGATTCCAAATTCCGGAAAATTACTTTGAGCAATTCGAAGCTAAAATGATGGAAGAAATTGCTGATAGAAAAGAAACAAAAGTTGTTTCATTGTTTTATAGAAAGCAAGTTTGGATGAGTGCTATTGCGGCAGTATTTTTAATTGCTATAGCTATACCGGTTTATTTTAACATGGCGAATGAGAGTAAATTAGATGCTACTGCCATTGAAAATTATTTGGTGCAACAACGCATCGGAATTACTGAATTGTCTAAACATTTAACAGAAGAAGATTTAGTTGCACTTGAAAACAATTTATCTTTAAACGATAATAACACAGAAGCTATAGATGATTATCTTTCAGAATCAGAAAATTTAGATTATTACATTAACGAATAATACATACAATTATGAAAACGAAAATAATAATTCCAATTATATTCCTTTTGATTTCCGCTTTTTCTTTCTCACAAAATCACAAAGAAAAAAGAGAAAAAGTAAAAGCTTTAAAAGTTGCTTACATCACTGAAAAACTTGAATTAACAACTGAAGAAGCACAGAAATTTTGGCCTATTTATAATGCTTTCGATGATGAGCAAGCTGAACTACGTTATGAAAAGATGAAAGCAATTTTAGATCGTTTTAAACCAGGAAACGTTGAAAAATTAAGCGAAAAAGAAGCTTCAGCATTATTAGTTCAAATGGAGAAAATTGAAGAAAGTTTGTACAATCTTCGTAAAAAATTCATCAAAGATTTACAGAATGTAATTAGCGCTAAAAAAATTATCAAACTCAAAAAAACTGAAGAAGATTTTAACAGAGAATTGATAAAACAAATCAGAGAAAAGAGAAAAGAAAATTAAAAAAAGCACTCGATTGAGTGCTTTTTTTATTGTATTTCAAAACGAACTAACTTATTTTTTCCTGTTGCATAAAACACTTTTTCTGATTCAAATTGTATTGCAAAAAAAGTTGTTTCATCTGAAATCTTTTGCCAAGAATTTCCTTTGTCATTCGAATAAAAAACACCCGTTCCTCCTACTGAAATTATCTTTTTTCCTTTAGAGTTTGGAACATACTTAACACATGATGTATAACCAGAACCTTGTTTTTCGCCAACTAATTTCCATGTTTTACCACCATCTGAAGTAATGGCTTTATTACTCCAATTTTGGTCTTGTTTTTCATAATCGCCACCAGCTACCAAACCACATTTTTTCGAATAAAAATCTGCTGTAAAAATTCCAGTCATCGTTGCTCCTTGAACAATTGGTGTATTGTAAACTTTCCAAGTCAATCCAAAATCCTTAGAAACAAAAACACGAGATTTCTTTCCGCCAGAAACTAAAAAAATGGTTTTATCTTTTACTATCAAATTTGAATTACTAGCCGCAAAAGCAGCTTCGCCTTCTTCTACTTTTGGTAAAACATCACAATTTACTTTTTGCCAAGAATTTCCACCATCGGTTGTTTTAATAAACGACAAACAACTATCGGTTGGATCACCCACAGCAAAACCATTCATTTCATCAACAAAATGCATGCTATCATAAAATACTTTTTCATTTTCTTCTTTGTAAACTACAGTTTGTTTTAAGGTTTTTTTGTCAATTTTAATCAGCATTGCTGGATTACCAACACTCAAAATAAAAACAGCTTCTTTTGTGCCTGCAATACTTCTAAATTCCGTTTCATTAGAAACCAATGCTACTTCCTGAATTGTAGTTGAATCTTTTTTCTTATCATAAAACCCAAAACGTCCTTTATTCATCCCTAACCAAATTCTATCTTGATCAATATAAATTGCTCTACAACTCATTTGGGTTTCAAATAAAACCTTAAAAGTAAAATTTATTGATTTATTTTTCGTTTGAGATATTACAGTTAAACTAAAAAAGAATAACAAAAAAACTATTTTTTTCATGCAAATGGATTTATTCTCAAATATAATTCAATTGTTTTTAAGGTGAAAATGTACTTTTTAAAATATTGATTATCAATTATTTAAAATTAAAAATATTTTTTGGCACAGTAATTGGTTATACAATTACAAAGATTTAAATAAGAACTTTAAACGATATTATTATGAAAACGAAATTGATACATCTGAGCTTACTGGCTACAATGACGATAAGTTCAATTTTTGCACAAGATAAAACTACAGTTACTGCAAAAAATTCAGACATAAGTGATAATTTAGATTTAAGAGCAGTAGCGACTGTTTTTGGAGATGCTTCTGATTTAGAAGATTTTGAAAGACGATTAAATGATCCTAAAACTCAAATTTCGAATTTGGACCTTAATAATGATAATTATGTAGATTATTTAAGAGTTATCGAAACTGTTGAAGGTAATGTGCACATTGTTGTTGTTCAAGCTGTATTGGATAAAGATGTGTATCAAGACGTTGCAACTATTGAGGTTGAAAAAGACAGAAATAATAATGTTCAAGTTCAAGTTGTAGGAGATGTTTATATGTATGGTACAAACTATATTTATGAACCAGTTTATGTACACACACCGGTAATTTATGCTTCATTTTGGGTAGGAAATTATCGTCCGTACTATTCTTCTTGGTATTGGGGTTATTATCCAAGTTATTACTACTACTGGAATCCATTCCCAATTTTCAGATATAGAAACCATATTCATGTTCATATCAACTTTGGTCACAGTTATCATTATGTAACTCACAGAAGATGTGCTACAGTTTACAACCACTATTATGGAAGAAGAGGAAATGGTTACGAATTAAGATATCCAAATCGTTCTTTTGCTCATCGTCACTCAGGTTATAGCAACCGTCATGAGTTAGACAATAACCGAAATGTTCGTTCGCCAAGAGGTAGAAATGAAATAAATGGAAATGGTACAAGAACGGCTACTAACGGAACCCGTGGAAATAGAGAAACAAGAGCAACTTCTACACCTACAAGAACAAGAACTGAAGGTACAAGAGGAAATTCTGGAACAAGAGCAACTACAGAGAACAGAACTAGAACTGAAGGTTCAAGAGGTAACTCTGGTACAAGAGTAACAACTGAAAACAGAACTAGAGCTGAAGGTACAAGAGGAAATTCTAGAACAAGAGTTGCAACTGAAACTAGAACAAGAAATGAAGGTTCGCGTTCAAATGGAAATAGACAATATACTGAAAACAGAGGCAATTCATCAAGAGAAAGAAATGCAACTGTAAATAACAACAGAAATAGAAGTAACTCAGAAGCAAGAGGAAGTGCATCAAGAGGAAGCTCACAATCAAGAAGTAGCGCACCGCGAGGCAATTCAGAGTCAAGAGGATCTGGTTCCAGAGGTAACGGAAGAGGTTAAATATTAAAGCTGCCAAAATTGGCAGCTTTTTTTATTTTTATTCATATCTTTGCAGGCTGATTTAAAATAAAAATGAGATTACACAGAAATTTAGTATTTACAGTTATTGATTCGCTTATGGCGATTTTTAACGAGGGTGAATACGCTGATAAAGTGGTTGCTAGAGCACTTAAGAAAGACAAACGTTGGGGAAGTAACGATAGAAAGTTTGTTGCTGAAACCATTTATGAAATCGTTAGATGGAAACGTTTATACGTTGAAATAGCTGAAGTAAGAGAACCTTTTGATAGAGATAATGTTTGGAGAATTTTTGCAGTTTGGGCTGTTTTAAGAGGTTATACCCTACCCGATTGGAAATATTTTGAAGATACACCAGTTAGAAGAATTAAAGGAAAATTTGACGAATTAACTAAAACCAGAAAATTCAAAGAGTCTATTCCAGATTGGATGGATGAATTAGGAGTTCAGGAATTAGGTGAAGAAATTTGGTCAAAAGAAATTGCTGCTCAAAACGAGCAAGCTAAAGTAATTTTAAGAGTTAATCGCTTAAAAACTACTAAAGAAAAATTAAGAGCCATTTTAATGGATTTGAATATTGAAACGGAGTTTCATAAAGATTATCCAGATGCTTTAATTTTAACGGAAAGAGCAAATGTGTTTTTAACAGATGCTTTTAAAGACGGTTTGTTTGAAGTTCAAGATGCATCTTCTCAACTTGTTGCCTATTTCTTAGATGTAAAACCAGGAATGCGCGTTGTAGATACTTGTGCTGGGGCTGGAGGAAAAACATTACACTTGGCTTCGTTAATGGAAAATAAAGGGCAATTAATTGCAATGGATTTATATGAAAGTAAATTAAAGCAATTAAAAATAAGAGCTAAACGTAACGGCGCTTTTAATATTGAACCTAGAGTAATTGAAAATTCTAAAACGATTAAAAAATTACACGAAAAAGCGGACAGAGTATTAATTGATGCTCCATGTAGTGGTTTAGGTGTATTAAAAAGAAATCCGGATAGTAAATGGAAATTACAACCTGAATTTATTGACAACATTCGTAAAGTTCAGGCTGAAGTACTTGAGAACTATTCTAAAATTGTAAAACCTGGTGGAAAGTTAGTCTATGCTACTTGTTCTGTTTTACCTTCTGAAAATCAAGAACAAATTAAGCATTTCTTAAGCACAGAAATTGGAAAACAATTTAACTTTGTTAAAGACCACAAAGTATTAGCTAGTCAAAGTGGCTTTGATGGTTTTTATATGGCATTATTAGAACGAAAAAATAACTAGATATGAAAAAAAACTTTACCTTATTCTTTTTAGGGTTTGTAACTTTAATTTTTGCTCAAGCAGGTGCTCCAGCATCACCATATTATGATGGTATGAATTGGACCTTGACAGGTATGAATTTAAAAAATGCCCTATCAAATAAAATTATAACAACTCACACCAACTTTTTAACTTACACACCTGGTGTTTGGGAAGCAGCTAGAATTACAGATTTAGATCCAAACAATTCAAACAATGTATTATTGTTATATGGATTTAGTAATGATGTTTGCCCTACTTCTCCATCAAATGATAACGATCATAGATCTCGCGATAAATTTAGCAATGGAGGTGGTACATCTTGTGAATGGAACAGAGAACATGTTTTTGCTAAAGCTTTAGGAAGTCCAGCTCTAGATGATGGAGGTGCTAGTGATGCTGGTGAAGATGCTCACCATTTAAGAGCTAGTGATGTTGACAGAAACAACAGTAGAGGAAATCTTAAATTTACTACTGGTTCAGGAAACTCAGGAGCAATATCTGGTGGTTGGTATCCTGGTGATGAATGGAAAGGTGATGTTGCCAGAATGATGATGTATATGTATTTACGTTATCCTACTCAATGTTTACCAATTAATGTTGGAACTGGTGCTACTGTAGCAATAGATCCAAATATGATTCAATTATTTTTACAATGGAATGCAGAAGATCCTGTATCTCAATATGAAGATAATAGAAATACTTATCATGGAAATGCAGCAAACACTTATGGTCAGGGTAATAGAAATCCTTTTATAGATAATCCTTATTTAGCTACGGTAATTTGGGGAGGACCAGTTGCTGAAAATAGATGGCCTTCTGTTTTCTTATCTTCTGAAAGCTTTGCTTCTATCGATAATGTAGAAATTTATCCTAACCCAACAATCAATAACGAATTTTCTATTTCATCTGAAATCGAATTAAAATCTATTGTTTTGTATAACATTAACGGACAAATTATTCAAGAAATTAAAAACCCAACAAGAGTTGATGCTTCATACAAAGTAAGCAATTTACAAACAGGTTTTTATTTGGTTCAAATGACTTCTGAAAATGGTTCAGCAACTAAGAAAGTTATTGTAAACTAATATTTTAAATATAAAATTAAACAAAAAAAGCCTTGAATTTCTTCAAGGCTTTTTTGTTTATAATTGTGGCAATGTTACTTCTCCTAAAAACAATGTCCAAACTTCTTTTTTAGAAGAACCGAAGTTCTTTAAAATAGGTTTAAAACCAATTTTTTGAAAATAATTGAATTCTATAGGAATCTTATTTTGCGTAACAATAAGTTGGTATTTTGTTGTCCAATAATCGGAAGCTATAATTGAATTCTCAAAATTTAAAACTGAAAAAGTATAATTTTTTCCATCTATCTTTTCAATTAAATCATTCAATAAAATAGTTGCATTTTCACTCGAAGTAAAATCGACAACCTTAACTTTATTATCTTCAAACAAATTGTAAATACTCGATTTAATTTCGTTTTTTAATATTTCAGACGTAGCTTCACTCGATAACAAAGCAAGATATTGATAATAATCTTCTATTTTTAAAGTAGCACTTTCCTGATACGCTTTTACCGATGCCATTGTAAAATTAGCCTTTATTGTAGTAGACGCAGGCGTATTCACACTTTGACCAAAAACGGAAAATGTACAAAACATAAAAAAGAAAAAACAACTTCTTGTACTCATTTTATTCTTGTATAATTCGTATAAAATTTATCTCTTTATTACTATTACTTTTAATATCGATTACCTTCATTTTCTTTAAAGCAACACTCGGAACAATCAACTTTTCAGAAAATTCTTTTTTATTGAAATATTCCACCCCCAAATCATTCTTTAACATCACCAATACTTCTAAATCATCTGCTAAAATCTTTTGCAATTGCTCTTTACGCGTTTGCCAATCTTTTATATCCGATTTCATAAAACCTTTCAACATCATAGCTTGATCATCGGGTTGCAAAACAATAGCATTCGGATTTTCTTTACCAACAACAATTGTTTTTTGTTTGTAATACGGACTTTTCAATACAATCTTAGTGCTATCTTTTGCTGTAATCTGAATTTTCGAATCCACAATTTCAACCGGAGTTTCTAAATTATCTTCAATAATAACAGCTTTTACTTCTTCACTATTAATTTGTTCTTCAGTGAATGCATTTTTTACTGGAATAGTTTGCACTTCTTCCCCACTCAAATAACGATATGAAATAATTCCGATTAATAACAAGAAAACAAATCCTATGCTGTAAACAACTTTATTATTCCTTTTCGATTTAGCCGCGACTGGAACTACTTCTTGCTTCCATTTAAAAACATATTCATCCCAACCCGAATAACCAACCAATTGCGATAAAATATCCAACATATCTTTTCGCGGTAGCTTGTTATTATTAGCAACCTTTAAATGCGTGTAAATCCACTTTTCGCTAACCGTTTGCTTTACTTGATTAGCAATTAAATCAATTAAATTTTGAATGTCTTGCGAACTAAACGTTTTCCAATTTCCCTCAAAATAAGGATACTGCTTTTGATAGGTCAAAAGCACATCGTTTTTAAGTTGCTGAAATACGTCTATTAAATCCATGACATTTATAAGTCAAAAGTATGTTTATTCTGTTTTTTTTCTACTGTAAAACCACTGTAAATGTAGCGAAAAATCTTTACAGATAAAGGAAAGTTGTTTTACCAAAGGCCTTTCTAATTTACAAAGTAGTATTGCATTCAAATCATTAAAAATATGAAATTATGAAAACACAAATTACTTATGTAAACGGAAAAATCAATTGGATTATTATTGTATTGTTCTTTAGTTTTAATACAATAAAAGCACAAATTAGTGGCAACCAAGTTTATAGAAACAATAATTATGAAAACAATTACAACCAAGGCAATTTACCAAATAAAACTACAGTTTCTATCAACGATAATCATTTAACGGTAACTGTAAAAATGCTACACAATAAAAAAGCAGATGGATTTGTCATTACTTTAGGATTAAACCAAGAAGACGAAACGGTCTCGGGTTGTAGTAAAAAGATAAATGTTCGTATTGATGGTTTTTTAGAGAAAATAAAATCCTTAGGAATAAAAAAAGAAAATTGCTACATCGATTTTATTTCGCAAACCAAAATCTATGATTTCAATGCTACGAACGAAAATGCCCAACAAGTAGATAAAGGATTTGAGATTAAGAAAAACATCATCATTACAACTTCCAATGCCAATAGTTTGGAAAAATTAATAGCGATTGCTTCTGATTTTGAAATTCATGACATTATAAAAGTAGATTATTTCAATAATGATACGAATGCTATTCACAATTCGCTTTTTGATGAAGCTTTGGTTTTAGCTGAAGCCAAAAAAATCAGATATATGAAATCTTTCGGAAAACGAATTATTGGAACACCAACAGCAACAGAAGAGTTTGCAACGGTTTTTCCGAAAACACAATATAAAATGTACCAGGCTTTTGAATCTTCGGAAATTGAAACCAATCATTACAATAGAAATCAATATTTAAAGAAATTAGCCCGAAAAAATAAAACCTTTTACTACGATGGGGTTTCAGGTGCTGGATTTGATAAAGTTATCAATCCAAATCAAACGGAAGTTGGTATTCAATATTTATTAACACTTACCATGACATATAAGATTGATACTTCGATTTAAAAGTTGTAACAATAAAAAAAAGCCCTGAATTACTTCAGGGCTTTCCAATGTTAAGGGTGAAAGACGGGTCTCGAACCCGCGACCTTCGGAACCACAATCCGACGCTCTAACCAACTGAGCTACAATCACCATTTGTTTTGCGAGTGCAAATATAGGGGTTTACTTCTATCTTGCAAAGATTTTTTTTACTTTTTTACTACTATTTTACTTTAAATCTCCTAAGCTATTGACAGCCAAATATCTTTCTACTGTAAAACCTTCTGCATAATCCACTCCAACTAGCCTTCCAAGGTCTTGAGCACGATATTTTATACTGTCTAAAAAGTTTTTTGAAGTAATTGGCGTTATCGGTTCTTTTGATTTTGGATCATAAAACTGCGAACTATAAGCCAAGACCGATTCCATTTTTTTATCGATATAATCAGAAATATCTACTACAAAATCTGGTTCGATATTTTGCCACTGTATATAGTGATACACTACTTTTGGGCGCCAAGCCTCTTGAATTTCTCCATTCAACTCAGTTTTAATTTGTCTTAAACCCGATAAAAAACAAGCATCACTTACTAATTTACTTCCTTTACCGTGATCAATATGTCTGTCTGCAATAGCGTTACATAAAACTACATCAGGACGATATTTACGAATCATTTCAATAACTTTCAATTGGTGTACTTCATCGTTTACAAAAAAACCATCACGCATATCTAAATTTTCACGTGCTACAACTCCCAAAATTTCAGAAGCTTTAGCTGATTCTTCATTTCGAGTTGCTACAGAACCGCGTGTACCTAATTCACCTCGAGTTAAATCGATAATACCAACTTTTTTTCCTAAACTAATTTCTTTTGCAATTGTACCACTACATCCTAACTCCACATCGTCTGGATGCGCTCCAAAAGCCAATATATCTAATTTCATTCTCTAAACTTTTAAATTTTTAAACACATAGAATCATAGATTTTCTTTGTGTTGATTTTTAGTCCAAAACTTCGTACGTTTCACTTAATATAGTTTGCATAGAAATACTATGCGAACTATTTAAAATACAATGCTTTTTAAATTTTTTATGTGTCTATGTATTTTTATTTTACTTTTTTTACCAAAACATTTCGCATTGTCATGGACTTGTTTTCTGTTTCTATATATTCTTTTTCAGGATTACTATCTTTTGTAATTCCGCAACCTACATAAATAGTTACCACATCGTTTTCAACTTCCAAGCAGCGTAAATTTACAAATAAATCGGTTTGATTGTCTTTATTCCATTCACCTAAAAAACCCGAATAATATTTACGATTATAACCTTCATTCTTCAGAATAAAATCGATAGCATTTTCTTTCGGTAAACCACAAACCGCTGGTGTTGGATGCAATGCTTCCACTAAATTATTAGCTTTAAAATCATCTTTAATTTCACCAGAAATATACGATTTTAAATGCACTAAATTTCCAGCTTTAACTGTTTTAGCATCAGAAACAGTATATTGATTTACTTTATCTTTTACTTTAGATACAATATAATCCGTTACAAATTGTTGTTCTTCAATCTCTTTTGCTTCCCAAATCACATTTTCAGCATACAATTGCGTTCCAGCTAAAGCAACCGTTTCAAACTGATTTTGATTGATTTTAACCAATTGTTCGGGTGTTGCTCCCATCCATAAACCAACTTTCGGATGAAAAAATAAATAGCGAAATGCTGTTGGATAAGTTGTAATTAAATTCTCAAAAGAAGCTACAATTGAAATCTGTTCCTTTAAAACTATTTTTCGAGATAAAACAACTTTATCAAATTCGTGGTTCTGAATTGCGGCAACTCCTTTTGCAACTAAATTTTCAAATGCTGCTTTTTGATTACTTTCAGAAGTAAATTCTTCAACATTCTTTTTATCTACAAATTCAATATTGCCTTGCAATATCTCACTTTTTTCAAAAGGAAAACTTATTGAAACACCGTCATTAAAAGGAACAAATGTAAACCCAGATTGACCTGAAAACGCAACAATTTCCTCTGTTTGTTGTATAAGTAAATTCCAAACATTTTCATTTGGTTTTACATAACAAACAAATGGATTTTGACTTGATAAAAGATGTTGTATTTTTTCAAAAATCTGCATTATTGTCTTCTCGATAATACCATATTGGTTAATTTACAAAGCGAAATAAGTTTTCCTTCTTCATCTACAATTCGGATTTCCCATAAGTGTAAACTTGCGCCTTTGTGAACAATTTTAGCTGTAGCTGTAACCATTCCTTCTCGCTTGCTTTTTAAATGATTAGCGGAAATTTCGATACCACGAACTTCTTGTTTCTCAGGATTTACAAACATTAAAGAAGCCGCACTACCAACACTCTCCGCCAAAGCAACCGATGCGCCACCATGCAATAACCCCATTGGTTGATGCACTCTTGGATTAACAGGCATAGTTGCCGTTAAAAAATCCTCACCAGCATCAGTATAAACAATATCTAAGGTATTCATTAAGGTATTTTTACTCCAATCGTTACACAATTGAAGCATTTTCTCTCTATCAAAATTCATGACTATATTTTTGGTAAAATTAAACATTCCTAAGAGAATATTTCTACAGTATTAACGTTTTAATAAGTAATTTTAGAGGATTTTAGTTTTTAGAATTTTAAAATTAATAATTACATTTACCAAAAATAACTCTACATGCGTCGTTTATTACTTTTATTATTAGTTGGTTTTGCAATTTCTTTAACTTCATGCCGAAACGATTTTGATTTTGAATCAAGAATAGGTGGTTTGGAATTTTCTAAAGACACCGTTTATTTAGATACTGTTTTTACCAATATTGGTTCAAGTACTTATACTTTAAAAGTATATAACAGAAGTGATAAAAACATTTCTATTCCTTCTTTAAGATTAAAAAAAGGAACAGCTTCTAAATATCGATTAATGGTTGATGGAATAGCTGGACAAGAATTTGAAAACGTAGAGATGTTAGCCAAAGACAGCATGTACATTTTTGTATCCGTAACTGCTGATGTTGCTGATGCTAATCCATCTGACTTTTTATACACAGATAAGATATTATTTGGAGATGAATTAAATCCAAATCATCAAGATGTAGATTTGGTTACCTTAATTCAGGATGCCTATTTTATTTATCCTCAGAGAACGCAAAATCCAGACGATACTTTTACTTATGAATCACTTAATTTAGGAGTTGACGATGAAGGAAATCCAATTACAATTCAAGGACAATTTTTAGATGAAGCTGATCCTACAAATGGTAACGAATTGCATTGGACCAATGAAAAACCTTATGTAATTTACGGCTATGCTGCCGTTCCAAGTACTAAAACATTAGTCGTTGATGCTGGAGCAAGAGTTCATTTTCATGCTGAATCGGGTTTAATTGTTGCAAACAACGCATCTATTCATGTAAACGGAAATACATCAACTACAGAAGCTTTAGAAAACGAAGTTATTTTTGAAGGAGATCGTTTAGAGCCTGGTTTTTCGGAAGTTCCAGGACAATGGGGAACAATTTGGTTAAGTCAAGGAAGTACTGACAATCAAATTAAGAATTTAACCATTAAAAATGCAACAGTAGGATTATTAGTTACCGGGAATGATGGAACTCTTACTCCAACTTTAAATATTGAAAACTCACAAATTTACAACTGTGCAAACGTTGGGATTTTAGCTCGAACAGGAAATATTGAAGGAAAAAATATTATAATTAACAATTGTGGTCAAGCAGCTTTTGCCGGAAGTTTTGGAGGCAGCTATGAGTTTGTTCATTGTACCTTTGCTAATTATTGGCCTGCACCAAATCAAACTGCTGTTCTATTAGACGATTATGACGGAAATGCAACTTACGCATTAACACAAGCTAACTTTAAAAATTGCATTGTGTATTCTTCAACAAATTTTGGAATTGTTTTCAAAAAAGAAGGAACTGTTTTTAATTACAATTTTGATCACTGTCTAATCAAATTTTCAGATTATAGTAATCAATTTATAAATAATCCTTTGTATGCTTTTACAAATCCTGCATTGTTTGATAATTGTTTAATTGCTAGAAGTTCTACAAACAACAAACCTGATTTTAAAGATCCTCAAAACAACCAATTGATTATTGGGGAAGATTCTGCTGCAAAAGGAACTGCAAATACAGCTTATTCAACATTCAATGATATTTTAAACAATCCAAGAACTGGCGCTACCGATATAGGCGCTTACAATTGGACAACTTTTGATTAATCTAAACTAGACCTATTATTATTTTGTTTCTTCTAATTTTTAGAATAAATTTGCACTTTCAAACAACAACACACCCGAAGTAATCCAAACTACATGGAGTGCAACGGAATAAAACAACTACATACAATGATTCATTTCTTCGGAAACCAATCCAACACTGTTTTTGCTGTTCAAACGCAAAACGAGATTTCATCAGAAGACATCAACAAATTAAATTGGCTTTTTGGCAACGCACATAAAATAGAAAAATCCGTATTGTCGGATTTTTTTGTTGGACCTCGTGCCGCTATGGTTACGCCATGGAGTACCAATGCTGTTGAAATTACTCAAAATATGGGGATTTCTGGAATTATTCGTATTGAAGAATTCCAAAAAGTGGATGCTGATTTTTCAGATTTCGATCCGATGTTATCTCAAAAATATTCGGAATTACATCAAGAAATTTATACAATCAATATTCAACCTGAACCAATTTTAGAAATTGAAGATATTGATGCTTATAACCAACAAGAAGGTTTGGCACTTAGTGCTGAAGAAGTTGAATACTTACATAACTTATCAAACAAAATTGGAAGAAAATTAACGGATTCTGAAATCTTTGCTTTTTCACAAGCGAATTCAGAACACTGCCGTCATAAAATTTTTAACGGAACGTTTGTTATTGATGGTGAAGAAAAACCAACTTCATTATTCAAATTAATTAAGAAAACATCTGAAACACATCTAAACGAAATTGTTTCAGCTTATAAAGATAACGTAGCTTTTGTAAAAGGTCCTAAAGCAACTCAATTTGCTCCTAAAAGCGCTGACAAACCAGATTTCTACCAAGAAAAAGAATTTGACTCAGTTTTATCATTAAAAGCAGAAACACACAACTTCCCTACTACTGTTGAGCCTTTCAATGGTGCTGCAACAGGTTCTGGTGGAGAAATTCGTGACCGTTTAGCAGGTGGACAAGGTTCATTACCTTTAGCTGGAACTGCTGTTTACATGACGTCTTATTCTCGTTTAGAAGAAACGCGCCCATGGGAAAAAGGAATGGAAGAAAGAAAATGGTTGTATCAAACACCAATGGACATCTTAATTAAAGCATCAAATGGAGCTTCTGATTTTGGAAATAAATTTGGGCAACCATTAATTACAGGTTCTGTTTTAACTTTCGAACATGAAGAAGAAGCACGTAAATTAGGTTTCGATAAAGTAATCATGTTAGCTGGTGGTGTTGGATATGGAAAATTAGATCAAGCGATAAAACACGAACCTAAAGAAGGCGATAAAATCGTTATTTTAGGTGGTGAAAATTATAGAATTGGTATGGGTGGAGCTGCAGTTTCATCTGCAGATACTGGAGCTTTTGGTTCTGGAATTGAATTAAATGCAATTCAACGTTCGAATCCTGAAATGCAAAAACGTGCTGCAAATGCCATTCGTGGTTTAGTAGAAAGTGATAATAATCCTATTGTTTCCATTCACGATCACGGTGCTGGTGGACACTTAAACTGTTTGTCTGAATTAGTAGAAGCTACTGGAGGTTTAATCGATTTAGACAAATTACCAGTTGGTGACCCAACGCTTTCGGCTAAAGAAATTATTGGTAACGAATCTCAAGAAAGAATGGGATTGGTTATCGGTGAAAAAGATATTGACACTTTACAAAGAATTGCTGAAAGAGAGCGTTCTCCAATGTATACTGTTGGTGATGTTACTAACGATCATAGATTTACATTTGAATCGAAAACCACAGGTGCAAAACCTATGGATTATGCTTTAGAAGATTTCTTCGGAAGTTCTCCTAAAACCATTATGAACGACAAAAATGTAGCTCGTAATTATGCAAATCCTGATTATTCGATTTCAGAAATTCCAAATTACTTAAACCAAGTTTTACAGTTAGAAGCGGTTGCTTGTAAAGATTGGTTAACGAATAAAGTAGACCGTTGTGTTGGTGGTCGCGTTGCAAAACAACAATGCGCTGGACCATTACAATTGCCTTTAAATAACGTAGGTGTAATGGCATTAGACTTCAAAGGAAAAGAAGGAATTGCTACAACTATCGGACACTCTCCTGTTTCAGCTATTGTTGATCCAGTTGCAGGTTCTAAAAATTCAATTGGTGAAGCTTTATCTAACTTAGTTTGGGCGCCATTAAAAGATGGTTTACAATCGGTTTCGTTATCAGCAAACTGGATGTGGCCTTGTAAAAACGAAGGTGAAGATGCTCGTTTATATGATGCAGTTCAAGGTTGTTCGGAATTTGCCATTGAATTAGGAATAAATATTCCAACAGGAAAAGATTCGTTATCAATGAAACAAAAATATCCAAATGATGAAGTAATTGCTCCGGGAACGGTTATTATTTCAGCTATTGGAAATTGTTCTAATATTACTAAAGTAGTTGAGCCTGTTTTAAAAAGAAATGGTGGCAACATTTACTACTTAAACTTATCACAAGATTCTTTCAAATTAGGTGGAAGTTCATTCTATCAAATTTTAAATAAAGTTGGTTCGGAAGTTCCAACCGTTAAAAATGCTGATTATTTCAAAAAAGCATTCAATACGTTACAAGATTTAATCAAAGAAAGAAAAATTAAAGCAGGACATGATATTGGAAGTGGTGGTTTAATCACAACTTTATTAGAAATGTCGTTTTCTGAAGTTGGTGTTGGCGCTAGTTACGATTTATCTGCTTTAGGAGAATCGGATTCTGCGAAAGCATTATTTAATGAAAATATTGCAGTTGTTTTCCAAGCAGATGCTGAAGTTGAAGGCTCTTTCAAAGCAAACGGAATTGAAATTTTCAATATTGGTTCGGTTGTAGAAGGTGATTTCGTTTCAATCAAAAATGGAAATGATAACTTTAATTTCTCAGTTACTGAAACAAGAGATACTTGGTACAAAACATCGTATTTATTAGATACAAAACAATCTCGAAATGGTATGGCAGAAGCGCGTTATGCGAACTATAAAAACCAACCATTAGAATTTACGTTCCCTGCTAACTTTGATGGCAAAAAACCCGAAATTCCTGTAGGAACTAGACCAAAAGCAGCTATCATTCGTGAAAAAGGAAGTAATTCGGAACGCGAAATGGCAAATGCAATGTATTTGGCTGGATTTGATGTAAAAGACGTTCACATGACGGATTTAATTTCAGGTCGTGAAACATTGGAAGACATTCAGTTTATTGGAGCTGTTGGTGGTTTCTCTAACTCTGACGTTTTAGGTTCTGCTAAAGGTTGGGCTGGTGCTTTCTTATACAACGAAAAAGCAAATACAGCTTTGAAAAATTTCTTCAAAAGAGAAGATACACTTTCTGTTGGAATTTGTAATGGATGTCAATTATTAATGGAATTAGAATTGATTAATCCAGAACACGAAGTTCATGGAAAAATGCATCACAATACTTCAAACAAACACGAGAGTGGCTTTACTTCAGTAAAAATTCAAAAGAATAATTCTGTAATGCTATCTTCTTTAGAAGGATTAACGTTAGGCGTTTGGATTTCACACGGAGAAGGTAAATTTAAATTACCTTATGGTGAAGATAAATACAACATTGTAGCAAAATATGCTTACGAAGGTTATCCTGCAAATCCTAATGGTTCAGATTTCAATACAGCTATGATGTGTGATACAACAGGAAGACATTTAGTAATGATGCCGCATATTGAACGTTCAACTTTCCCTTGGAACTGGGCAAACTATCCTGAACGCGGACAAAAAGATGAAGTTTCTCCATGGCTAGAAGCATTTGTTAATGCTCGAAAATGGATTGAAAATCAAAAATAAAATTAATAAAACTTTATAAAAAAGCATCTTTTCAATAAGATGCTTTTTTTGTACTATTGTGTCAAAATAAAAGAATATGTGGTTTGTTATTTTAAGTGTAATTTGTAGTGTTTCAGTTGGTATCTTTTTAAAAGTTGCCAAACGTTACAATTTGAATATTTTTCAATTGATTACATTTAATTATTTATCAGCTTTACTCCTAACCTATATAGTTTATCAACCAGAAGTAATAAAAAGCTACGATAAAATTCCTTATAATCTTTTTATCAGTTTGTCAATACTTTTACCAGTAATCTTTGTCATTCAAGCTATTTCTATTAAAAAAACAGGAATTGTAAAAACAGATATTGCCCAACGTCTTTCGTTATTTATCCCTTTAATTGCTTCCTATTATTTATTTAATGAAAGTTTTAACTCACTTAAAATAGTTGGATTCATAGTTGGTTTCTCAGCAATCTTCTTTACTTTAAATAAAAAATCAGACAAGAAATCTTCTAATTGGATATATCCATTATTAGTTTTATTAGGATTCGGAATTATTGATATTTTATTTAAAAAAATAGCTGTTTTTACTGAATTAGGTTTTACCACTTCTTTATTCTTTATCTTTTGTGGTGCTTTTTTAATTTCTATCCTATTTTTAATCTTTAAAGCTATTAATCAAAAAGAGAAAATTCAACTAAAGAATTGCCTTTTAGGATTAGCATTAGGATTATTAAACTTTGGAAATATCTTGTTTTATCTAAAAGCACACAAAGCTTTATCTGAAAATCCATCAACAGTTTTTGCCGGAATGAATATGGGTGTAATTATTTTAGGAAGTTTAGCCGGAATTCTACTTTTTAAGGAAAAAATGACAAAATGGAATTATTTCGGAATATTTTTAGCTTTAATTTCAATAATCATCATTACATATTCTCAATTAGTAAAAAATTAGTAGGCAAGCATAGTATTTTTAATTTACCAAAATACTAATCAATAGATTATCAATAATTTAAAAAATTGCTTAATTAATTTTATTTTTATAATTTGCATGAAATAATAATTGCGAATTATGAACAGTATTACACGCTTATTTGAATTCCCATACTATCAATTAGAGAAGTATAATTTAAAAGATGCATTAGTAACTAAATACGGAGACAACTGGGTAAAAACTTCTACTCAAGAATATTTAGATAAAGCAAACGCTATTTCAAGAGGTTTACTTCGATTAGGAGTAAATAAAAATGATAAAATTGCAATCATTTCATCCAATAACAGAACGGAGTGGCATATTACAGATATTGGTGTTTTACAAACTGGTGCACAAACTGTTCCAATGTATCCGACTATTTCAGCCGAAGATTATGAATACATTTTAAATCATTCGGAATCACAATATGTTTTTGTTTCAGATATTGAAGTGTATGAAAAATTACAAAGTATAAAAGCAAATGTTCCGTTACTTAAAGATGTTTTCTCATATAATGATATTGAAGGCTGTAAAAGCTGGAGAGAAGTTTTAGAATTAGGAGCCGACAATTCTAATCAGGATGTTGTTGAAGACAGAAAAAATAATGTAAATACTACAGATTTAGCTACTATTATTTATACTTCGGGTACAACTGGAAGACCAAAAGGTGTAATGTTAAGTCATCAAAATATTGTTTCTGATGTTTTAATGAGTGCTCCAAGAGTTCCATTAAGAGCAGGTGATACAAGAGCTATGAGCTTCTTACCTATTTGTCATATCTTCGAAAGAATGTTGACCTATTTATATCAGTATTACGGAATCTCTATTTACTTTGCTGAAAGTATTGAAAAAATATCTGATAACTTAAAAGAAGTAAAACCACATGTAATGTCGGTTGTACCAAGATTATTAGAAAAGGTTTACGATAAAATTTATGCTAAAGGTGCTGATTTAACTGGAATCAAAAAAGCGCTTTTCTTCTGGGCATTAAATTTAGGTATGGAATACAAACCATATAAACAAAATGGAGCTTTCTACGAATTCAAATTAAAAATAGCTCGTAAATTAATTTTCTCAAAATGGCAAGAAGGTTTAGGAGGCGAATTAGAATTATTAGTTTCAGGAAGTGCTGCGCTTCAAACCAGATTAACAAAAGTTTTTTGTGCTGCTAACATTCCAGTTATGGAAGGTTATGGTTTAACAGAAACTTCTCCTGTTATTTCTGTAAATGATATGAGAAATAATAGTTTTAGAATTGGAACTGTAGGTAAAATTTTAGATGGTGTAGAAGTTAAAATTGCTGAAGACGGAGAAATTTTATGTAAAGGTCCAAATGTTATGATTGGGTATTATAAAGACGAAACTCAAACAGCAGAAGCATTAAAAGATGGTTATTTCCACACCGGCGATATCGGAGAAATTGATGCAGATGGTTTCCTAAAAATTACCGATCGTAAAAAAGAAATGTTCAAAACTTCTGGTGGAAAATACGTTGCTCCTCAAATGTTAGAAAACACATTCAAACAATCTCGTTTTATTGAACAAATAATGGTTATTGGAGAAGGCGAAAAAATGCCAGCTGCTTTTATTCAACCAAATTTTGAATTCGTTAGAGATTGGGCTTCTAGACATAATCTTAAATTCAACACTAACGAAGAGTTGTGTGCAAACCAAATGGTAATTGATAGAATTCAAGAAGAAATTGACCACAGTAATGAAAAATTTGGAAATTGGGAAAAAGTAAAACGTTTTGAACTTACTCCAGATGTATGGTCAATCAACGATGGACATCTAACTCCTACAATGAAATTAAAAAGAAAAATTATTAAAGAAAAATATTCTGATTTGTATCATAAAATCTATGGATAAAAACGATAAAACTCACATTTTGTGGGTTTTGCTGTTTTTAAATGTTAAATTTTAAAAAAAATATTAAAAATACTATGCATGCATAGTATTTTTTTTTTATATTTGAAAAAGTTTTGATTATAAACCAATATGAAAGATAAAACTATAGATTATGCATTACGCACAACTTGGCAAGCAGTTGCAAGAATGTATAATGAAGAAGCAGCAAAATACGGAGCTACAATGGCAACAGGTTTTGCATTGTTAAGTATCGACAGAGAAAAAGGTTCTCCATCTACTACATTAGGTCCTAAAATGGGAATGGAAGCAACTAGCTTAACAAGAACATTAAAATCTATGGAAGAAAGAGGATTAATTGCACGAAAAAAGAATCCTACTGATGGAAGAGGTGTTATTATCCATTTAACCAAAGATGGGAAAGAAAAAAGAGAACTTTCTAAAGAGACAGTTTTACGATTTAACGAAACTGTTAAACAGCATGTTAGTGAAGAAAAATTAAAGCACTTTATGGAAGTAGCTGAAATTATAAACGAACTAATTGCCGACAAAAAAATTTATAACGACAAATAATCAACCTATACACAATGAAACGAAATATTAAAAAAGTTGCTGTTATTGGTTCAGGAATTATGGGAAGCGGAATTGCTTGCCATTTTGCAAATATTGGTGTTGAAGTCTTATTATTAGACATTGCTCCAAACGAACTAACCGAAGCAGAACAAAAAAAGGGATTAACTCTAGAAAGTAAAGCCGTTAGAAATAGATTAGTAAACGATCACTTAGCAAATGCTTTAAAATCGAAGCCTTCTCCTATTTATCATCCAAGTTTTGCTTCAAGAATTACTACAGGTAATACTACAGATGATATGTCAAAAATTGCAACTGCAGATTGGATTATCGAAGTAGTTGTAGAGCGCTTAGACATTAAGAAAATTGTTTTCGAACAAGTTGATAAATATAGAAAGCCAGGAACTTTAGTCACTTCAAATACGTCTGGTATTCCTATTCAATTTATGAGCGAAGGAAGAAGCGACGATTTCCAACAGCATTTCTGTGGTACGCACTTCTTTAACCCTGCGCGTTACTTAAAATTATTTGAAATCATACCAGGTCCTAAAACCTCAAATGAAGTTTTAGATTTCTTAAATGGTTATGGTGAAAAGTTCTTAGGAAAAACTTCAGTTGTTGCTAAAGATACTCCAGCTTTTATTGGAAATAGAATTGGAATCTTCGGAATCCAAAGTTTATTCCACCAAGTAAAAGAAATGGGATTAACGGTTGAAGAAGTTGATAAATTAACTGGACCTGTAATTGGTCGTCCAAAATCAGCTACTTTTAGAACGGTAGATGTGGTTGGTTTAGATACTTTGGTTCATGTGGCTAACGGAATTTATGAAAATTGTCCAAACGACGAAGCGCATGAATTATTCAAACTTCCTGAATTTGTTAACAAAATGATGGAAAACAAATGGTTAGGAAGTAAAACCGGACAAGGTTTCTACAAAAAAGAAGGAAAAGACATCCTAACTTTAGATTTAGATACTTTAACTTACAGACCAAATAAAAAAGCATCTTTCGCAACTTTAGAATTAACCAAAACGATTGAAAAACCAATCGATAGATTCAAAGTTTTAGTTACTGGAAAAGACAAAGCTGGAGAATTTTATAGAAAAAACTTCGCTTCAATGTTCCAATATTGTTCAAACAGAATTCCTGAAATCACTGACGCTTTTTACAAAATTGACGATGCTATGAAAGCTGGATTCGGTTGGGAAAATGGTCCATTCGAAATTTGGGATGCTATCGGAGTTGAAAAAGGAATCGAATTAATGAAAGCGGAAGGCTACCAACCTGCTTCTTGGGTAACGGATATGGTGGCTTCAGGAACTACTTCTTTCTATTCTGTTAAAGACGGAGCAACACACTTCTACTCTATCACAAACAAAAAAGTTGAAAAAGTTCCTGGTCAAGATGCTTTCATTATCTTAAATAACATTCGCGAAAGCAAAAAAATATGGAACAACAGCGATTCCATCATTACCGATTTAGGCGATGGTATCATCAATTTAGAATTTACTTCAAAAATGAATTCTATCGGAGCTGGTGTTTTACAAGGAATCAACAAAGCCATTGACATTGCTGAAAAAGATTACAACGGTTTAGTAATTGGAAATCAAGGTGCTAATTTCTCTGTTGGAGCTAATTTAGGAATGATTTTCATGATGGCAGTCGAGCAAGAATATGACGAATTAAACATGGCTATCAAAATGTTCCAAGACACGATGATGCGTTGTCGTTATTCTGCAATTCCTGTTATCGCGGCTCCTCACGGAATGACGCTTGGTGGTGGTTGCGAATTAACAATGCACGCTGATAGAGCGGTTGCTGCTGCAGAAACATACATCGGATTAGTAGAATTTGGTGTTGGAGTAATTCCTGGTGGTGGTGGTTCTAAAGAAATGGCTTTGAGAGCATCTGATTTATTCCGTAAAAATGACGTAGAATTAAACGTGTTACAGGAATATTTCTTAACAGTAGGTATGGCAAAAGTAGCTACTTCTGCTTATGAGGCTTTTGATACTGGCGTTTTACAAAAAGGAAGAGATATCGTAGTAGTAAACAAAGACCGTCAAATTGCAACAGCTAAACAAGTAGCGTTACAAATGCATGAACAAGGTTATACACAACCTGTAAGAAGAAAAGATATTAAAGTATTAGGTAAACAAGCTTTAGGTATGTTCTTAGTAGGAACTGATCAAATGGAAGCAGGAAAATACATTTCTGAACACGATAAGAAAATTGCAAATAAACTAGCTTATGTAATGGCTGGTGGTGATTTATCAGAAGCAACTTTAGTTTCTGAACAATATTTATTGGATTTAGAAAGAGAAGCATTTTTATCATTAACTGGAGAAAGAAAATCTTTAGAGAGAATTCAATACATGTTAACTAAAGGAAAACCATTAAGAAACTAAAAAATGAGAACAGCATATATAGTAAAAGGATATAGAACAGCAGTTGGAAAAGCTCCAAAAGGCTTATTCCGATTCAAAAGACCTGACGAATTAGCAGCAGAAACTATCGAATACATGATGAAAGATCTGCCTGATTTTGACAAAGCACGTATTGATGATGTTATGGTAGGAAATGCAATGCCAGAAGCAGAACAAGGGTTAAATGTTGGGCGTTTAATTTCATTAATGGGATTAAAAATAACAGATGTTCCTGGAGTTACAGTAAACAGATATTGTGCATCAGGAGTTGAAACTATCGCTATGGCAACTGCTAAAATTCAATCGGGAATGGCAGATTGTATTATTGCAGGTGGTGCAGAAAGTATGAGTTATATTCCTATGGGTGGTTATAAACCAACACCAGATTATAAAGTTACAAAAGAAGGTCACGAAGATTATTATTGGGGAATGGGATTAACTGCAGAAGCAGTTGCAAAACAATTCAACGTTTCGCGTGCTGACCAAGATGAGTTTGCTTATCATTCACATATGAAAGCTTTAAAAGCACAAGCAGAAGGTAAATTCGATAAACAAATTGCTCCTATTACAGTAGAACAAACTTTTATCAACGAAAACGGTAAAAAAGAATCCAAATCTTACGTGGTAAATAAAGACGAAGGTCCAAGAGCTGGAACTTCAGTAGAAGCTTTAGCAGGCTTACGACCAGTATTCGCTGCTGATGGTTCGGTTACGGCTGGAAACTCTTCTCAAATGAGTGATGGAGCAGCTTTCGTTTTAATCATGAGCGAAGAAATGGTAAAAGAATTGAACTTAGAACCAATCGCCAGAATGGTAAGTTATGCTGCATCTGGAGTTGAACCAAGAATCATGGGTATCGGACCAGTTACCGCAATTCCAAAAGCATTAAAACAAGCAGGATTAAAACAAGACCAAATAGATTTAATTGAATTAAACGAAGCTTTTGCAGCCCAATCTTTAGCGGTTGTAAGAGAGTTAGGTTTAAATCCAGAAATCGTAAACGTTAATGGTGGAGCTATTGCATTAGGTCACCCACTAGGTTGTACTGGAGCAAAATTATCAGTTCAATTGTTTGATGAAATGCGTCTGAGAAACAGCAAATATGGAATCGTTTCAATGTGTGTTGGAACAGGACAAGGGGCTGCAGGAGTTTTTGAATTTTTGAAATAAAATTAAGGAACACTGATTGGAAAAATTAGAGAAGTTTTTAAAATTTTATCCATTTCTTCAATCTGTGTTCCAAAAAAATAATTAACCAATAATGAATAGAAATTAAGATTTCTTTTCTCTAAAAAAATAAATAGTTATGTCAGATATCATCAGAGGAGGACAATTCCTTGTAAAAGAAACAAAATGCGAAGACATCTTCACACCAGAAGACTTCAATGAAGAGCAAATTATGATGCGTGATTCGGTTATCGAATTCGTTGATAAAGAAATTTGGCCAAACAAAGAGCGCTTTGAAAAGAAAGATTATGCATTAACAGAAGACATCATGCGTAAAGCTGGTGAACTTGGTTATTTAAGCGTTGCTGTTCCTGCTGCTTATGGTGGAATGGAAATGGGATTTGTTAACACTGTTTTAGTTTGTGATTATATTTCAGGAGCTACAGGTTCGTTCTCAACAGCTTTTGGAGCGCACACTGGAATTGGAACTATGCCAATTACTTTATACGGAACTGAAGAACAAAAACAAAAATATGTACCAAAATTAGCTTCAGGCGAATGGTTTGGTGCTTACTGTTTAACAGAACCAGGAGCAGGTTCTGATGCCAACTCTGGTAAAACTAAAGCCGTTCTTTCAGAAGACGGAACGCATTATAAAATCACAGGTGGAAAAATGTGGATTTCTAATGCAGGATTTTGCTCAGTATTCATCGTTTTTGCTCGTATAGAAGATGATAAAAATATTACTGGATTTATCGTTGAAAATGATCCATCAAACGGAATTTCATTAGGAGATGAAGAACACAAATTAGGTATACGCTCTTCTTCTACTCGTCAGGTTTTCTTTAACGAAACAAAAGTTCCAGTTGAAAACATGTTGGCTGGACGTGGTGAAGGTTTTAAAATTGCGATGAATGCTTTAAATGTTGGACGTATTAAATTAGCTGCTGCTTGTTTAGAAGCACAAAGAAGAACAATTACTGGAGCAGTAAACTATGCTAATGAAAGAGTTCAATTTAAAACGCCAATTTCAAGTTTTGGAGCAATTCAAGCTAAAATTGCTGAAATGGCAACAAATGCTTATGCAGGTGAAAGTGCTACGTATAGAGCTGCTGCAGATATTGAAAACAGAATCAACATTAGAGTTAGTGAAGGAAATTCGCACCAAGAAGCTGAATTAAAAGGTGTTGAAGAATTCGCAATCGAATGTTCTATCTTAAAAGTAGCAGTTTCTGAAGATGTTCAAGCATGTACAGATGAAGGAATTCAAATTTTTGGTGGAATGGGATTCTCAGAAGACGCTCCAATGGAAAGTGCTTGGAGAGATGCTCGTATCGCAAGAATTTACGAAGGAACTAACGAAATCAACAGAATGTTATCGGTTGGTATGTTAGTGAAAAAAGCAATGAAAGGTCACGTTGATTTATTAGGTCCAGCGATGGCTGTAGCTGAAGAGTTAATGGGAATTCCATCTTTCGATGTTCCAGATTATTCAGAATTATTTGCTGAAGAAAAAGAAATGATTGCCAAATTGAAAAAAGTATTCTTAATGGTTGCGGGTGCTGCGGTTCAAAAATACGGGCCAGAGTTAGAATCACACCAACAATTATTAATGGCTGCTTCAGATATCTTAATCGAAATCTACATGGCTGAAAGTACTATTCTTAGAACAGAGAAATTAGCTAAAAAAGAAGGCGAAGACAAAGTTCAGGAGCAAATTGCTATGGCAAAATTATACTTATATCATGCAGTAGATATCGTAAACCAAAAAGGAAAAGAAGGAATCGTTTCTTTTGCTGAAGGCGACGAACAACGTATGATGTTAATGGGATTAAAACGTTTTACAAAATATACGAACATGCCAAATGTAATTGGTCTTCGTGAAAAAATTGCTGCAAAAATTATTAGCGAAAACAAATACGCTTTTTAATTAATCAGTAATATTGGTTTAGTTTGTTTAAAAAACCATCCGTTAAATCGGATGGTTTTTTTATTTAGTATGTTATGGCGGCAAAAATATCTTTTCCTTCAAGTTTCTCACTTCCATTTAAAAAAGACAATTCCATTAGAAAGTTCATTTGCACAATTTCTCCTCCAAGTTGTTCTACCAATTCACAAACAGCTTTGGCAGTTCCACCAGTTGCTAATACATCATCATGAATTAAAATTCTATCGCCTTTTTTAATAGCATCTACATGCATTTCTAAAGTATCGGTACCATATTCTAAAGCATATGAAGCTGAAATGGTTGTAAAAGGTAATTTTTTAGGTTTACGAACAGGAATAAATCCAGCATTTAATTTTTGTGCCAAAAGCATCCCAAAGAAAAATCCTCTACTTTCTACACCAATTACTTTATCAATTTTATGATTTTGTAATGAATTTACCAATGCTTCAAGGCAAAAAGCAGTTGCTTCAGGTGAAATTAATAAAGGTGTTATATCTTTAAAACCAATACCTGGTTTTGGAAAATCCTGAATATCACGAATATAGTCTTGTAAGTTCATTTTTATTTACTTTTTTTCTTATTAGGGTTTGCAATTTACACAAATATATCTATATTTGCACTCACAAAATCGGCCTCGTGGCGCAACTGAATAGCGCATCTGATTACGGCTCAGAAGGTTACAGGTTTGAATCCTGTCGAGGTCACTAAATATAAGAATAAAAAATTCTGAAAACCTTTAAAACCCGCTATTTGCGGGTTTTTTATTGGACAATATTCGTCATTATTGGTAAATATTAGCCACGCTTATTTCCCCCGTAGTTACCCCCTTTGTTTTTAAGTTGTTTATAACTATAATATATTGTTGCTTTTCTATAAATAAAAAACTCTTAAAAATTAATAAATTTGTAGAGTAAGTATTAATATATTGAAGTATAAATAGTATGGCAAGAAATCCAAAAATTGAGTTTTTTAAAATAAACTTAAATTCTGTAAAAGCTGATAAAGAAGTTACTTTTAGAGAGGTATTCTCTGAAGTTTATAATACAGGTAGAAAAACCGCTAAAGAAAATATTGAAGAAGATTTATTAATGAAGACCTTTCTACAACACATCTTTAATAAGATAAGTGGAAAGTTTGAAATTAATAATCAGAAGAAAAAGGCTTTTTATGTAAAGAAAAGTAAAAGTTCTATCAATGAAGATGTAAAAATAGATTCTAAAAATTTTATTGTACACGGATTAGTTAAAGGAGGACTTTATGATACTGGAAAAGAAGAAGGCAATTTAAATGACCCTCTTGGCGATAATAAAAAATTAAATAAGGCTACAATCTTGTTAGATAATTTTTATTTCTTGCTTTATACTCCTATGGATAAAAGTACTGGTGTGTTAATATTACAAAACTATACATCTGATCAAATAGCTGATATATTTTTGCCGTTTGTAAAAAGCCTATTTAAAGTAAGTAAGTTTACATATAATGCTACTTTATCTGAATTTATGCCTTTAGAAATGCAAAAGGATTTTAAAGAAATTAGCACGATAAAAAAGTTTGTGTTTTCTAATCAGTATCTAATTAGCGACTTAGATGAGGATGTTAAGTCCACTGGTAATTTTACGGTAAAATTAGTTGTTTCTTCGAGTGATAAGACTGTAAATCTTAATAATCTTTCATTTTGGAGAAAAATTATGAAAAAAATTAAATTTGAAGTGCCTGGAAATGACGCACGCTATGTTGAATCTTTTAATAATCAAGTAGCTTATATTAAAGATGAAACTTCTAAATCTAACCCAACCCGATTTACTCTTGATGATGATTTATTAAAAATAAAAGCAACTATATATTTAGAGAACTATATTGGTTTAGAGGAAAATAGAATTCCAAAATGGAAAGAATTAGAAAAATTTGCTATTGAAACTCTTAAAGATACTGTAATCCCTGAGGTATATCCCGAAGATTTTATTGATGAAGATTAATAATTACATAATAAAGAATATTGGAAAAATACTTTCTGAAAGTTATAAATGGAGAAATAGAGAACTATTAGAAAAAAGTGGTTCAACTAACCCTACATTGACTTTTGGAAAAGTTGTGATTTCTAATAAATATTATTTGATTGTAAGTCTGTTGATATCCATTTTTGTAGAAAAACTATTTGATGAAAAAATAACAACTTTTTTAATGACTTCATTGTCCATTTTTATTGGATTATTTATTTCTATTCTGATATTAATTTTTGATAAATTTTTAAATAGAAATGAAAAGTATAAAAAAGAAATAATTGAATCTAAAAATCCTGACTTAAAACCTAATTTTATAAGAACGAGAAACTTTACTCGAAGATTTACATTCGTTTTGTTAGAGTCATTGATTATAGCTTTTTCTGCGATTGTACTTTTACTTATATCATTGGTGTGTAATGATATTTTTTTGAAAAATTTATTAGATTATAAATTTGTTTTAATTGACATCTCCGAACCTGAAAATATAGGTACTTTTTTTACTAACTTTTTTGTAATACTAACTAAAACCTTAATTGTAACTTTATTGATTAGGTTTTGTATATTTTTATTCTTCCTTATAGGTTCTCTTGGGGAATATATGAAAGGAGTTTTGTATGGTAAAGTAGATGTTTAGACAACTATTATAAATCCTTGAAAAACTCCTCCAAAGAAATTTTATGAATTTCTAACACTTTGATTAAAGTTTTTAATGTAATATTTCTTCCTGATTCTATCCTCCAGTATTGAACTCTATTAAGTTCGTTTTCGTATGCGAAAGTCTCGTAGCTTGTGTAACCTTTTGATAATCTGATTTCTTTGAGTTTTTGGGAAATCTGATTTATTTTAAGTTCGATATTTTTTTCTAAATCTTCCATGAGCGAAAATTGTAAAAAATACCGCTTAAAATTTACCGCATATATTATACAAATTATTATTTTAGCGGAAATTTTATTGTAATGAAATCTAAATACATACTATTAGCCTTACTCTCTTTAGTAATAATTTCTGCTGTAATAACTAATCCTAAAAAGGAAAATCACTTGGATAAAGTTTTTAATGAATTTATTGTAAATAAAAACGAATTAGCTAAAACTAAAGGCTTTGAATTAATGGCTTTACCATTTGCTAAAAACGCTTTTGGAGAAATCCTTTCAGTAGATAATTATGTACTTTTTTCTATTGGAAGAATAAAGTTTAACGGGATTAATGAAAAAATCTCTATTGGTGTTTTTGGAAATGTTTTTCTAACTATAAATAAATCCGAATGGGATAATCTTGGAGGTATAAAAAATGAAGATGATAAAAACGCCGATAATTCTAAAACTGAAAATGTAGGTCTAAAAGATGAAAATGTAGAAAAGTACACCAAAGTTGAAAATAAAACATATGGGGATTTTAATGGAGATGGAATAACTGAATATGTATATTTTGAACTTGAAAGAAAAGGCTTTGGAAATCCTGTTGAAGACGGAGAACCTGATACATATAAAGTAAAATTTAGTAATAATGAAATAACCCCTATCAAAAGAGAGTTTAATGAACTAATGATAATAAATGAGGGTGATTTAGATAATGATGGTGCTGATGAAATAACTATTAGAGAAAATCCTTTAAATGGTTGTATTGGATGGGCAACAACTTATTCGATTAAAAATAATAAACCATTTATACTTATTGATACTTTTTCCTTTTATAGTGGTGCTTGCGATAATGATTTAAGCATTAATCCAGATGATTTAGTTGAAGTAATTGGTAATTCCGTATTTTATTATGAATATGGTGCTGAAACAAGTTTTGTAACTAATAGTAAAGGGAAAAAAATATTTGGAAAAAGAATAAAAGCATTTGATTTAAAAGTTAATCGAACTGAAAATGAACCGATAAAAACGAATGTAAAAAGTAGTGATGTTTTGAATAGTCTAAAATCTAATAAAGATAAAATCTATTCTGGAACTGGAACTGGTAATGATATTATAGAAAATTCTTTTGGTAATAGAAAAGCAATAATAAAGCCTGTTCCTGAATATAATTGTAATGAACAAGGAAAAGTTGTTGTTGAAATTACTGTCGATGAAAATGGAGATGTTATTAATGCAATTGCTGGAGTTAATGGAACTACAAATAATTCCGCTTGTTTATTGAATGCCTCTAAAATTGCTGCTTTAAGAACGAAATGGCAACCTAATTCTAATAAAAGACAAGTTGGAAGAATAACTTATGACTTCAGCTTAAAAGAATAATACCATTATAAGACTAATAATGAAAGCGACTTCTAAATAGTCGCTTTTTTCATACCCAGATTTAAAAAGTTAAAGTTTTGTTAAAATTATAAAAAACGGCTTTTTAAAAAATTTTAGGGAGTTATGTAAAATATATATAAATTTAAAACTTTTGAAAAATATGAAAAATCACTATTCTGTAAAAACAATTTTAAGAAAGGATAAAAAACGTAAAGACGATACTTATCCCTTGAATTTCTTGATAATTTTTAACTCTAAAACGTTGAAATTACCAGCTAAATTGTATGTGCAATTAAGTGAATGGGATTTTGATAAAAATTGTCCTAAAGGTGCTGGAAATTCTATTTTGAAGAAAAAATTACAACTTGAAGAAAAGAAAATTTATAATGATTTAATAGAATTAGATTTATCGGGTAAACCTTTTACAAGAGAATTGATTAAAGAAAAAATAAATGGTAATAATTTAAAAAAAGACTTCTTCTATTATTTTGATGAATATTGTAAAAAGAAATTTAGAAAAATTGAAGAAGGCACACAATATCATTATACGCTATTTAGAAAACAACTTAAAGAATATAAATCTGAAATTGAACTTGACGAAATTAATGTAAAATTTATTGAAGATTTTTTATATTATTTAGCCACTGAAAAAAGTATTGGTGTAAGTGGTATTGCTACACGAAGAAAGACTTTTTCATCAGTATTAAATAAGTTTGTAATAGATAAATTAATTGATGAAAATCCTTGTAAACATATTAAAAAACCTAAAGAAGAAGTAAAAACTATATTCTTAACTTCTAAAGAAATTGAAAGTATAAAAAATGCCGATTTGAACCTTGGAAACTTAACTAAAGGATTGAATATTACAAGAAACTTATTTTTATTTAGTTGTTATACAGGATTGAGATTTTCTGATGTAATGAATTTTAGAAAAGAAAACATAATTGATTTTAAAAAAATAGTTGTTGTAATGAAAAAAACTAAAAGAACTGTAGAAGTACCATTAAATCAGTATGCTATAAAGCTTTTAGTAAAATGTAATGTAAAAAGTAAAAAGCCAAAAGATTTTATTTTTGAAAGAAGAGAAAATGTTTCTGTAAATAGAGATTTAAAAACTATTGCCAAAATAGCTAAAATTGATAAAGAAGTTACTTTTCACGTAGCTAGACATAGTTTTGGATCCATGTTAGCTAAAAATGGCGTACAACCCTTTTATATAATGAAAATGATGGGGCATAAAGATATAAGAATGACGGAACGTTATGTTAATTCTGATGATGAAATGCTATCTAACGCAATGAAAATTGTAAAATTTACTTAATATGGAAAATAACGATAATAAAGGAAAACTAAACCAAAAATTGATTAAACGAAAAATTCTTGAATTAGCCAGAACTAAAAAAGAATTGGAAGCTGAAAAAGCCAAAAGTTTAGAAAATTTAAAGAATACTATAAAACCCAAATTGGATACGGATTTATTGAGAGTTGATGAAGTTTTAAATGAGTATAAATTTAGTCGAAAAACTTTTGATAGAATGCGTGGAAGAGGATTAAAAGCATCTCAAAAATCCCCTAAAGCTACTATTTGGGTTTTGAGAAAAGATTTGGAAGATTTTTTGAAAAAAGATAGACATGGTAGATAATATTAAAATTATTTTAAAAGATTATTCTCCCAGCGAAAATATAACTTGGAAGCCTAAAAAAGTAGATAATTGTCCTGATGAAAAATATTTTTATAATGCGAGAATTTACAACCGTAGGCTACCTAAAAAAAGTTTTTCGTTGAAATTATTACTTACTGCTGATGAAAAAAACGATACTTTTTCGTTGAGTATTAAAGGAAGTATTAGAAAATGGTATTATCAGAAAAATTCGAGAAAAGATTTGAATTTTGAAGAATATATTGATTGTATTAAACTTATAGCCAAAGAACTTGATACTGATTTTAATAAGTTATTGACTGGAAAGGTTACTAAAGTAGAACTTGGACTAACTCTCTTGTTAAAATCTGAAATGAGAGGTATAAATGATTGTTTTATTAAATACCGAAATGGAGAAAGAGAAGTTATTGAAGAAACTTCTTTGTATTTCCATTTTACTAACTATAAACTAATTTTCTATGATAAGTTTTTAGAGATGAATAAAAATTCTATTTGGGATGATATTAAAGAAAATGTTTTTAAAAAATTCTACTTTTTACGTTTTGAGATGAATGCTAAAAAAGTATCGGGAACTACTTTTAAAGGGAAATTTGATACATTAGAAAAGATAAAAGAAAATTGGAATTTAATACCACCAGCTATTGAAAAATATTTTAATGATATAGTTTTTGTAAATGTAATTTCTAAAGAGAAAAAAGTAGAACTAAAAGAGTATTCGGATTTTGTAAATTATTTAACTTTTTTGGGAATAAAAAAATATGGAGTAATTGAAAGTGTAAAACTATTTGATGAATCGGTTATTACAAATAATAAAAAGAAAAAACTTGAGGAATTTATTAATATTTACAGAACTAATATTACTGATGATTTTGACTATAAAGGTAAATTAATTGTGGAATTAAAGAAGAAATTAGATAGATTATATAATAAGGGTAATAAATAATAACCTAAAAACTAAATAAACTAAACAAAGCGTATAATAAAGAGAAAAACGAAAATAGCCAAAGCGTAATTAAATAATAATAAAGCGGATTTAGATAATACAAATAAATATTATTTAAACCGCTTGTTTGTTTTATTTGTGTACTATTTTATGTTTTTTAATTGATTTTAAAACTGATTTATTTTTTTCTGTATAATTTGTTTATAATTAAGTAAAACGGTCTTATATTGCCTAAATTTACTTTAATTAATCATCTGTAATGAAACCTAAAAGAATATATAATTATTATATTGACGAAAGTGGTCATATAAATAATGACCAACCTGTTTTTCTTTATGGTTGCTTAAAAACCGATACCCCAAATCTATCGGTTGATGCGATTAAGTTATTGAAAGAGGAACTAAAAGATGAACTTTATTTTATTGAGTATTTAAAAGAAATTGAAAAAGGATTTCATGCTTGTGAGAATCATCCTGATATTAGAACACATTTTTATAAAATATTACCTATTTTGAACTATAGAGTTTATTTTGAGGTAATTTATAAAAAAAGTCCATTTTTTATTGATTTAAAGAATGAAAAACAAGACTTTGAAATAATATCTAAGATGTTAAAGAATTTAATAAATAAAATGGTTCTTAAAGATAAGAATGCTAAACATATTTTTTATGTTGAAGAATTAGAAATACAAAATAAATCACTAGCTGAAATATTAAAAGAAATTTTTGAATCTTATCATGGAATTGAATTTGAATACTATATTGTACCTAAAGGAGATGAAAATTTGTCAATTACTGACTACATTAATTATAATTTATTTAATATTTTTGTAGAAAGTGACGAAAAAAAATTTAAGGAAAAAAATGTAAGGGTTATAAATACTTTTAATATCCTGAAAGAAAAAATTGCCTTAATACATATTTGGAATAATGATTCTTTTTATAGTCGAAAAGGGAATAACGAAAAACACATAGAAATTGATAATCTAAGAAAAGTTATGGCGGAGGTTTAGGGGTAAATTTTGGATATGATTTCGTATCCGAGTATGCATTAACCAATAGTTGTTACCCTGCCTCTGCCATTTTATTATTATGACTCCACTTGATATAACGAACGATAAAAGGTTGTCTAACTACCTAAGAATGGACTTAAAGCTGTTGAATACATTAATTGATAATGAATATATAATCAATGACTATTGTTCTGGGGAAGTAACGCTAAAGTTTGATTTTACTATCTTAGATGTTGATAGATTTTGTATTCCTAAAAGAAATAAGGAATTAGGTCATAGAGTAATCTATAAACCTATGTCTGAAAGTCTTAAAAATTGCCTTAAAATTTTAAATATAAACCTTAATGGAATTTATTCCCCCCCTATAAGTGCTACTGGATTTATTAAAGGGAGAGGTATTAAATCTAATGCTGAAAAGCACCTTAAAAAAAAATATATTTTATCAATTGATATTAATAATTTCTTTGAAACGATTAATAAAGAAATGGTTATTGAAGTTTTAAAAGATTATGGATTCATTGAAGAAATCGCTTTGAAAATATCTAAGATTGTTACTATTAATGATAAACTTGTGCAAGGATTTCATACTAGTCCTACTTTGGCTAATATGATATTTAAAAAAATAGATTTGATTTTTGAAAAGTTGGATGAAAATATTGAATATTCGAGATATGCTGATGACTTAACTTTTTCTTCGGACTCTGAAATAACTTACTTATCTAAAATAACTGAAATTATTGAAAGTTTTGGATTTGAAATAAATAATAAAAAAACTAAAATAATGAAAAGGGGACAAAACCAATATGTTACTGGACTTACTGTCTTCGATGAACAATATCCAAGAATACCTAAGAGAATTAAAAAAAAATTAAGACTTGAAGTTTATTACATAAATAAGTATGGTTTAAGAAATCATACATTAAAAAAAATGAAAGTTAATTGGAAAGATTTTTTTGGTGATGAGTTAATAAAAAAGAAAGTAGAAAATATGGAAGGTTTAGTACATGACTACATTTATGGATGGCTTGTTTTTATAAACGGAATAGAACCTGTTTTTTCTGAAAAATGCTTTGAACTTATGAGAACTAGAAAAATTGATGTTTAATGAATAATTACCCCTATAATTACCCCTTTTTTAAATTAGCCATTCTTAACCCTTATAAATAAAGGTAATAATGTAGTAAGTTACGACCCTGTCGAGGTCACTAAAGCTCTGCAAATGCAGGGCTTTTTATTTTATATACTTCTCTCCTATAACATTTCTAATTGAAACAAATCCTATTTTTTCTAATTCAATCTCAGAGCGTTTGACCCAAATTAATTCTTGAATTTCGTCCTCAGCATTAATATTGATGCTATTTGATATCAAATTACATTCGTAGAAAATATCCATAGTTCGGTAAGGAACATTTTTATACAAATAATTATTCGGAGAAGTTGTAATATATTTTAAATCTGTTGGGATGATATTTATTCCCAACTCTTCTTGAATTTCTCTACAAGCCGCTTCTTCAGCTGTTTCATTTGGATCGATAAAACCACCTGGCAAATCCCATTTCCCTTTATCAGGATCTACATTTCGAACCGTAAACAAAACGCTGTCTTCAAAAGTAAACACAATCGCTACAGCCGCAGCAATATTATGATAATATGTAAATCCACAATCATTGCATAAAAAACGACGATTATCTGGAAATGTAAAATGAGTTGAAGCGCAACTTGGACAAAATTTAAAAAAAGTCATGGATTAAGTGGTTAGTGATTAATGCAAATTTACTTTTTACTTTTTACTTTTTACTTTTTACTTTTTACTTTTTACTTAATAATTATCTTTGCTACATGAAGCATTTAGTAATCATAGGAACTGTTTGGCCTGAACCAAATTCTACAGCAGCTGGAAGTAGAATGTTGCAACTTATTTCATTATTCCAAAATAATGATTATGAAATTACTTTTTTATGTTCAGCGGCAAAATCAGATTTCTCTTTTGATTTGAATCATATTTCAATTAAAACCAAATCTATTCAACTAAATGATAGCAGTTTTGACACACTAATTCAAGAATTAAATCCTGAAATTGTGTTGTTTGATCGTTTTATGATGGAAGAACAATATGGCTGGCGTGTAATGGAAAATTGTCCGAATGCGTTACGTGTTTTAGATACCGAAGATTTACATTTTTTACGAAAAGCTCGAGAATTGGCTTTCAAAGAAAATAGAAATTTAGAGTTCAAAGATTATCTTTCTGATGTTTTCAAGCGCGAAATGGCTTCTATTTATCGTTGTGACCTAACGTTGTTAATTTCGGAATATGAAATGCAATTGGCCAAAGATGTTTTTAAAATTGATTCTTCGCTACTATTCTATCTTCCTTTTTTGTATGAAGAAATTGAAAAGACAACAATAGAATTTTCTGAACGAAAAAACTTTGTGAGTATTGGTAATTTTTTACACGAACCAAATTGGCAAACTGTGCTCCAATTGAAAAAAAATTGGAAAACCATAAAGAAAAATCTTCCAGAAGCTGAACTTCATGTTTATGGTGCATATGTTTCAGAAAAAGCGAAACAATTACACAACGAAAAGGAAGGTTTTTTAATTAAAGGAAGAGCAGAAAGTGTAGCTGAAGTCTATTCAAAAGCCAGAGTTTTACTAGCACCAATTCCATACGGTGCCGGTTTAAAAGGAAAATTATTTGAAGCGATGCAATTGGGTTTGCCATCGGTAACTACAAAAATGGGAGCCGAAGCTATGAATGGCGATTTTCCTTGGAATGGTTTTATTGCTACAAATGATGAAGATTTTATTGAAAAAACTGTTGAATTGTATTCAAATGAAAATGTTTGGGAAACGGCTCAAGAAAATGGATATACCATTATTGAAAACCGATTTAAAAAACAATTGTTTGAAAACCAATTCATGAATCAAATTGAATTGCTATTATCAGACTTGGAGAAACATCGCAATCAAAACTTTATGGGAAGTGTTTTACAACATCAAAGTTTACAAAGCACAAAGTACATGAGTAAATGGATTGAAGCGAAGAATAGTTGACAGTCGCAGTTTACAGTCGCAGAATATTTGAAGACTGAGACTGAGACTGCATACTTTTTATCCATGTATCGTTTCCGATTTCCCGTAACTAGCAATAACTTTAGCTTCAAATTCCAACCATTCTTCCCAACGTTTTTTTACGTCGTATCCTTTTTCTGCTAATTCATGAGCAAACTGCAAAAATGAAGTGTAATGATTGGCTTCCGAAATCATTAATTCTCTATAAAAAACAGCCAATTCTTCATCTTTAATATTATCAGAAAGCACTTTAAATCGCTCGCAACTTCTAGCTTCAATCATAGCAGCAAATAACATGCGTTCTACAATTAAATGCTTTCGATTTCCGGGTTTCATAAACTTGAATAAATCGTTTACATAACTGTCTTTTCGTTCGCGACCTAATACCCAACCACGTGCTTTGATAATTTCATGAACTTGCTCAAAATGATCCATTTCTTCTCTTGCAATTTTTGTTAACTCAGTTGTTATTTCAGTAAACTCTGGTAACAAATTAATTAACATTATGGCATTTGAAGCAGCCTTTAATTCGCACCAAGCATGGTCTGTTAGAATTTCTTCCAAATTTCCTTCAGCAATATTAGCCCATCTTGGGTCAGTAGGTAATTTTAAACGTAACATGTGTTTGAATTAAAGATTATATGTTGATGCAAAAATACTGCTTTAACATGAATAATAAAAAGCTTTTCATTTGATAGAATTTGAATAACTCCAGAATAACCTAATCATTCTCATTTATTTTTATTATCTTGTAAATCAAATCAATAAAAAATTTTAATTATGAAAAAATTAAGTTTATTAGTGAGTGCTTTTACATTATTACTTTTTGTTTCTTGTAAAGAAGAATCAAAAGAAGAACCAATGAACGAAGTAACAACAGAACAAACTTCTTCAGATTCAACAGCAGCTGCTACCGAAGAAGAAAGTACAAAAATTAAAGTAAGTTCTGATGGTGTTGAATATTCCGATGGAAAAACTGAAGTTGAAGTTTCCACAGACGGAGCTGAAGCGAAAAAGAAATAAATTAATTAGCTGTCTAAATTTAATTTAGACAGCTTTTTTAATTAAAATTTGGAACATCCCAACTCAATTCAAGATTATAACAAATCATACCTTTTCTTATTTCTAAAGGGCAATCAAAATTATTAGTGTATAAACCTCCAGTTCCTAATCCTTGTGGCATTGGATTATTTAGTATGTATGTAAATTGGGTTATAGCATTCAAACCAATATTGCTTTCCAATGCAGATGTTATCCACCAACCAATATTCAAACTTTCAGCAATCGAAATCCATTCTAAACTTCCTTTGAAACCACCAACTAAACTTGGTTTTAAAATAATGTATTGTGGCTGAATTTCTTCCAATAACTTTCGTTTGTTTTCGATTCCAAAAATACCAATTAACTCTTCGTCTAATGCAATTGGAAATGGTGTTTGCTGACAAAG